>NZ_QTPZ01000002.1:0-413191 GCF_003853505.1 Burkholderia sp. Bp9015
GCCGGCTACGTGCCGAACGACTACCAGGTCGGCCAGACCGGCAAGATCGTCGCGCCGCAGTTGTACATCGCCGTCGGCATCTCGGGTGCGATCCAGCATCTGGCCGGCATGAAGGATTCGAAGGTGATCGTCGCGATCAACAAGGATCCGGAAGCGCCGATCTTCAGCGTGGCCGACTACGGCCTCGTCGGCGATCTGTTCGAACGGGTTCCGGAGGTGGTCGATGCCGTCTGATGCCGCGATGCGCGCCGGCGGTGGCCGCGTGGCGCCGGCCCAGTCGTATCTGTTCGTGCCGGGGAGCAAGCCGGAGCGCTTCGACAAGGCGCTCGCAAGCGGCGCCGATGCGATCATCATCGACCTCGAGGATGCCGTCGAGCCGGAGGCGAAAGTGGCGGCGCGCGATGCGATAGCGGCGTGGGTTTCGCCCGAGCATCCGGTGCTCGTGCGGATCAACGCGCGGAACACGCGATGGTTCGAGGCCGATGCCGCGCTCGGCGCGTTGAAGGGCGTGGCCGGTATCGTGCTGCCGAAGGCCGAGCGTGCCGACGACGTGTGCGCTGCCGTTGCGCTCGCGCGTCGGCGTGTGCCGGTCTATCCGTTGATCGAAAGCGCACACGGCATGTGGAACGCGCTCGATGTCGCGAAAGCGCCGTACGTCGAGCGGTTGATGTTCGGCACGCTCGATTTCATCGCGGACATGGGCATGTCGGACGATGGCGTTTCGCTCAATCACTTCCGCTCGCAACTCGTGCTGATCTCGCGGGTGGCCGGGATCGAATCGCCGGTCGACGGCGTGACGCCGGATATCGATGACGGCGAGCGTATCGCGCGCGATGCATTCAACGGCATGCAGTTGGGATTCGGCGCGAAGCTGTGCATCCATCCGAAGCAGATCGGCTTCGTGCACCGATGCTTTCGACCGAGCGACGACGAAGCGCGCTGGGCCCGGCGGGTGCTCGATGCGATGCGCGATTCGAATGGCGGCGTGGTGACGGTCGACGGGAAGATGGTCGATCGGCCGGTGCTGTTGCGCGCCGAGCGGATCGCCGCGCTGGCTGCAGCCGTCAACGCCGGATCGAACGCCGCCGGCGAATGATCGGCGGCGTGAGTCGGGGTGGCCACGGCTGTCCGCTATCGTCGGATCAATGAACGGGTGCGTGCATGCCTCGGCGGCTTGCATCAGGCGGCGTTGCTTCTGTATTCGGTCGACCGAAGGAAGATGGTGGAGATGCAAAAGTCTGGGCGCCGGGAAGATGCTCGTCGACGACGGTGATCGGCGTGGTCTTCATCTGGTCGACTCGCCACGGCGAAAGCGTTTCGACGAACGAGGGCACGGCGGCATGGGGTGAGCCGCGATCACGGCGCGACAACGCACTTCGTCATCTGCCTCGTTGCGGTCGAAATAAGATGGACACCCGATCGACGATGCGCGTATGATGGTTTCGTTCGAGCCTCCGTTTGCTGTTCGACCGCTCGCCCTCCACCTGCCACCGTGTTGCGTCGCGCATTGCCTCGCGCGCAACGTTTGTCCCTTTCACCACGACCCGTCGCGCCATGCATCAGGCGATGCTGGCTGCCTACGCTCGTCCTTGCGAGTCGCCGAGAAGCGATCGTCAGGAGTTCATGATGAGCATGCATATCTACCGTGGATTCGAGATCTATCCACTGATTTACCCGCACGTGCCTGCGCTGGATGGCTTGCCGCACAACTACGAGGCCGGCTTCGATGCAGCGGTCAAGATTTGTCTTCGCGGCACCACCGACACGCTGACGCAGAGCCAGACTTTCAGGCTCGTCGGCGACGGCCCGTTCGACACGGCCGGTGACGCACGGCGTGCGTCGCTGCGCTATGCCGAGCGCGTCATTGACGACGATCGCGAAAAGCTGGCCTTCTTTTCGGACGCCCTCTGACACGACTCGCATGGCAGCGTGACTTGCCATCAATTTGGAGGGCGAAATGATCGTCGACGAGCTTCTCGATCTGGTCCAGCGGTGCAAGCTCACTCGGAGCGATGCTGTCCTGCCCGCTGGAATGACCCATTCTGCGCGGTGCCATCAACAAGAGCTGCAGATGTTCGCGGCGGTGCGCGCATTTTCGATCGGAGCCGGGTATTCGGAGTTCGAATCCGACGCGATAGCGAGCACCGTCATGACACGACTCGGCTAGTTTTATTCGAACGTTTTCCAACAGGCATTACATGACAACCATCACACTGAAGATCAACGAACCCATCGATGTCGCGCTGCGGCGCTTCCGGCGCGGTATCGAGAAGACCGGGCTGATTCGCGAGTTGCGCAGTCGCACCAGCTACGAAAAGCCCACGACGGAGCGCAAGCGGAAAAAAGCCAGTGCAGTTGCCCGGCAGCGCTTGCGGGCGAAGCGCATGTTGCCGCCCCGCAAGATGTACTAGAAGAACGGCGGGAACAGCGTGCCGGCCGAGGGGGGCTTACGTCGCCGTACCGATCCCCGGCATGCGGTACCGCGGCCGGACGACGCAGGCAGCATGCCGGTCGGCCGCCGCGCAGCGGCAGGAAGAAATGATCGGTACGCGCGTCGCGCCATGCAGCAACCAGGATGAAAATCATGATCGGAAGGCGGCAAACATGAGTTGGTACTGCGACGCGGAACGCGAGTTGGCCCATATCAGACGATCGGTCGGGCTGCTCGAGCAAGCGCAACACGCCTTCATCAACCGATCGTCCGTGAACGATCCCGCGTACTGGAGAGTCAAGCTCGACAAGCTCCGCACACGATCCGAGCGAAGCAAGGTCCTCGCACTGCAGGTGGACGAGCTTTTGGTCCGCCTCGAACGCATTCAGGATTCGCGCTGCCGAAAATAGGAAGCTGCTCCTTCGTTCTCGTCTTGTTCCGGGTGCACGCGCATGGCAGGGAGCAGCCCACGGGAGTCGCATTCGAATTTCGGAGCAACACATGATTGACGCTAACCCAGGCAACACGTTTCGACACCTTCCACTCTCGCCCGAGCAAGACGCGGAAATCCGGCACTATATAAAGAAGAAGGCGCAAAAGGGCGAACCATGGGACACCCCCGAGTTGGCCATGATGCTCGCAGACATGCTTTCCCCGCCGCCTGGCGACGACGAGCAGCCAGAGACTATCGTTGAAGAAGTGAAACTGGCCTGCGAATATGCATTGACTTCGATCGACGAAGCCATGGAATCCGTATCTGCGAGTGAAGAGCGGCTCGCCGCGATGGAAGCCGAGGAAATGAAGCATCCCAGGCGGTAACGCAGCCACGATGCCCGACGCTCGAGCCACAGCTGCGCCACCGCCTTCTTGCCTTCAGCCAAATTGAGCGGCCAGCCATCCCTGCGCCCATTGCGTCGCGTACGCAATCGCATCGTCGCGCGCATCGAAGCCGGCCAGATCGCCGCTGGAATGCACCTCTCTCTCACCTCCGTCCAGCAGCGTCGTGGTGATTCTCGCATGTGCGATGTACTCGCCATCGGCCCTGCGGGGCGTCGGATCGATCCGGAAGCGTGTCGTATTGAAGAGCATGGGCTCCTCCCTGTCTGGTTGTCGCGAGCGGGGCTGCCGTGCGGGGCCGCACGAGCAGAAGCGTCCGCCGTCAGGATGTGTCGCGATCCGGCCGGCTTCACCATCCGGCCGTGGCCGCGCACGCTTCGATCGGGTCGATAACTTCGTCTGCAATGCGAACCGTTGGACCTCGTCGCGATGAAAATGGAAGAAACAACTGTGCTCACGAGAATTGATCACCGTTCGGTACCCTGTTACCTGATCCTCCGCGGTGGCTGGTCGACCTGTGTGCTGAATGCGGACCGTGTCGTTCTGCGCCGTGAAGCCAGTCCGCTGTTGCGCGCCTTTGCACGAACCCGCGGAGAATGGGCAAGTATCGACGGCGTCGCATGGAACACCTTCTCCGATGCTGAAGGCCTTTCTGCGATCGAGCGACGGGAGACGCGATGTTATGCGCTGGTCAAGGGAACGGAAACCGAACACCAGTTGCGATTGTTGATGACCCTCTGACGTCAAGGTGCGGGCGAGTCTCGTGCGGTCCGACGCACGGGAAAGCTGAAGTTCGGTGGCGTGTGCGGGATGGTCGTCGCGGTCTCAAGTATGCTCGTCGACAGTCGGGCAAATTCGCCTATAAACACCACGTTTCCGGTCGATTCATGGGCAATTCGTACTCCGTGAGTACCTTTGACTTTTGCGACTGCCATCCCCGCGGCATCGACTTGACCGGAGCGTGATTTCGCCGCGCTTCGTGCCAAATCGGCAACGTGTCGATGCTTTGACATTCAAGCGAAGTTCGGCGCATGGTAGCCAGCAAGCGGCCTTCGACTCATGGCGCAATCCATGACGACGATGCCGCGTGCCGCACAGCATCGTTGCAGCACATCGCGATATGCTGACGGGCTGGCAAGCTGGGCTCGCGCCGCGCCGAGGGCAGTCCGATTCGGCCTGATGGGCGACGAAGTCAGCCTGCGAGGCCGCAGGAACGCGAATTGCACGGTGCTGGGCGTAGCCGAATTCGCGGCCGCGGATTCAAGCTGAAGCTGCGTCACTGGAGAAGTCGGTGAGCACCGAGAGAGAGCTTTTTGAACAATGGTGGTTCCGCGACACGCCGGTGGAATATCGCGCCGACCTGGCCTATCGCGTTCGGGACCAGGGCGGCTACGTCAGGGGAACACGTGCGGCGGCCGCCTGGGATGGATGGCAGGGGGCACGTCAGGGCCAGAACTGGATTCCGGCGGATCAGCACTGCCCGACGCGTCAGGATGCGGACTCGGCGTCTAATGTGTTGGCGTGGGATTCACGAGGATTTGCGGTCGTCGCTCGATTCGACGACGTCGCGCTGCTGCAGTCGGCGTACACGCACTGGATTCCTCTGCCGCCCGCGCCGAAGGATTAGCTGCGGCGTCACGACGCGAGGTCGCCGGTTACGGCGCAGCTTGCAGGCGCCCCATGTCGGCGGCCCGGCCAACCGCATGAGCAGCCTCATCGGTTTCCCGGCCACGGGCCATGCCCCCCGAGCCGATCCGCCGCGCCGCCCTCAGTCGAAATACGGTTCCAGCACCCGCTCGATCCAGTCCATGAACGCCCGAACGCGCGGCGACAGATTGCGCCGATGGGCCACGACGAGCCACGCGGCCAGCGGCTCCGGGCGCAGATCGGGCAGCACCTCCACCAGCGCGCCGCTTTCGATGTGAGTCGCGACCCCTGAATATCCGGCCTGGATCAAGCCGATGCCGGCCAGCCCGGCAGCGTGATAGGTCTGCACGCTGTTGACCTGCATCGCGCTCGGCAACGGCAGCGATGCATAGCCGGTGCCGTCCGGGTACTCCCATCCCGGATGACGCGCGCCGAGTGTCAGCGTGTAGTGGACCATCCGGTGTCCCTGGCCGAGCAGATCGTCGAGCGTATGCGGTACGCCGTATCGCGCCAGGTAGCCGGGGCTCGCCGCATTGATCATGCGCAGCCGGCCCAGCGGTCGCGCGATCAGCGTCTCGTCCACGATCGGGCCCAGACGGATCACGCAATCGAAGCCTTCCTGGACGAGATCGACACGCCGATCAGTGCTCGACAGCTCCAGTTCCAGCTCCGGATGCGCGGCCATCAGTTGCGGGAGTGCGGGAACCACGACACTGCGGGCCAGTTCGGTCGGCATGTCGACGCGCAATCTTCCCCGCAGTCGCGTGCCGTTGCCGGAGAACATCGACTGCAATTCCTGGACTTCGGCCAGCAGGTCCCGTGCGCGCGAATAGAACGCGCGTCCGTCCTCGGTCAGCTGCACGCTCCGCGTCGTCCGATGCAACAGTGCAACGCCCACGTCGCGCTCGAGTCGACGGATCACCATCGAGACACGTCCCTTCTGGATGCCCAGGCTTTCGGCCGCCCGCGTGAAGCTCGTCATTTCGGCGACACGGGCAAAGATCAACAGCGCATCGAGGTTTTGCATTGTTCACTCGGCGAGTAACAGAACGTTCAATCGGCCGTCATTTATAACTCAATTGCGACTCAGTAGAGTGCTTTCCGATGTCGTCTCCCGACGACCACCTGAACGAAAGGGCGCAACCATGACACAACACATCGCACCGGTTAAGACGGCCGTCGTCTACCACTCCGGCTATGGGCATACCCGGCGTATGGCAACGGCTGTCGCCGAGGGCGCGGGCGCCGTCCTCGTCGCAATCGACGCCGACGGAAACATCGCACCGGACGCGTGGGACACGCTCGCGGGCGCCGACGCCATCCTGTTCGGCTCGCCGACCTACATGGGCGGCCCCAGCTGGCAGTTCAAGAAGTTCGCCGACGCATCGTCGAAGGCCTGGTTCGACGGCCGGTGGCGCAACAAGATCTTCGGCGGCTTCACCAATAGCGCGAGCGTCAACGGCGACAAGCTCAATACGCTCGAATACTTCGTGCTACTCGCCGGGCAGCACGGCGGTGTCTGGGTGAGCATGGACATCAAGCCGGCGAACCTGAAGGCGTCGATGCGCGACGACCTGAATCGCATGGGCTCCTATCTCGCGCCGATGGCGCAGACGCCGGCCGACGCGTCGCCCGACGAGATGTCGCCAGGGGATCTCGAGACGGCACGCCGCTATGGCGCACGCGTCGCAACGATCGCCGGACAGTTTCGGGCAGGGCACGCGCGAATCAGCTGACATCCCGGCGTGCGGGGCGCCTGACCGGACGCCACCGCACGCTTTCCAGCCGACCATGAGGAAACGGCCATGAAATACAAGCAACTAGGCCGCACGGGCCTGTATGTCTCCGAGCTGTGTCTCGGCACGATGACGCTGGGCGGCAATGCCGATGCCGGCATGTGGGCGTCGATCGGCGCGGTCGGCCAGGACGACGCGACCCGGCTGATTTCCCGCGCACTGGCCGAGGGCATCAACTTCATCGATACCGCCGACATCTACTCGTTCGGTCAGTCGGAACGCCTCGTCGGACAGGCGCTCCGGGACCTCGGCGTGCCGCGCGGCGAGATCGTGCTGGCGACGAAGACGGCGGGCGTGATGGGCCCGAAGCCCAACGATCAGGGGGCGTCGCGCGGCCACATCATGGATTCCGTGCAGCGAAGCCTGGAACGGCTCCAGGTCGACCACATCGACCTCTACCAGATACACGCGAACGACCCCGTCACGCCGATCGAAGAGACGCTGCGGGCGCTCGACGATCTGACGCGGCAGGGGCTGGTTCGCCATGTCGGCGTCTCGAACTGGCGCGCCGGAAAGATCGGCAAGGCGCTCGGGCTCAGCCAGGCGCTCCATGCGACGCGCTTCGAGACGCTGCAGGCCTACTATTCGATCGCCGGACGGGACGTCGAGCACGAACTGGTACCGCTCGCGATCGACGAGCAGATGAGCCTGCTCGTCTGGTCGCCGCTCGCCGGGGGACTGCTTTCGGGGAAGTTCGGCCCCGGGGCGCCGGCCGAAGCAGGGTCGCGGCGCAGCCATTTCGATTTTCCGCCGGTCGATCTCGAGCGGGCCTGGCCGTGCGTTGCCGCGATGCGCGCCATCGCCGACGCGCGCGGTGTGTCGGTCGCGCGGATCGCGCTCGCGTGGTTGCTCGCCAAGCCGCATGTCACGAGCGTCATCATCGGCGCCAAACGGGTCGAACAGCTCGAAGACAATCTCGGCGCGGCCGAGGTCGCGCTGACCGCGGACGAACTCGCGCATCTTGATGCGGTCAGTGCGGTGCCTGCCGGTTATCCCGGCTGGATGATCGATCGCCAGGCGGCGGGCAGGCGGCCGCAGCCGTTCACGCGCGGCGCGTCGAAACAGGACCGGTGACGCCGCATCGCGCGGCGCGGCGTTCGGCCCGCGCGATGCGGTCGCCGCGGCGGTAACGGCTAGAATTGCGGTTTTAGCCCGGAACACGTCCATGTCTTTTGCCTCGCTTGGCCTGATCGATCCCTTGCTGCGTAATCTGCAGGACCTCAATTACCAGACACCGACGCCGGTGCAGGCCAAGGCGATTCCCGCGGTGCTCGGCGGCAAGGACGTCATGGCCGCGGCGCAGACCGGCACCGGCAAGACGGCGGGTTTCGCGCTGCCGCTGTTGCAGCGGCTGGTGCAACACGGGCCGGCGGTGTCCAGCAACCGTGCGCGTGTCCTGGTGCTGGTGCCCACGCGTGAGCTGGCCGAACAGGTGCTGCAGAGCTTCGTCGCATACGGCAAGGGTCTCGACCTGCGGTTCCTGGCCGCCTACGGCGGTGTGAGCATCAACCCGCAGATGATGAAGCTGCGCAAGGGCGTGGATGTGCTCGTTGCCACGCCGGGCCGTCTGCTGGACCTCAACCGGCAGAACGCGGTGCAGTTCGACCAGGTGCAGGCGCTGGTGCTGGACGAAGCCGACCGGATGCTCGATCTGGGTTTTGCGCGCGAACTCAACGCCGTCTTTGCTGCGTTGCCCGCCCGGCGCCAGACGCTGCTGTTCTCCGCCACGTTTACCGACGATATTCGCGCGATGGCGGCGACCATTCTGCACAGCCCGGTCGATATCAGCGTCAGCCCGCCCAACGTCACGGCCAGCAAGATCAAGCAGTGGGTGGTGCCGGTGGACAAGCGCAACAAGCCCGACCTCTTTATGCACCTGGTGGCCGAGAACAACTGGGACCACGCGCTGGTGTTCGTCAAGACCCGCAATGGCGTGGACTACCTGGCGGCGATGCTGGATGAAGCGGGCTATGCGGTCGACACCATCCACGGCGACAAGCCGCAGCCCGCGCGCCTGCGTGCGCTGGAGCGCTTCAAGACGCGCGAAGTGCAGATGCTGGTCGCGACCGATGTGGCGGCGCGCGGGCTGGATATCGACGACCTGCCGCTGGTGATCAACGTGGATCTGCCGATCGTCGCGCAAGACTATGTGCACCGTATCGGCCGTACCGGCCGCGCGGGCGCCAGCGGCGTGGCGGTGTCGCTGGTGTGTGCCGATGAAGCACCGCAGCTGGCCGCGATCGAAGCGCTGATCCGGCAGACGCTGCGCCGTGAAGAGGAGCCGGGTTTCGAAGCCGAACACCGCGTGCCGGAAACCAGCGCGACGGGGCAGATCATCAAGAAGCCCAAAAAGCCGAAGAAGCCCAAGGTGCCGCAAGGTGGGGCGGGGGCCATGCCGGCGACCGGCAAGAAGCCGAAGCCGCAAGGTGGGGACGGCAAGCGCAAGGCCGCGGGGCAGCGTGCCGGCGCCGCGGGCAAGAGCGCGAGCGTGTTGAGCGGCAGTCCGTTCAGCGTGCAAAAGCCGCGCGGCAAACCCGCCGGCAAGGCGGCTGCGGGTTCACGCAAGCCGGCCGGGAAACCCGCCGGTGGTCGCGGCAAACGTCAACCCTGATCGACGGGGATGAGGCGTGCCGGCCGCCGCCGCTCGGCCGGAGCTTCCCGATCGTCGTCACGCGTTCTGCAACCGTCGACGTTCAAGGCGGTTGCGCAACAGGCCCGCGATCAACGCGCCGATGATCAGGCACACGTAGAGGGTGACGAGATAGTGACGCCACGCGTCAAGGGCGAGCTGGTGTGAAACCAGTTTCGGATCGGGGGGCAGATACAGCGAGCCCTTCGCCTCGACGACGCGCATCATATGAACAAAGCCGCCTGCGGAGAGCAACGGCAGCAGGGCGACGAATGCCAGCAGCGCGGGTTTGGCGCGGCACGCCCGCGGATGATGGCGCAACCGGAACCACAGTCCGAGACATCCGTGTATCCAGCCGGGTGCGAGCAGGGCCAGTTGCAGGCCCTGCGTGCCGCTGGTGAGCAGCACGGTGACGACACGCTCGTAGTCCGGCTCGAAGCCGTAGAGCGAGGACGCGAGCCGGGTTGTCACCGCGTGGCGGATCAGCAGCAGCGGCAGGCTGAGGCCTGCCCAGAGGCGGAGCCATTCGGCGGGCGGCAGTGCCCAGTGGCGGCGCCCGTATATCGTGTGCAACGCCAACGCAAAATGAAGCGAAGCCGCACCGTACAGCACGAACGTCCCCGGTGCGCTGCGCCAGAGCCGCAAGGCCAGCATGAGACCGCGTCCGGCGAGTTCGAGTGACCAGATTCCGAGTGCATGATTGATCAGGTGCAGAAAGAGATAGGTCAGCAGCACCACGCCCGATCCGAGCTGGAGACCGCGCAGCACGGATTGCATCCGGACTTTCGATTCACGGTGCGGTGTGCGCACCGCGGGCGATTCCTGTTTGGTATCCGTTGCATGGGCCGTGTCGATGATGTCCATAGGGGTCACCCGGTTCGTGTTTCCTGCAATACCGTGAGCACACGACGGTTATTCCCGGATTCGACGGGACTGCCGGGAGAAGGCAATCCGAGGGGCGACCGCGCTCGACGCGCACGAGCACGTTGCAGCGGCGTTTGGTGAACGCTCAAACCGACGCATGAGCGGCGCTTTGCGAATGAGGCTCGACTTCCTCAGCCGCCATCGACGAATCTCGATCCGGCGGGATTTCTCGGCCTTGATCGAAAGGTATTCGCAAGGCATGGTTTTGATTTCGGTTAATCAGGGTATTTTTGATTTTTGACGTCCGCGATTTTTACTTCCTGCCAGTCGTCAAAAATATTCTTTCGGCCGATCGCGCGATCTGCTTCGATTTATTGCGGAACCATACCCTAAAAAATTCGGGCCATCCGATTTTGGTCATGTCGACCCGGTCGGTGTCTCCGCCGTCACTGCCGGTTTGACGCTCAGCCCCGCCAGACGGCGTAATGCGAAGGAAGAGACGGGAGATCTCTCGGCAAACCGCGCAGATTTTCAGGCACTGATCGGTGCATCAACGCCCGATGCCGTTGGCGTTTCGTCTGACAAAATCAATGCTCGACAATATCCCGAATGACCGAGAATTTCCCTATTCAACATATGAAAGTTTCGCAATATGCACTGCGAACTGCGACCCCTTTACTATTTACCGCTCAAATGTAAAAAGACGTGACCCGTCAATCAGTTCCGGAATCCAGGTCAGAACAATTCCGCATACTCCGTATCAGCAGAAATTGCGCCCGGTCCGACCCTTCTCTCGGCGCATTCAGCGCTCGTTACGTCCTTTGCATTTCGTAACAACTCGGGTTGATTCGTCAGGGCTCGCTGTTTTAAATTTTGCCCGTCGCCCAGCAGCATCCGGCAGTCGGGCGACCTTTCAATCTGCAAGTCACGCATGCCGGATACCCGGATGGCCAGCCATCCGACACTACAAGTCTGCACGCCGTGCGGGCTTGATCAAGTGGTCGAACTCGCGATGGGTGTCGGTTCGACTGCATTCAGCCCGTTGCGACCAGACGCACCGGAATGGGCTCACCACGTTGTTCATGTCATGCCGAACTGGAGCCAGCTTGATAGCGGAATCCATGATCGAATTTTGATGTTTGCGTCGCAATCCTAAATATGTATCGACGGAATTCGCCCAGATTCACGACGGTACAACTTAACTTTGCGCACCGCGCCGATAAAGGACAGAAAATGGAATTCGTACGAATGGGAATCGTCTATGTTCATCTCATTGCCTGCTGTGTCGCGATTGGTCTCGTGCTGACCAGCGACATTGCGATGGTCAGGCAACTGCTGGATACCGACGCGCCTACCGATCCTGCCCAGGTTCATCTGGCCAGCCTGCAGCGCACCGTCACGTTGGCGCTGACGATTCTCTGGATCACCGGCATCGCGATTATTGCGTTCGACATGCGGACCCAGGGTCTCCGGTATCTCGGCAATCCCAAGCTGCAGGCCAAGATCGGCATCGTCGCGTTGCTGACCTTCAACGGTATCGCGCTGCACTCCGCGGTCCTGCCGGCATTGCGGAAAGCGGGATCCTTGCTGAAGCTTTCGTTCGAACGGCGCATGGTTGCCATTTTCGCGGGCGTGATTTCCGCCGTCTCGTGGTTCTATGCGGCAATGCTTGGCGTCGGGCGCCCGTTGAGCTGGAAGTATTCCCTGGTCCAGATCCTGGCCGCTTACCCGGCACTGATCGCCGGTGGCATCGCCACCATGTTGTTCATCACGGCAGTGGCGAAATCCAGGACGTCCGTGGAACGACGCAATACCGAAAAGGTGGCGGCCTACTGATCGCCGCCCTCCGGGAGGATGCTCGCTGCTCGCGGCAGTGCGCATCCTCTCGTCACACATGTCTGCGTGCTGGCCAGCGTCCAATTCCAAACGTTCGGCTGCATGCGGGCACGCGCCAGGCGCGCGTTGTTCCCATCCCCCTCCTCGAGCAGAGTCGGATCGTACGTGATCCGAAGCGTTCGCCGCCGGAAGAACGAACCGGCGACGCGATCAATGAAAGAAGAGCGCCCGCATGCCGAACGTGTGATGCGCTTCGGCCGCCATCAGCACCATGAGCACCAGCAGGCACAGCGGCGGTATCAGGATCGCGTACACCAGCGCCAGACGCTCCCACATCATGTGCATGAAGATCGACACGATCAGCCCGGCCTTCGCGATCATGAGCACGACGATCAGCACCCAGCGCACCACGCCTTGCACCTTGAAGTAGTCGACCAGGTACGACAACGTGCTCAGGACGAACAGCAGGCCCCAGATTTTCAGGTAGATGCCGATCGGGTGCTGCTGGCCGTGCGCGGCGTCGGGTCGATCGGCGGGATCGGTGTGGTCCATGGCCTGCCTCACCACAAATAGAACAGCGCGAAGATGAACACCCACACCAGGTCGACGAAGTGCCAGTACAGGCCGGCGATCTCGACGATCTGGAAGTTGCCGTGCTCGGTGAACCCCGGCTGCAGGATCTTGCGTGCGATCAGCAGCAGGTAGATCACGCCGCAGGTCACGTGAAAGCCGTGGAACCCGGTGATCATGAAGAAGCATGCGCCGAACTGCGTGGCGCCCAGCGGGTTGCCCCACGGGCGGATGCCTTCATGGACGATCAGCTTGGTCCATTCGAAGGCCTGCATCGACACGAAGGTCACGCCGAGCAGCGCGGTCGCCAGCAACAACGCGGCGGCGCGCCGGGCATTGCGCCGATAGCCGAAATTCACGGCCATCGCCATGGTGCCGCTGCTGGTGATCAGCGTGAACGTCATGATCGCGATCAGCAGCAAGGGCACCTCGACGCCGGCCACGGTGAGCCCGAACACCTTGGACGGGTCGGGCCACGGCGCGGTGGTCGACATGCGCACCGACATGTAGCCGATCAGGAAGCTGCTGAACACGAAGGTGTCCGACAGCAGGAAGATCCACATCATCGCCTTGCCCCACGGCACCTTGAAGGCTTCGCGGTCGGCCGACCAGTCCGTGACGATGCCGCGCCAGCCGTCGGGCCCGGCGTCGGCGGGCGGGGTGGTGGCGGATTCGGGCGGGAGCGGGGGCGAGGTCATGGCGCGGCTCCATACAGCGGTCCGCAGATGGCGGCGACAACCGCGGGGGTGAGCCACCACATTGCCGCCAGCAACACGAGCCAGACCGCCAGCAGGAAATGCCAGTAGAGCGCGCACAGCGAAATGGCGCGCTGGGCGCGGAACGGATCCGCACGCCGGCGCTGCGCGATCGTCACGGCCCAGGCCGCCAGCCCGCCCAGCACGTGCAGTCCGTGCAGGCCGGTGAGCAGGTAGAGGAAGCTGTTGGAAGGATTGGCGACGACGGTTTGCCCGGCCGCCGACAGCATGCGCCAGGCGATCAGTTGCCCGATCACGAACACGGCGGCCAGCAGGCCGCCGCCCACCAGCCACGCCACGCGATGCCCGGTCAGCTGCCGGGCACGCTGCATGGCGACGCTGGCCAGCGCGAGCGCGCCGGTGTTCCACCACAGCAGCGCCGGATGCGGGATCGGCTGCCAGTCGGGCTCGCGCATGCGCATGCCGTAGGCGAGCAGCAGCAATGAAAACAAGGCCGTCGCCACGGCCATGAACACGATCAGGCCGACGCGGCTCGCATTCGGCAAGACGGGCGGCGGCGTATCGGGAACGAAGGGGCGCGGCAGCGTGGTCATTTGCGTGCCTCGCCGGGTTGAACCGTCGGGCGGGCCGGTTCCGGCTCCGGCGCTGTTGCAGGCGGCTGGTTTTGCGGGACGAAGTCTTCCGCTTGTCCTGGCGGGCTGTATTCGTACGCCCAACGGTAGACGACCGGCAGCGCGGCGCCCCAGTTGCCGTGCACCGGCGGCGTTTGCGGCGTCTGCCATTCCAGCGTGGTGGCCCGCCACGGATTGCCGTCGGCACGCTTGCCGCGTACGAGGCTCCACGCCAGGTTGTACAGGAACAGCAACTGTCCGACCCCCACGATCAGCGCGGCGACGGTGATGAACGTGTTGAGCGTCTGCGCCGAATGCGGAATGAAGCTGTAGCCCTCGTACGCGTAATACCGCCGCGGCATGCCGAGGATGCCGAGATAGTGCATCGGGAAGTAGATCGCGTACGTGCCGAGGAAGGTGATCCAGAAGTGCGCGCGCCCGAGCCTGTCGTCGAGCATGCGGCCCGTCACCTTCGGATACCAGTGGTAGAGGCCGCCGAACACCACCAGGATCGGCGACACGGCCATCACCATATGGAAGTGCGCGACCACGAAGTACGTGTTCGACAGCGGAATGTCCACGCTCACGTTGCCGAGGTAGAGCCCGGTCAGCCCGCCCAGCACGAAGGTGCTGATGAAGCCGATGGCAAACAGCATCGGCACGGTCAGGTGGATATCGCCGCGCCACAGCGTCAGCACCCAGTTGTAGACCTTGAGGGCGGTCGGGATGGCGATGATGAGCGTGGTGGTGGCAAAGAAGAAACCGAAGTACGGATCCATGCCGGCGACGAACATGTGGTGCGCCCAGACCACGAAGCTCAGTGCGCCGATGACGACGATGGCCCACACCATCATCCGGTAGCCGAAGATGCTCTTGCGCGCGTGGGTGCTGATGAGGTCCGACGCGATGCCGAAGGCCGGCAGTGCGACGATGTAGACCTCCGGATGCCCGAAGAACCAGAACAGGTGCTGGAACAGCAGCGGGCTGCCGCCGGCATGCTTGAGCGACTGCCCCATCGACACCACGGCCGGTATGAAGAAACTGGTGCCGAGCGTCCGGTCGAGCAGCATCATCACGGCCGACACGAACAGCGCCGGAAACGCCAGCAGCGCCATGATGGTCGCGATGAAGATGCCCCACACCGTGAGCGGCATGCGCATCAGCGTCATGCCGCGCGTGCGCGCCTGCAGCGTGGTGGTGACGTAGTTCAGGCCGCCCATGGTTGCCGCGACGATGAAGATCGCCAGCGACACGAGCATCAGCACGATGCCCCATTCGACGCCCGGCGTGCCGGGCAGGATGGCCTGGGGCGGATACAGCGTCCAGCCCGCGCCGGTCGGCCCGCCCGGCACGAAGAAGCTCGCCACCAGCACCAGCACGGCCAGCAGGTAGACCCAGTAGCTCAGCATGTTGAGAAACGGGAACACCATGTCGCGCGCGCCCACCATCAGCGGGATCAGGTAGTTGCCGAAGCCGCCGAGGAACAGCGCGGTCAGCAGGTAGATCACCATGATCATCCCGTGCATGGTGACGAACTGGTAGTAGTGGTTGGCGTCGATGAAGCTGAACTTGCCGGGAAAGCCGAGCTGCAACCGCATCAGGTCCGACAGGACGAGGCCGACCAGGCCGATGGCGATGGCCGTCAGCGCATACTGCACGGCGATGACCTTGTGGTCCTGGCTCCAGACGTAGCGCGTCCAGAAGCTTTTCGGGGCGTGGTCGAGGTGCGCGTAGGGCATTGCGTCTGCTCCGCTAGGGCTGGCGGTTGGCCGTGCTGCCGGCAGCCGGGCCGCCTTGCGATTCGATGTAGGTCACCAGCGCGGTCAGCTCCTGATCGCTCAGGTCGAAATGCGGCATGATGGGCGAATAGCCCTTCACGACGCGGGCCGCCGGATCGCGGATGAAGGCGCGCAGATAGGCGTCGTCAACTTTCGCGGTGCTGCCGTCGGCCATCGTTTCGGTCTTGCCGTACAGGCCCTTCCAGGTCGGACCCACGCGCGGGCTGCCGTCCACGGTATGGCAGGCGAAACAGCCCTTGGCCGCGGCGAGCGCCTTGCCCTGGTCGGCAAGCGCCTGCGCGCTGCCGCCTGGCGTTGCCGCCGCGGCCTGAACCTTGGCCTGCTGCCGCTGCGCGAAGGTGGTCTGCTGCGCGAGCCAGCGCGAGAACGCTGCATCGTCTTCCACCACCACCACGCCGCGCATGCCCGCGTGCCCGACACCGCAAAGCTGCGCGCACAGGATGTCGTAACGGCCTGCCTTGGTCGGCGTGAACCAGAAGGTCGTCACCATGCCGGGCACCATGTTCATGCGCGCACGAAACGGCGGGACATAGAAGTCGTGCAGCACGTCGAGCGACCGTGTCAGGACCTGGATCGGCCGGTTCAGCGGCAGATGGACCTCGGGCGTCTCGATCAGGTAGTTGTCGCGGCCGTTGGGGTCGGCGGGGTTCAGGCCGAAGGGATTGTCGCTGCCGATATAGCGCACGTCCGTCGTGCCCAGCTTGCCGCCGGGGCCGGCGAAGCGGAAGCGCCATTGCCATTGGCGGCCGAGCACCTCCATCTGCAGCACGTTGCGCGGCGGCCGGATGTAGTCCGCATAGACGAACAGACCGGGGGCCAGCAACGCCGCGACACCGACGGCGGTCAGGCCGATCAGCCACCATTCCAGCCGCCTGTTGTGCGGCTCGTAGGCCGCGCGATGCCCGCCGCGGTGGCGGTAGCGCATCAGCGCGATCGCGATGAACAGGTTGATGGCGATGAAGAACGCGCCGGTGATGACGAGCGTGATCGTCAGCATGTCGTCCATGCGCACCCAGTTCGACGCGATCGGCGTGATCCACCAGGGACTGGCAAAGTGAAACCCCACCGCCAACGCGATGATCACGATCAGGGCAATCGCAAGCACCATGGGCCGCCTCGCCGCGCGTCACTCGCCGGAGCCGCCAACCGGCGCTCCGGGCATCGTCGTGCCGCCTTGCCGAATTTCGTACGATTGTTTGCCGGCAATCCACCAGGACCGATTCGCCAGGCGGCGTCGGCGGCTCTAAAGAAAAAGGTAGTCTGCTGCCTTGCATCGCGCAAGGCAGCGCAAGAGGAAGGAGGGAAGCACCCCATACCCGCGTCGCACCACGGACGGCGTCACCTGCCGCGACAACATGCAAAACGGCCGCCTCCGGCGTGAGTTGTCGAGGCAGCCGTCCCGCGCGGCGCGAAGCAACGGCATGTCAGTGCATCGCGTTCTGCTTGCGCCGTTCGAGCATGCCGTAGACGACGGCGGTGACCACGCCGAACAGCAGGTTGGCCAGCAACGGTCCGGATCCCCGCTCCGAGATGAACCACGGGAACACGGCGGTCATCACGTAGAAGTTCCATACGTACGCGACGATCCCGAAAGCCAGCCCGATGACGGCTTCCATGCCGACGCTCGAATCGAAGCGGAACGGCGCCATGATCGCGGCGAGGATCATCCCCATGATGGCGCCGAGCACGTAGTGCAACAGCAGTGCCATTCCCACGATGCTGAAGCTGAACACCGACATCTGTTCGAGCGCGCCACGGCCCATCACCATCGCCGCGATCTTGTGGGTCGGCTGCCACGGACTTTCATCGAGCACCATGGTCGACCAGAAGAATTCGAGCACGATCACCAGGGCGCCCCCGGCAAGCCCGGCCACGGCCGCGGCGAGCCAGTCCGGCATGCGCCGTTGCCAATGGTGCGATTGAATGTGCAGTTCCATACGACCTCCTTGCTGACGGTTCGCGCGTCGAAAATACGTCGGCTATTCGATTCAGAATGGCAGATATGGGGGGCAACGCAAGGTGCAAAAACCCTGCGCGTCGCATGGCAGTACGATGTTCTGTTCAGGATCGGCGTGCGGCGGGCGTCGGCGGCGCGACACGGGAGCGGAGGCCGTGACGTTGCGCGGTCACGCGCATCTCACCGGATGCAACGCCAAAAGGGCAGGGGGCCGTCACGGAATCGTCCTCGTGCCGGCGTGCCGGGGTAAATTAAGTACTCCGACAAATCGTCTGCGTGGACGGATGCCGGTTTCACCCTTGCCTGCTGCCGACCCGCTCGATGCGGGGCGGCCCCAGGCGCCGTGCATGCCGGGTTCCGCGTGTCAGGGAAAAACCGGTGACGTAGGCTCGCCGCCCTCCAGATCCGCCTTCGGGAAATGCTGGGCGATCATCTGCTCGATTTCCTGCTCTCGCAATGCCGGCACGTCGGCCATGATCAGAATCTGGCCTTCCTTGATCGCCTCCCGAAATCGCTCGAGTCGCGCGTTCGGTTCGGCGATGCCGATCATCCCGGCCGTCCACGCCCCGAAGCCCGCACCCGCCACCGTCAATGCGACGACGGCGCCGCCCGCGATCACGAGCTCGGCAGGCGGGTAGACGAGCGCGACGAGGCCGATGAGCGCGCCCGTTGCGCCGCCGAGCGCGACGCCGCGCTCGAGCGCGTGCACGACATCGCTGCTTTGCAGCAAGGACGCTTCGGGTAACTCTTCGAGCGTGACACTGTGATCCGCGAGGACATGGATATGGCGCCAGATGATGCGAGCGCGCAGCAAGTCATCCACGATGGCCTTCGCCATCTGCGTGTCGGGTACGAGGAAATAGAGGCGCCTCATGTCGGCCCCCTTTTTTCAGTCCGGAATACGTTCTATTTTATGTCAGCTCCGGCCGCGCGGTAGGCGGGTACGTACCGGATGGAACCACCGGCAATGTCGAGCTTTAACCTCCATACCAAACGAAATCGCAGGTAGGACGGCCTTCAAAAAATCTCCAATGCAGTATCAGATTCAATAATTGTCGCTGCCGGACAATTTGTCCGAGCGTGCGGTTCTCTACACTTTTCATCGTCGAAAGCCAAGGCATTCGATGTCGGCGAGGAGCCGACTTTCCCCGGCCGCGTCATTGCGCAAGTCGGTTAAGGACCACGCATCGCTTGACGTGACGGAAATCTTTTATCGTTCATTCGGAGTCCGATGTGATAGACGAACGCGCTCGATCGAGCCAGTATGGAAAGATTGTCTGCAAGCTTCTGCTGATGATCTGGATCTTCACTGCACCTGCAATCGGCCATGCGCAAACTGCAGCGCCCGCCCCCGTGCCGCTTCCGCATGTTGCCGTGCTGGCCACGGGTGGCACCATCGCCGGCACCGGTCTCAGCGAGACGCAAAGCACGGGCTACAAGTCCGGTGTGCTCACGGCGGATGCGCTGCTGAAATCCGTACCTTCGCTCGGGAAAGTGGCGCAGGTTTTCGGAGAGCAGGTGTCGAATGTCGGGAGCGAGAACATCACCAACGAAGTCTTGCTCAAGCTCGCGAAGCGCGTGAACCAGCTTCTTGGACAGCCCGACATCGCAGGTGTCGTCATCACGCACGGCACGGACACGCTCGAGGAAACCGCCTATTTCCTCAACCTCGTCGTGAAAAGCGACAAGCCCGTCGTGATTACCGGTTCGATGCGCCCGTCGACCGCGCTCAGCGCCGACGGCCCCGGCAACATCCTTCAAGCGGTGACGGTCGCGGCGTCGCCGGCGGCGCGCGGACGAGGCGTCATGGTCGTGCTCAACGATCGCATCGGCTCCGCCCGATATACGACGAAGACCAATGCGAACACGCTCGATACATTCAAAAGTCCCGACGACGGCCATCTGGGCACGCTGATCGACAACGTACCGCATTTCGAAACCGCCGTGACCAAACTGCAGACCACGCAGACACCGTTCGACATAGCGAAGCTGGATTCACTTCCCGAGGTCGATATTGTCTACGGGCACCAGAATGATGGCGGTTACCTGTACGACGCAGCGGTCGCGCACGGCGCCCGCGGGATCGTCGTCGCGGGCGTCGGCGCCGGCAGCGAATCCTTGCTTGCGCTTCCGTCCATCAAGAAAGCCGTCGACAAGGGTGTGATCGTCGTCCGGTCATCGAGGACCGGAAGCGGTTACATCCCTGATGATCCGGCGTATATCGGTCTGCTCGGCGACAACCTCAATCCGCAGAAAGCCCGCATCCTCTTGATGCTCGCGCTTACGGTGACGCATAACCCCGAGCAGATTCAACAGATGTTTCAGCGGTTCTAGGCGGCGCCCGAACGCACGACGCGGCTTTGCTGGCCGGACGGCAACAGCCGTCCGGCCTTTGCTTTTCGAGCGCGCCCAAAAGCCTCGGTTTCAGCCCTGATAGAAAGCAGTATCAGAGTTCGTAATACTGTCATGTGACCTGCTGTTTTCCTGAAGTCGTCGCTCTACACTGGTTTTCAACGCGCATCGGCATGGGCGCCATACCAGAGACAGGAGACAGACGTGAGCAAACAGGTACTACTGGAAGACTTGCCGCTTCGCCCATTCCATGTGGGCGTGGCGTTCAGCGGGACGGGCGGCCAATTCAGCGATGGCTTCGTGCTGGGCATCATCGGCATCGCGGTGAGCATGGCAGCCGGTCCGATGCACCTCGATGCGCTTTGGATGGGACTGCTCGGCGCGGCATCGCTCGCAGGGCTTTTCTTCGGCAGCATGTTCGCCGGCCCGATCGCTGACAGGTATGGTCGCCGAACGATATTCGCATGGGACATGCTGCTTTTCGCGCTCGTCTCGGCCGCCCAGTATTTCGTGACGTCGCCCGCGCAATTGCTGGTGTTGCGTCTCGTGCTCGGACTCATCCTCGGCGCCGACTACGTCGTGAGCAAATCGCTCGTGACCGAATATTCGCCACGCCGATACCGTGGCCGGCTGCTCAGCGTGCTCGCAGCCGCCTGGGCGGCGGGTTATGTCGGCGCCTACCTCGCAGGCTTCGCGATGCGCGATACAGGCCCCGATGCGTGGCGAATCATGCTGGCGGCGAGCGGCGTTCCCGCGTTGCTGATTCTCCCGTTCCGCCTGCTCGTGCCCGAATCGCCGATGTGGCTCATGAAACGCGGACGGGGAGACGAAGCCCTTGCCATTGTCCGTCGCAGATTCGGCCCGGAAGTCACGCTTGCGATGACGAAGGCGGCCGTGCCACAGCAAACGACGAGAGCCTGGTCGCAACTGTTCTCGCCGCGCTGGCGCAAGAACACGCTGGTCGGATGCGTGTTCTACACCTGCCAGGTCATTCCTTATTTTGCGTTGGGCACGTTTGCGCCAAAGGTGCTCGAGGCGCTGCACGTCAAGGACAAGTTCGTGGGCGGCCTCGTCTACAACATTCTGCTCCTCGCGGGCGCCGTGATAGGCCTGCTGTTGATCGACCGGATTTCGCGTCGCACGTTCCTGATCGGAACCTTCTATCTTGCGGCGTTAGGCCTCGCGGTGCTGACTTATGCGAACTTCGGTCCCATCGGAACGATGCTCGTCTTCGGTCTCTTCGCGTGCATTCTTTCGGCCGCCGCGAACCTCGAGTTCGTCTATCCGCCCGAACTCTTTCCAACACATCTTCGCGCGTCGGGCGTAGGCCTTGCGGTTGCTTCAAGCCGATTCGGTTCGGCCATCAGCACCTTCCTGCTGCCGATCGCCGTGCAGCAGGCCGGCATTCATGCGGCATTGAGCGTGTGCGTCGCGGTACTGGTCTTCGGCGGCGTGTTCTGCCACTTCATGGCGCCTGAAACCGGCAGCGAGCATCTTGCCGACGTGAAGTCCGACGGCGCGCCGGAAGATCTTGCCCATGCCGCGGGACACCATGATGCGACGCTCGCGATATCCGCATCGAATGGACGCACGACGCGTCCTTGACCTTCGGCGTGTCGTCGATGACGGCCGCTACAGGACGCCCACATGAGGACTCGACATGCCGTCTCACAAACCCATTGACATGCACGCGGTGCAGGTCTTCGTCGCCGTCGCGGAAGAGGGAAGCATGTCCGCCGCGGCAGCGCGGATGGGCATATCGCAATCGGGCGTATCCCAGATCATCCGGCAACTGGAAGACGAACTGGGTGTCGTGCTGGTGAATCGGACCACGCGGCCGATGGCGCTGACGCCCTTCGGCATCGCGCTCAGAAATCGCGGTGCGGTACTGAGCGAGGAAATCGCGAATCTCAAGGCGCAAGTCGTCGAAGCGGGGCGCGGGATCAAACCCGACTTGCGCATCGGGCTGGTCGATTCGTTCGCATCTACTTGCGGCTCGGTCTTCACGAAGAAGTTGATCGGCAAGGTGTCGCAGTTGTCGATCCGCACGGGCCTGAGCCCTCAACAAGGCGAGGCGCTGCTGCGCCGGGATCTGGATCTGATCGTCACGAGCGATCCGCTGATCGATGCCAACGATGTCGTGCGATACCGCCTGTTCTCCGAGCGCTATTTCGTGATCACACCGAAAGGCCTCGGCATCGCCGTGAAGACGCTCGACGACCTGCGCACACTGAGCGACAGCATGCCCATCGTGCGATTCAACCGGACGTCTCAGGTGGGCCTGCAGATCGAGAGATATCTTCGGCGTATCGAGATTCGCGCGCCCGCGCGGCTCGAACTCGACAACGCCGATGCCTTGACCTCGATGGTTGCGGAAGGCATCGGCTGGGCCATTACATCGCCGATGTGCCTGCTTCAGGGCGTGACGCATGCGGGCAACGTTGCTGTTCACGTGGTCGAACAACTGGGCCTGGAGCGCTCGTTATACCTCGTGGCGCGCCGGGACGAATACAACGCTTTCTTCGACGATGCCTGCGATACGGCACGCGAAGTCATCGAAACATCGTTTCTGCCGAGGCTGGCCGCGCTCGGCGGGGACATCGAAAAACTCATTACCGTTGGCGGAAGGAATCTCCATGAATAAGCCTGCTCAAAGCGACGCTCGCATCGAACGCGACTACGTCGGCGAAGTCGCCATTCCCGGCGGCAAACTGTATGGCGTGAACACGGTTCGAGGGGTCGATAACCTCACGGTGTCGCCGTTGAACATCGCCCACTATCCGGCGTTTCGCGACGCGTTTGCACAGGTCAAGTGGGCGGCGGCATTGGCTAATCGCGATAACGAAGTCATCACCGGCGAGCAGTGCGATGCGATCGTCGCGGCGTGCAGGGAAGTGATCGAAGGGAAGCTCGATGCTTCGCTCGTGGTCGATCTGATGGAAGGCTCGGGCGGCACGTCGACCAACATGAACTTCAACGAAGTCATTGCGAACCGGGCTCAGCAAATCCTCGGCCACGCGGCCGGAAACTACGAGGTCATCCACCCGAATGATCACGTCAACCGCTCGCAATCGACCAACGATGCGTATCCCGCCGCATTGAAGATCGCCACATACGCGATGCTCGGTTCGCTCATCGGGGAAGTCACGAAACTCGCAGGCCTGTTCAACGACAAGGCGAGCGAATTTGCCGATATCCTGCACCTGGGCCGCACCTGTCTGCAGGATGCCCAGCCGATGCGGCTCGGCCAGCTCTTCGGAGGCTACGCTTCATTGACGGCTCGCCTGGCCGACGAGCTTGCCGTGGTGCGTGACAAGCTGCGCACGCTGCCGCTCGGCGGCACGGCAATCGGAACCGGCTTCGGCGCGCCGGCGGGTTATCGCGCGGCGGCGTACGCGCATCTTTGCAGCATCACCGGCGTCGCTTATGAAGCGCCGGTCAATCCGTTCGACGCGATGCAGAACATGGACGTGTTCTCGCGCGTCTCGGCGGAATTGCGTACCTGCGCGGCGTCGCTTGCGAAGATCGCATCCGATCTGACCGTGTTGTCATCGGGTCCGGCCGGCGGGCTCGGAGAATTGAAACTGCCGGAAGCGCAGGCGGGTTCGTCGATCATGCCGGGCAAGGTGAATCCGGTCTTGCCGATGGCGATGATCCAGTTGAGCTTTGCGGTTGTCGGCAACGATGTCGCGGTCGCGCAGGCGGTTCAGTACGGCGAACTGGAGATCAATCATTTCGAGCCGGTGGTGGCTTCGCGCGTGTTCGACAGCATCGCCTTGCTCACCAACGGGATTCGACGCTTCGGCGAGAAGTGCGTGCGCGGAATGGAAGCCGACGTCGCGCGCAACGAGCAGCATGTGCTGGAATCCATGGCTGTCGCCACCGCGCTCGTGCCGAAGATTGGCTATGCTCGCGTGAGCAAGCTCGCGCGCCAATCCGTGGCTGAAGGCCGCTCGCTGGTGACGATTCTGGATGAATCGGGACTGCTCTCGAAGGATGACACGATCGCTGCGATCCGAACGGCGTCGTACCCGGTCTTCGATGCCTGACACTGAATGAAAGAGGGGCGACGCTGAAATGGGCGCAGGGTCGGCCCTCTTATGAACGAACATGAACGACACCATGCTGGGAAAAGACGAAGTTCTGAGGCTTCTTGAAGAAATCGGTATTCCGTTCTCGTGCGAGAGACACGACCCGGTACGCAACATGTCCGAGTCCGACATGCTGACGCTGTCCGTGGCGGGCGCCCGCTGCAAGAACCTGCTGCTGCAGGACCGGAAGGGCCACTATTTCCTCGTCGTCACGACGGCCGCGAAGTCGCTCGATCTTGCTGAACTCGCCGCGGCGCTCGGCAGCAAGCGTCTGTCGTTTGCGTCCGCGGACAAGCTCTTCGAGTTGCTGGGTATTCGTCCGGGGTCCTTGAGCCCGCTCGCGCTCGTCAATGACGAAACCGGACGTGTGCGTCTGATCATCGATGTCGAACTGCGCGGCGAGGAGCGTTTTCTGTTTCATCCGCTGGAGAACGATGCGAGCGTATCGCTCTCCGGAACCGGTCTCGACACGTTTCCATATCGACCATCCTGCCGACTGGCTGCCCGTCTGCGCGCGGCAAGCGTTCGCCGCGGCCGGCCCGCCGGCAATCAGGCTTGCCTGACGCCGGAGTGGACCGCGGCGTCTTCCGCGTCCTGCATCCCCGGCGCGACCTCCTCCAGCGCCTGCCGTCCGGTTTCGACGCGCAGCAGCCCGATCGCGACACACAGCACGCCGAGCGTCGCGCTGACCATCGCGATCACGCCCGATACGCCGAACGCCTGGTAAAGCGCGAGCGCCAGCGCAGGCGTGCCGATCGACGACATCCGTCCGCACATTCCCGCGACACCGGTGCCGCGCAGCCGCACTTCGGTCGGGAACAGTTCGGGAATGTAGCCGAACAGCCCGAGCGTCGTGATCGTGTAGATCGCGCTGACGAGACAGAAGCCGACCACGATGATCGCGGTGGTATCGCGTAGCGACACATACAGCCAGCCGAGCGCGATGCTGAGAATCGACGCGATCACGATGCCCTTGGCCCGCCCGATCCGATCCGCGATCAGATAGCCGATCAACCCGCCGACCGGCGAGCCGATCGACATCAGGAACACGAACCCGAGCGACTTGACGACGGACAACCCTTCCGTGACGAAGAACGTCGGCAGCCACGCAATGAAGCCGTAGAGCCCGACGTTCACACCGATCGCGGTCAACGCCGCGACGATCGTCCGGCCACGCATCCCCTTCGAAAACAGCACGCCGAGCGGCACCTTGCCGACATGCAGGTCGACGGTGCGTCGCACGGGCGGCAGCGTGCCGACCTGCCGGCCGACCTCCTGCTCGATCGCGGCAAGCGTCGCCTCGGCCTCGTCGAGCCGCCCGACCGATTCGAGCCAGCGCGGCGACTCCGGCATCCGTTTGCGCATGAACCAGACGACCAGCGCGCCGGCGCCAGCCAGCGCGAACATGTACCGCCAGCCGAGATAAGGAATGATCCAGTACCCCGCGGCGAGCGCCGCGAAGAGCCCGCTGTTGGTGATGATCGCGAGCAGCGACACCCACTTGCCGCGCGTCTCGGGCGGCACGAACTCGGCGAGCGTCCCGGCCGCGACGACCAGTTCGGCGCCCAGCCCGATCCCCATGATGAAACGCAACACGATCAGCCACGCGATATCGGGCGCGAAACACGCGGCGATCGAAGCCAGCCCGAACACGGCCAGATTGAGCTGATACGAATAGCGCCGCCCGAGCCGATCGCCGACGTAACCCGCGACGAACGCCCCGATCATCATCCCGACGAACGTCGACGACACGAACATCGCGCCATGCCGCAGGTCGGTGAATCCCTCCTTGACCATCGCCGCGACCGAGCCGTTGGCGAGATAGATATCGAACGCGTCGAGGAACGCGCCGCCGGCGATCAGGCCGAGTATCTTCCAGTGAAACCTTGAAATCGGCAGCCGGTCGAGCCGGCCGGCGGCATTGACGGTGTTCGCCATGATGTCTCCAGTCATGTGGCGCTCTCGCGCCCGTGACCGGACGCGGAGACGCTTCGAAACATGGGTGAGGGGCGCGCTTCGATCAGCGCGGCAAGGCCCGGTCAGACGGCACCGGATGCGTGCAACGTGTGAATCTGTTCATCGGCATAGCCGAGCTCGCGCAGCACGGCATCGGTATGCTGGCCGAGCGCCGGCACCGGGTCCATGCGCGGATCGTCGCCCGGCGCGACGCCGGGCGGCAGCAGGGCAGGAATCTCGCCGGCGGGCGTGTCGACCCGCGTCCAGCGATGCCGCGCGGCGAGTTGCGCATGCGTCCAGACGCCGTGCATGTCGTTCATCCGCGCGTTCGCGATGCCAGCCTGCTCGAGCCGGTCGATCACGTCGGCGGACGTCAGCGTCGAGAATGCATCGACGATGATGGCCGCGAGCGCGTCGCGATTCGCGACGCGGCGGCTGTTCGACCCGAAGCGCTCGTCGGCCGCCAGCTCGGGCATGCCGATCACGGTCTCGCAAAAGCGCTTCCATTCGCGCTCATTCTGCAGGCCCAGCATCACGGTGTTGCCGTCGCCGGCCCTGAACGGGCCGTACGGAAAGATCGTCGCGTGCGACGCGCCGGCCTGCCGCGGCGGCGACTGGCCGTCGATCGCGTAGTAGAGCGGATAGCTCATCCACTCGACCATGCTTTCGAGCATCGACACGTCGATGTGCCGGCCGCGCCCGGTGCGCCCGCGCTCGATCAGCGCGGCGAGGATGTTCGTATACGCATACATGCCGGCGGCGATATCGGCGATCGAGCAGCCGGCCTTGGCCGGCTCGCCGTTCGATCCGGTAATGCTCAGGAATCCGGATTCACTTTGAATCAGCAGGTCGTACGCCTTCTTGTCGCGGAACGGACCGTCGAGCCCGTAGCCGGAAATGTCGCAGACGATCAGCCGCGGATAGCGCTCGCGCAGCGCATCGTAATCGAGCCCCAGGCGCTGGGTCGCGCCGGGTGCGAGGTTCTGCACGAACACGTCGGCATCCGCGAGCAGCTTGTGCACGACGTCGAGCGCCGCGGGCTGCTTGACGTCGAGCGTGAGGCTTTCCTTCGAGCGGTTGGTCCACACGAAGTGCGACGCGAGCCCCGCCACGCGTTCGTCGTAGCCGCGCGCGAAATCGCCGACGCCCGGCCGTTCGACCTTGATCACGCGCGCGCCGAGATCGGCGAGCTGGCGCGTGCAGAACGGCGCGGCGATCGCATGCTCGAACGTGACGACCTTGATGCCTTCCAGTGGGCGCATGCTCGTCACTCCCGTCAGAACGAACGCGGCAGGCCGAGGATGTGCTCGGCGACGTACGACAGGATCAGGTTCGTCGAGATCGGCGCGACCTGGTACAGGCGCGTTTCACGGAACTTGCGTTCGACGTCGTATTCGCATGCGAAGCCGAAGCCGCCGTGGAACTGCAGGCACGCGTTCGCGGCTTCCCACGACGCATCGGCCGCGAGCAGCTTCGCCATGTTCGCCTGCGCGCCGCACGGCTCGTGCGCGTCGAACCGGCGCGCGGCCTCGAAGCGCATCAGGCTCGCGGCCTCGACGTTGACGAACGAGCGGGCGATCGGAAACTGCACGCCCTGGTTCTGGCCGATCGGGCGGCCGAACACGACACGATCCTTCACGTACTGCGACACCTTGTCGACGAACCAGTAGCCGTCGCCGATGCATTCGGCCGCGATCAGCGTGCGCTCGGCGTTCAGCCCGTCGAGGATGTACCTGAAGCCGCGACCTTCTTCGCCGATCAGGTTCTCGGCGGGAATCTCGAGGTTGTCGAAGAACAGCTCGTTGGTCTCGTGATTCACCATGTTCGGGATCGGGCGCACCGTCATCCCGTTGCCGATCGCGTGATGCAGGTCGACGATGAAGATCGACATCCCTTCGGACTTCTTCTGCACGTCCGACAGCGGCGTGGTGCGCGCGAGCAGGATCATCAGGTCGGAGTGCTGCACGCGCGAGATCCACACTTTCTGGCCGTTGATCACGTAGCGATCGCCCTTGCGTACCGCCGTCGTCTTGATTTTGGTCGTGTCGGTGCCGGTGGTCGGCTCGGTCACGCCCATCGACTGCAGGCGCAGCTCGCCACTCGCGATCTTCGGCAGATAGCGCTGCTTCTGCTCGGCCGAGCCGTGGCGCAGCAGCGTGCCCATGTTGTACATCTGGCCGTGACACGCGCCGGAGTTGCCGCCCGCGCGATTGATCTCCTCCATGATCACCGACGCCTCGGTCAGGCCGAGGCCCGAGCCGCCGTATTCCTGCGGAATCAGCGCGGCGAGCCAGCCGGCTTTCGTCAGCGCGTCGACGAACGCTTCGGGATAGCCGCGTTCCTCGTCGATCTTGCGGAAATACTCGGCGGAAAATTCGCCGCACAGGTCGCGAACGGCTTCGCGAATGTCTTGGTACGCGTCGGTAGGATTCATGTTTCGTATCGGGGAATGCTCGAAATGCGTCAGGCGAGGGTCGCGGTTGCGGACATGGTCAGCCAGCCGTCGTGATCTTTTGCCCAGAGCTCGATGGTCTTGCCGTCGTCGGCGAGGAGGCCGCACACGCTGAAGCTGTTGCCGAGGAAGGTCGGCCGTACCGCGCGATACGCGTATTCGACGATCGTCGCGCCGGGCAGCGAGCGCGTCACGAGGTCGAGCAGCAGCGTCGAGATCAGCGGGCCGTGCACGACGAGGTCCGGATAGCCTTCGACGTCGCGCACGTAGGTGCGGTCGTAGTGAATGCGATGGCCGTTGAAGGTCAGCGCGGAATAGCGGAACAGCATGACTTCGTCGGGCGTGATGTCGCGCTGCCATTGCGCGGCGTCGGGCGCGGCCTTCGGCGGGGGCGTGGCGGCGCCGGGCGCGGCCGCGCCGCGATAGACGATGTCGTGTTCCTCGCGGATCGCGACTTCACCCGCGGATTCGATCACGTGCTCGACGGTCACGAAGCCGAGCGTGCCGGTGCGGCCTTCCTTGCGTTCGACGGACAGGATGCGCGACGTGCGCGTCGCGATCGCGCCGATCGTCAGCGGGCGTTCGAACGTCAGCCGGCCGCCGGCCCACATGCGCCGCGGCAGCCCGAGATCCGGCAGGAAGCCGCCCTTTCGCGGATGGCCGTCCGGGCCGAGCTCGGCCTGCTGCGCGATCGACCAGAAATACAGCCAGTGCCAGGCGGGCAGCAACGCGTCGCCCACGGCGGGAACGACCGGATGGTCGAGCGTGGCCGCGAAGGCGATCGCACGTTCGGCGCTGATCAGGTCGGTCGCGACCTGTTGGACATCGTCGCTGGCATGCGACCGGGGAGCGTTCACTGTCACCTCCATCGCCGGGCGGGCCGGCTGTTCTGACTTGGCATGAAGTGACTTTAGGTGAAGCGCAGGCGCGGCGGAAATACCGTTTGGATGTGCCGGTCATAGGGGTATCCTATGGCTTTCGCATCGAACGAACCGCCATGGACATCCGCCAGCTCCGTTACTTCGTCAGCATCGTGGAATACGGGAGCCTCGGGAAGGCGGCCGAAAAGCTGTTCGTCGCGCAGCCGTCGCTGAGCCAGCAGATCGCGAAGCTCGAGGGCGACATCGGCGTCACGCTGCTGGTGCGCAGCCCGCAGGGCGTGAAGCCGACCGCGGCCGGGCAGGCGCTGTACCGCCATGCGCGGCTCGTGCTCCGGCAGATGGAGCAGCTGCGCCAGGAGGTGCGGGAAGGCGCGGGCAGCGAGTCGGGCACGGTCGCGGTGGGTTTCCCGACCACGATGACGTCGATCCTCGCGGTGCCGCTGTTCGAGCGCGTGAGGGCGCGTTATCCGGGCATCCGGCTGCAGTACCTCGAGAGCATGAGCGGCTTCATCAACGAGCTGCTGGCGAACGGGCGGCTCGACCTCGCGATCCTGTTCCGCGAATCCAACACGACCGGCATCACCGCGATGCCGCTGTTCGACGAGGTGCTGTATCTGCTCGGCGAGCCGGGCGGCGCGGTGCCGTCGCGCGCGCGAACCTGCCCGCTCGCGTCGCTCGCCGGCGTGCCGCTCGTCGCGCCGGGCGTGCAGAACGGGCTGCGCCTGCTGCTCGAACGCACGTTCGCGCGCGAGGAGGTGCCGCTCAACATCATCGCGGATATCGATTCGCTGCCGACCATGATCTCGCTCGCGCAGTCGGGCCTCGCGTGCACGATCCTGCCGGCGTCCGCGCTGGCGTCGCGCGAGCCGTCCAGCCGGCCGAAGATGCGCCGGATCGTCGAGCCGGAGATCCGCCGGCCCGCGAGCCTGTGCTGGTCGAACACGTCTCCCGTCAATTCCGCCGCGCTCGCCGTGCGGCAGACGATCGTCGAGCTGATCGGCGAACTGGCCGCAAGCGGCGCGTGGACGGGCATCACGCTGCGCGAGGGCGAATCCGCGCCGTCGTGACGGGCGTGACGAGCGTGACGAGCGGATTGCGCGGGATGAGCGTGACGAGCGGGATGAGCGGGATGAGCGGGATGAGCGGGATGAGCGGGATGAGCGGGATGAGCGGGATGAGCGGGATGAGCGGGATGCGCGGGATGCGCGGGATGCGCGGGATGCGCGGGATGCGCGGGATGCGCGGGTGCGCGGGTGCGCGTGACGCGCGGGCTCAGCCCGCGAGCCGGTGCGCGGACGGCCCATCGCCGCGCTCGCCCCCCGCGCGCGACCGCCTCGACCGCCGCTCGCGAAGTCCCTGCGCGTGCCGCGTGAACGATACGCATTCTCCAATGCCGCGCCCGGCCATTCGTTCGTGATGCTGATTGCGGACGATTCGATGAACGTGCATGAAATGACACATTCGCCATTGCGCCCGGGCATGCCCGAGTCGATCGATCCGCCCGCGCACCGGCGGCCGGCCGGTCGCGCGCAAACATTGGCCGTCCTCAGGTTGTACGAATCTCCATATTGAAACTACACTGGTTATCGGCCGGCGCCGTGACACGCGGCTCTCCATTCAACACGCATCACAGTACTAATTAAACGCGTGCCAACAATCGCCATCGAGGATGGTTGTCTTGTTCCTCAACATCCAGCGGGGGGAAGTGGCGATGAACATCGGGGCTGCGCATCATCCGTCAACGGTTCGCTAGCCGGGCGGCGCGCGCATGAGCACGACCGGAGGCATTGGCGCGACGTCACTCGGGCTGCACGGCTCGAGCCCGGCGATGACCGACCTGCGCCGCTATCTGGCGAAGGTCGCGCGCACCGATACGACGGTGCTCGTGACCGGCGAAACCGGCACCGGCAAGGAGCGCGTCGCCAGCGCCGTCCATCGGCTCAGCACCCGGACCGACAAGCCGTTCATCGCGGTGAACTGCGCCGCGGTGCCCGACAGCCTGTTCGAATCCGAGATGTTCGGCCACGAGCGCGGCGCGTTCACCAGCGCCCAGCAAGCGTTTCCCGGCCGCTTCGTCGAGGCCGACGGCGGCACGCTGTTCCTCGACGAAGTCAGCGAGATGCCGCTCGCCGTCCAGGCTAAGCTGCTGCGCCTGCTCGAGGACCGCACGGTGATGCCGGTCGGCTCGCAGCGCCGGCGCCCGGTCGACGTCCGGATCGTGGCGGCGAGCAACGAACGACTGGAGGATCTGGTCGAGGAACGCCGTTTCCGTGCCGACCTGTTCTATCGCCTGAACGTCGCGCGCATCGAGATACCGCCGCTGCGCGAACGGCCGGAGGACATCGCGCCGATCGTCGATCACTTCGTCGCCGAACACAACCTGCAGCGGGCGATGCGGGTGGGGCGGCCCGATCCCGCCCTGCTCGAGTGCATGCGGCATTACCGGTGGCCGGGCAACGTGCGTGAGTTGCGCAACCTGGTCGAAGCACTGTTCATCGATGCGCCGGAAGGGCGCCCGTTCGGGCTGGGCGACCTGCCGCCGGCGTTTCGCCGGCTGTTCCTGCAGGACTTTTCGGCCGGCGAGCATGAGCGCGAGCGGCTCGTCTCGGTACTGCGCCAGACCAACTGGAACAAGATGGAAGCCGCGCGCCAGATGAACTGGTCGCGCATGACGCTCTACCGCAAGCTGGCCAAGTACAACCTGGACGCCGGCAACACTGCATCGGTGTGACAGCCGGGCTGTCACATGGTACAGCCCGGCAGCGTTCCCGAATCCCACTCCGGCCGGGAAATTCCACGGCAAATCATGCGCTTGCGCCGGCGCACCCGCGTTGGCCCGCTCCTTGCGAAGCAGAACGGACAGACCGCCCGTCGCCATGCAAGGAGGCCGTCGTGCACGTCATCGAGCCAAGCCAGGACGCCCCGCCGGAGCCGGCCCAGCCGGCCGGCCAGCCACGGCCGCTGCTCGCCAGTTATGCGAACTATTTCGAGGTCGGGCACAACGCGTTCGAGTTCCTGATCGATGCCGGGCAGGTCGAGCCGCAGTCCGGCAACGTCCAGTTGATGAGCCGCGTCGCGATCAGCCCGGTGCACGCGAAGCTGCTCGCCCAACTGCTGGCGCGCGCGATCGCCCAGTTCGAAGCGACGCATCACGAAATCCCCGACATCGGCGACCCGGAACCGGATCTGGAGATGCTTTCCCCGCAGGAATTCGAACGGCGCGCGATCGATGCGCGCAGCAAGCCGATGCTCGGCGGCCGTCACGACGAGCCCGATCAAAACCAGAGCTGAGGACACGACATGGCAGCGCAACTCCATCCCAACCGCATGGTCCTGACCGACCGTTTCCCGATGCTGGGCTTCACGATTCGCGTCGGCCACGCGCCGTGCGTCGCGGAACTGGTGATCGCCACCGATCCCGCGCTGTTCACGCGCAAGGACGGGCGCACGTCGTCGACGTTCTATACCAGCCGCGAGGACGGCCTGCTGGCGATCCCGCGCGGCGAAGCGGTGTTCATGGTGCCGCCTGCCGTGCTGGCGCGCTTCGCGGGCGCGAGCCGGCTGTGGTTCGGCCTCGCCACCGCGGCGTCGCCCGCTGCCGATGCGTGGACGGTCGACGTCCTGCCGAATGCCGACAGTCCGTACGTGTCGCTGTCGGGGCTCAGCGACCGGGGATTGCGCCGGGTTCGCGTGTTCCCGACGCGCGGCACCGCCGCCGTCAGGAGTCCGCTGTTGAACTGGGCGGGCGACGCCACGCGGCCGGGCGCGACCGCCGTGCCGGCGCCGAGCGCACCGGGCGCCGCTCCCACCGCGGCGCAGCCGGCCGTCGAGCCCGTTGCGCCGCACCACGACGTTCATTACGACGACGGCTTCGGTCCGCTTCCGCCGCTCAATGCCGCAACGCCGGGCGCCGCGACGCCCGCCGCGCCGGCGTCGGCGTCGGCCGCGCGACCGGCACCCGCCGTCGCACCGGCACCCGCCATCGCACCGGCACCCGCCATCGCACCGGCACCCACCATAGCATCAGCACCCGCCATCGCGCCGGCACCCGTGTCGCAGGGGATGAGCGACGATGCCGGGTTCCGCCTCGCGGGCGAACGCCGCGGCTTCACCTGGCCGCGGCCGCGCAAGCTCTCGACCGTCGAGCGGGCCGCGCTGCGCGCGATTCTGAGCGCGAATCCGGCCACCGCGTCGCTGATGCTGCTGCTGCCGGTCGCGATGCGCAACGGCCTGTCGGTCTCGATCGGCGCGGGTGCGGGCGCCGGCCTGGAATCCGGGGGCGCGGGCGCGGTCGGCCTCATCTTCGACGCCAATGGCGACGACATCGGCGTCTTCGTGTCGGGCGAGCTCGACTTCGGCTACATCGTGTCGGCGAGCCTCACCGGCCAGATCAGCCTGCTGCGCGGCCATATCGACGATTTCGCGGGCACCGGCACGACGGTCGGCGTGATGGTCGGCGAAGCCCCGGCCGGCGGCATCTCGGCGCTGTTCAACGCCCGCGGCGAATTCGTCGGCGTCACGCTGTCGGCCGGCGTCAGCGTCGGCAGCCCGGTGAGCGTGTTCGTCGGCGTCTCGCGCGCCGCGGCGGGCACGATCGCCACCTCGTCGTCGTCGTCGCTCGCGTGGTCGCGCGGCCTGAGCGCCGATCCGGAGGCCTACGGCATCGATACGCCGCCGTACAGCGACGACGATGCGGCCGCCGAGCCTTCCGCGACGGCCAGTGCGCTGGCGCTGGGCGCGCGCGAGAACAGTCTCGTCACGCGTACCGCGGCCAGCCCGAATTTCGACGAGGGGCGCGGCAGCAAGACGATCGACCGCATCATCATCCACATCGCCGACGTACCGACCGTCCAGCAGGTGGTGAATACCTTCACCAATGCGTCGTCGAAGGTGAGTTCGCATTACCTGGTCGGGCAGGAGGGCGAAGTCGTCCAGTTCGTCTCCGAGGCCGACACGGCGTGGCACTGCAAGGGCTCGAACCAGCGCAGCATCGGCATCGAACACATCGCGGTGAAGCGCGGCGGCGCCGACTACCCGCGTCGCAACGGCACCGTCCAGCATTTCGATGCGCTGGCGCCGACCCAGCTCCAGTACGAAACCTCGGCGGCGCTGGTCGCGTCGCTGTGCGACAAGTATCAGCTGCCGATCAATCGCACGACGATCATGGGCCATCGCGAGGCCGACACCTCGACCGGCCATACCGCGTGCCCCGACGGCAACTGGGACTGGGACTACTTCATGCGGCTGGTCACCAGCCGCACCTGCCAGCCGCAGGCGGCCGGCCAGGCGCTGGGCCTCGCCGCGCGCGGCCTCGGCGACGACATTCCGCTCGATCCCGGCGTCGGCGGCCTGTCGATCGGCACCGACGCGCTGGAGATCGGCGACATCATTCTCAGCACCACCGGCAATCCGGGCTCCGGCGTCATTCGTGCGGGCTCGGGTGCGGAGGTCAGTCACGCGATGCTCTATGTCGGCCAGGGCGGGCAGGTGATCGAGGCGATTCCCGGCGGGGTCCAGCTGCGCCCGCTCGCGGACGCACTGGCCGACGCGCGCCTCGCGGTCGCGTTCCGGGTGCCGGGCCTGACGGATACGCAGCGGCAGCAGGTTGCCGATGCCGCCGCGCGCTACCTCGATCGCGGTTTCAACTACGTCGGGCTGGTCCGCTGCGGCAGCTACCTGATCGACCGCCACGCGTGCGACCTGCTGTCGGGCGACGCGGCGGAGCGCTGCCGCCGCTTCGTCGGCCGCATCGAGCTCGGCGAAGGCGCCGACACCGACAACTTCTTCTGCTCGCAACTGGTCGCCCAATCCTTCCAGGACGCGGGCAGGCCGATCGTCAGCGTGCCGCCGCACTGGGTGCCGCCGGGCGATCTCGCCAGCCTGTCGACCGGCACGATGGCCCCCGGAACGCTCGCGTATGTCGGCCATCTGAAGGCGCCGATCCCGAGCCGCGGCTTCTTCGGCACGAGCCAGGCGCTGTCGGTCGCCGCGGGCGCCGCGCGCACGCTGGGCGCCGACGACTGGTCGGTGAACTGGGACGAGGTGCAACTGACCCCGCAGCCCACCGACATGGGCTGCTGGGCGACGGCCGCGTCGATGGTGATCGGCTGGCGCGACAACCAGAGCGTCGACCCGACGCTGCTCGCGCGCTGCATCAGCCTCGAGCGCCAGATGCGCGATGGCCTGGCGCCGGCCGAGGTGGCGGGGTTCGCCGGGGTGTCGACGCTCACGGTCGAACCCAATGCGTGCTTCGCGCCCGAAGGCTTTCGGCGGCTGCTGGAGGCGAACGGGCCGATCTGGGTCGCCGAAGTCGTGCGCGCGCCGGTCAACTTCTTCCATGCGGTGGTGGTGACGGGCATGTATCGCAGCGGCGACGCGTATTTCGTGCGGATCACCGATCCGCTGGACCGCGTGGTCGGCACGCCGGGCCATCCCGGCGCGCGGACCGTGCCGCCGACCCACTCGACCGGCAGCCGCTACATCATGACCTACGAGGATTTCGTGTCGGAATACGAGGCGGCGGCCGGCATCGGCGTGATCCAGCTGATGCATTCGGGCGGCACGTTCGGCCACACGATCAATCGCGGCAGCGCGGCGGGCGCGGGCTATGCGCTCGGCGTCGAGCCGCCGGCCGCGGGCGGCGAGTTCGGCTTCGGCGTGAGCCTGACCCGACGCACCGAGAGCCGCGACGGGCGCAGCTACGATCTTGCGCAGCTGGCCGGGCTGGTCCAGCCGGCCAATGCGCTGGCGGGCGGCGCGGGGCAGCCGCGCATGGCAGGCCAGCGCATCACCCTCGACGACTGGCCGTACATCGACGGGCCGAGCGGCCGCACGTCGGCCCCGGTGTCGATCGACTGGGCGTGGCAGGGCGGCGCGGTCGGCGACGTGACGATTGCCGCGGACCACGGCCAGATGCTCGACGGCTGGAGCGCGTTCGTGCGCGCGGATATCGGCCGCGGTTCCGGCACCCCCGAACGGGCGAGCGTCAAGCTGCGCATCACCACCACGTTCCGGCATGCCGGCGAGGAGGACCAGGTCGGCGTGACGGAGGTGACGCTGAACGGCGACGGCCGCTTCCAGACCGTGCACGGCGTCGACGGCGCGCCGCCGCTTCCGGCCAGCGGCACGCAGCCGGCGCCGCGCGAACTGCAACCCGCCTGACCCCGAGGGACACGCGCGATGGCCCGCCACATTCCCCCTCCGCCACCCCGCGGCGCGATCACGCCCGCGGTGGCCCTTGCTCGCGACGCGTTCGGCCGCGAGATCGTCGACGGGTCCGGATCGGGCGACCCGGGCAGGCAGGACGGCGCATTGCCGCAAGCAATGCCGGCCGGCGGCGCGGCGCCCGCGGCCCCGGGCGGGTCGGCGCCCGCCAAGGAGAAGGCGACGGACGCCATCGGCCGGCGTGCGGCGGCGCTCGCCGATGCGATCGACTTTCCGACCTTCGTCGCGAGCCTCGTGCATGGCACGTACGACGCGATCGTCGACAGCTCGATCAAGCAGGTCGAGAGTTTCGCCGACCTGGTCGGCGCGGTGGCCAAGCCGCTGGACCAGTTCACGCAGGAGAACGTGACCGACGGGCAGGCGCGCGCATGGCTGGTCGAGCAGTATCCGCACGACGTGACGCTGACGCAGGACGGCGGCGATTACCGCCTCGCGCCGGTGGCCCGGCCCGGCGACGACGATGCGGCTCCCGCGCCCGCATGGCTCGCCGATTTCGGTGCGGCCGACAGCGCGTTCGATACCCAGACGCTCGAATCGGTGGTGCTGCCCCGCGCCCGCGAGCGCGTCGCGCAGCACCGGTTGTCGACGCTGTCGACGATGGTGCTGCTGGGCATGCAGCGGGTCGTGGTCAAGGACGGGACGATCGCGGCGAGCCTCAATTTCCAGGCCAAGGCGCGCGACCGCGCCGCGGTGCAGTATGCGACGTCGAACGACCCGTCGTCGGGGCAGACGACCTGGGGCGGACGGGGAACGTCGGGCGATGTCGTCACCACGGTCTCGACCGTCGCGGTCAACGCGCAAACCGACACCGATCTCAAGGCGACGCTGACCGGGAAGGTGAGCATCAATTTCGCATCGGAGACGCTGCCGCTCGACCGTTTCGTCGACGAGGCGTCGCGCAATCTGCTGGAGCGGCACAGCCGGCCGGCGGCGCGGATCGCGCCGCCGGCGGCGACGGCCGCCCAGCCCGCGGCGCCGGTGGCGGCGCCCGTTCCCGCCGCGACGCAGGCGCCCGCCGCCGCGCCTGCGCTGCCGGCCGCGTCCGCCGCCCCGTCGGCCGCGTCGGCTTCGTCGGCTTCGTCGGCGCCGGCGGCACCCGCACCCGCACCCGCACGAGGAGAACCCACATGATCGCGCCGCGGCCGCTGGGCGAGACGCTGGGCGCGTTCGCCGACGCTGCCGGACAGCTGGCCGCGGGCGCGGCGCAAGGGCTGCGGGTGCGCTCGATGGCGATGGAACTGCCGCTCGACCTGCGCATTGCATGGGGCGCCGACGGCATCGAGCTGGTCGGCGACCTGCCGCAGTTCCTGACCCGCACGGCCTTCGATGCGGAGCCGGCGCGGCTCGCGATCGTCCTCGAAGCCGTGCCGGTCGAAGGAGCGGTGCGATGAACAGCAACGCCAGCCTGCGCCTCGAGGATTTCATCCAGGCCGTGCAGAGCCAGCTCGACAACGCGCAGGCGGCGATGGCGATCAAGGCGCGCAACCTCAACCTGCCGCTGACCTTCGCGATCAAGGACGTCAACCTCGATCTGCGTGCCCATGTCGAATTCGTCGAAAGCGAGGTGTGGATTCGTCCCGCCGGCCCGGGCGACACCGACAGCAGCACGTTCCATCTCGTCTTCACGACCATCACGCGGCCGGCGATCGAGGAGAACGCGATCGCGCTGTCCGAGGACAGCAAGGACCAGCCGCTCGACGCGCTGGGCGACGAGCTCTCGGCCGAGGACCGCAAGCGGCTGGAATGGGCCGGCGTGCGCACGGTCCGGCAATTTCGGCAGGCCGAGCAGCGCGACATGGTGCATGCGATCGGCCGCGTCACCAACCTGTCCGTGGACCGGCTGCGCCGGGCGCTCGACCGGGCGTCTGCGCCGAGCGTCGAGCGGATCGAACCGGTGGCGCCCGCTACCGACGCGCAGCCCGATGCGGCGCCGCTGCTGCGCGTGATCGGGCGCAATCTCGTCAACGGCACGCACGCGCCGCTGGTGCGGATCGGCAATCGCCCGGTCGCGGTGCTGCAATCGGCGGACGACGAGCTGCTGCTCGCGCCCGGCCGCGACCAGTGGGCCGGCGAACTCGCCGTCTCGCCGACGAGCCGCCACGCCGCCGCGCTGGCGTTCGACCTGAGCGCATTCGCGCCGCCGCCGGCGCCCGCGGCCAGGCCCATGACCCTGGCTGCCGTGCCCGGCCAGGAGGAGGCGCGGCCATGACGATCCATGCACTCGGCACGCCGTGGGCATCGCCCGGCGAGCGTCAGTTCAGCCTGCCGACCAGCCTGCTCGTCAAGCTGGCGCTCGGCGAAGCGCCCGAGCACGTGCCGTCGATCCGCGACGTGACGCGCGGCGCGCTGGCCGCCGCGCAATGCATCGACGGCGGCCCGGTCGACCGCATCGTGGTTGCGTTCGCCGGCCGCTTTCTCGCGGTGCGCCCGTTCAGCGCGGCGGCCGGGCGCTGGGTGCCCGGGCACGCGCACCTCGGCTACGACGCGATCGAACAGACGACCGGCATGGCCCGCACGCTGCTGCTGCGCGTGCCGGCGGGCACGCCGATCGGTGCGCTGTGCGACTCGCTCGCCCAGCTCGCGACCGTGGAAAGCGTGACGCCCAACTACGTGGCGACGGTCCCGATGGACGCGCCCGGCCGCCTCGCGCCGGTGCCGCCGGCCGCGCGGGTTACTCAGGATGCGCGCGCGCTGGTGCGCATGGCCGACGCGCACGCGATCGAGCCGGGCGACAGCGGCGTCACGGTCGGTCTGATCGATAGCGGCATCGCGCGCCAGCATCCCGAATTCGCGCATGCCTTCCGCGCGGGCGCCGATACGGTGCGGCTCGAGCCCGGCGACTTGTCGCCCGGCGTGCAGCTGCTGAGCGGTCACGGCCATCGCGGCGATTTTCCCGAGGACCGCTTCGTCGGTCACGGCATGGGCTGCGCGGGCATCATCGCCGCCGAAGGCGTGGCGATGCCGCGCGGGCTCGGCGGCGACTGCCGCATCCTGCCGATGCGCGCGCTGGCGGCCGCCCGCCTGCCGGGCAAGGCGCATGCGATCGGGCTCGGCGCGATCGCCGACCTCGATCGCGCGCTCAAGCTCGCGGTCGACCTCGGCGCGAAGGTGATAAACATGAGCTTCGGCACCGACGACGCGACGATCGCCGCCAACCGCCCGAAACCGCATGCCGACACGGTCGCGTATGCCGCCGCGCGCGGCTGCATCCTCGTGGCCGCGAGCGGCAACAACGGCGCCGTGACCCGCTACTGGCCCGCCGCCTATCCGCAGGTGATCGCGGTCGGCGCCGTCGGCGACGACGGCCGGCCGACCCCGTTCTCGACGCGCGGCCCGCACGTCGCGCTGTGCGCCCCGGGCGAACGGGTGCTGACGAGCGCGATCGAGGCCTATCAGCTCGCGACCGGCACCAGTTTCGCCGCGCCGTTCGTCGCGGGCGCCGCGGCGCTGCTCGTCGCGTACGCGCAGCGCCGCGCCTATCCGCTCGACGGCGCGACGGTACGCGAGCTGGTCGTCGCCACCGCGCGCCCGTTCGCGCCCGGCGCGGCCGACGGCTGCGGCGCCGGCATTCTCGACGCGGCGGCGGCGCTGCAGGCGCTGTCCGGCCGCATCGACGCGTACGAAGCGGCGGGCGACGACGGTTGCACGGGCAAGGACGGCCGGGCCGACGACGGCTGACTGGCGCACGGGATCCCGCTCACTCCCCCGAACCGACCGGATTTCAAGGAGAAGTTAAATGTTTCATGTCAACAATCAAGTCCGCTTCCTCGACCTCGTCGACCTCGAGACCCGGGCACGCGACGGGCTGGTCGATATCGTCAACCGGCTCGAGTCGCTGAAGCGGCCGCCGGTCGCCGCCGAGCGGGAGCAGCTCGCGCTGTGCAAGGCCATCCTCGCGGTTGTCTACGACACGAAGCCGTCCGACGGCGTGCCGCAGGTGTGCGATCCGCTGTTCGTCGCCACCCGCGAACTGCTCGCCAGCAAGTCGCTGGTGAATCCGCCGTTGCTGTCCGAGGTCAACGGCCAGCTCGTGTTCGACGCGGGCGACGTGAGCGGCGCCAATGGTGCCAATGGCGCCAATGGCGCGAACGGCTCGGACCCGGAGGCCGTGTCGATCACGCTCGTCGCGCTGGTGCTGGGCATCCTCGCGGTGGACGGGGCCACGCCGCCGCCTGTGAAGGTCGACGGCGGCAAGACCGTGCCGGACGGCGACAACGTGCTGATGAACGCCTTTACCCGCCAGTTCTTCGCGGCGGTGGGCGAAGCCAATTCGTACGGTGGGCTCGCGCAGCGGGTGCTGGCGCTGCTGTGCATCGAGGGCGATCCCGACGGCCGCGGCGGCGAGCAGCCGGGCGTGGTCACCACCGAATTCGCGCGCGTGATGCGCGGCCTGCAGGCCCGCAAGATCCAGGCCGACGAGCCGCAATTGCGCCGCCGCATCAACGAGGAGCTGAACACCGTCCAGAACATCGGCGGCGAGGACGCGATCGCCGATCTCGGCATCGACCTGCCGAACCTCGAGGATCTGGAAGACGCGAACATCGTCGCCGACAACGTGCGCGTGATGGGCCCGATGATCGTCGCCGCGATGTTCGACGAACTCAAGGTGTTCCAGGTGGTCGACCGCATCGTCGAGCAGTTCCAGCACGGCACGCTGCCGATCGGCCCGGGCAATGCCGGCAAGCTGCTCTATCGCTACTGGCGCGAAACGCCGAACCGCATCTCCGAGCAGGAGCGCAAGAACTTCGCGGCCATCACGCTCGGCGTGCCGGGCGGCGATCCGAACACGGCCGGCAATCGCGAGTTCAACGACCTGTGGATCCGCTTCGTGTCGTCGGTGTCGTCGTTCGTGCGCCAGACCGAAGTCGACTCGCTGCTGCGCGCGAGCGTGCCGAACCCGATCAACCACCAGCAGGTGCGCAAGGCCGCCCGCGATCTCGCCGGCAACCTGTCGCTGCACGGCTACGGCATGGCGCATTACGCCGCGCGCGAGATCCAGTCGCAGGTCAAGTTCATGATCGACCTGCTGCAGGACCCCGAGATCCGCGGCTGCTACGGCGCGAAGGACATGTGGCAGGTGATCGACCAGGTCGCGACCTACGACCTGGGCGGCGCGCGCACCAGCTCGCGCTATCGCACGCTCGCGACCTGCGGCACGATCATCACCGCGTGGCTGGCCAACAACGTCGATCGCGTCAACAAGGCGACCGGCCCGCTGCTCAGCATCGACCAGATCGCCAATCCGGACGTCTCGTCGAACCACAAGTCGACCGTCGACCCGACGGACTACGACCTGGTCAATGCGTGCGAGCTGTGGCTGGCCGATACCGCGACCACCGATACGCAGATCGAGCAGTTCTCGCAGCCGCGCGAGGCGCCGCAGATGACCTCGAAGCCGGTGCCGATCCCGGCGATGGCGCGCGAGATGCTGGACGGCGTCGGCGACATCGGCGCCGGCATCGGCCTCGGCGCGGGCGTGCCGGTGAAGGCGGGCTACGGTGTCGGCACGCACAACGGCGCGAGCTACTACTCGAACCGTCCGCACTGAAGCGGCGTCGCGTGCGCTGCGCCATTTTCGAACCCTGCCGGAGCCGAGCCATGCCCCTGACCTCAATCCGCGAACCGGTCGTCGCCCGGGTCGAACGCCGCCTGAAAAGCGCCGCGCGAAGCCTCGGCACCGCCGATCCATTCGCGCCGTCGCGCGACCTGTTCCTGCGCACCTTCGGCGACGGCGCCGACGATCTGCGGTTCCGCGACAACGCGCTGATGCCGATGGCGGTGCCGTTCGAGCCCAGCTTCTCGGAAAGCCAGCCGGGCAAGCTGCGCTTCACGATCGAGCCGTTGCCGCCGGAGGCGTCGGCGATCGACCGGCGCGACGAGTCGACCCGGGAAATGCGCAAGCTGATCCGCGACTTCATCGGCCGCGAGGCGCTGCACTGGTTCGACCAGGCGAGCGAGCCGTTCCGGGGCTTCGCGCGGCCGGGCGGCAACCTCGACTACGGCGCGTTCTTCGGCTCCAGCTACGACCGCGACGGGCTCTATGCGTCCAAGGTGTACTACGAGCTGCCCGGCGACGCCGGCACGATCGAGAACCTGCCCCGCGACCTGGCCGGCATCGTCCAGGCCGCGCTGCAGATGGTGCCGGGGCTCAAGCCGCTCTTCACCACGATGGCGGCCCAGCGCGATCTCGGCGGCCAGCGGCTCACGTTCGCGTGCACCCGCGCGCTGCGGCTCGCCGATCTGCAGCCGGTCATGGATGCGCTCGGCATCGGCCATCGGCTGCCCGGCATCATGCAGCTCCTGGGGCTGGTGCTCGGCGGGCGCTTCGACCTGCCGCCGCACGGCGCGCTGCTCGCGTTCGGGCTCGGCCCGGACGGGCCGGATTTCGAGCTCTACGTGCTGCTGTCGGCGATCCCCGACGTGCCGCCCGCGTTCCTCAGCCTGCTGACGATGGGGCTCGCCGAGCGTCCGCGCGGATTGCAGGCGCTCGAGCGCTGGATGGGGGCGTTTACGCCGGAGGACGCGCACTGGCCGGGCCGCTTCTCGATCATCAGCCTGCGCACGGACGCGGCCTGCCCGGCACGCGTGAGTCTCTACCTGCGCCCCATCGAGTTCGAACTGCCGGCGGACGCGCCCGCCCAGGCCAACTGAATCTGAACCGCTTCGTCACGCGTTTCCCGCGAGGTCGCCATGTTCCCGCAAGCTGCCCGTTCCACGCCGATCGCGCCGCCGCCGCCGCGCGCCGCGGCGGCCGCTCCGCGGCACACGCCGCCGGTGCCCGCCGACGAAGTGCGCCACGGCGTCGCGCAGATGTTGACCCGGTCGCAGGCGTTCAACGCGATGCCCGACGCCGATCGCCGCGACATCGCGCGCAACACCGCGTTGATCGCCGATTACCTCGCGCGGCCAGAAGGGTTCGCCGGCCACGAGATTCCGGGCGGGGTGGGCACCGCGCCGGCGCGCGCGCTCGACGACAACACGGATCATTCCGCGCACGAGGCGGATTTCTCGACGCACAACCAGGCCGTCGACAGCATCGGCAAGTCCAAATTCACCGCGGCGGCCGCGCACGAGGGCGCGGCGGTCGCGGGCGAGCTGCTGAACCAGGTCAAGTTCCCGACCTTCGTCGCGAGCCTGATCAGCGGCGTGTTCCAGTCGATCACGCACAGCTCGATCGAGCAGATGAAGGCGTATCAGGAAATGATCGCGCAGGTGGCGAAATCGCTCGGCCAGTTCGCCGACGAACATGTGACGGAGAACCAGGCGCGCGATCATATGGTCGGCCAGTTTCCCGACCTGTTCGAGATCGGCATGGACGACAGCGGCGACACGCCGAGCCCGCGCGTGCAGGTGCGCGACGGGGTCGACCCGGACGAAGCGTCGAAGACCGTGCGCGCGCGCCTGCAGATGGGCGACGGCGATACCTTCGACCTGTCGGACGAGGCCTCCGAGCTGGCGATCGTCAACCGTTTCAAGATGCAGCTCGCCAAGCAGCGCCAGCAGATGCTGGCGTCGATCGTGCTGATGGGCATCAACCGCATCGTCGTCACCGACGGCAAGATCTCCGCGAAGATCATCTACGACGTGCGCGCGCAGGACACGCTTTCGAAGCAGCGCAGCGCCACCGCGGTCGACCTCGCCCGCGACAAGGACGGCAACGTCCAGTCGACCTACGCCGGCAAGGGCACCTACGATCGCGGCGGCAAGTACGACTCCAGCAACGACAAGGACAATGGTCGCCAGTACAGCGCCGACTACTACGCGAAGGGCGACTACGAATACGAGAACAAGCCGATCATCACCGCGTCGACGGCCGCGTCGGAAACCAGCAACGCGGCGATGCAGACGAAGATCCAGCTGTCCGGCGCGGTCGACGTCAATTTCAAGAGCGACTACCTGCCGCTCGACAAGATGGCGACGCCGCAGATGATCGCCACCATCACCGGCAACGCGACGCCCGCCGATCCGAACGTGCTGCCGAGTCCGAAAACGCCGCCGGCCGCGTCCGCCCCCGCGGCGGCTTCGGCCCCGGCGGCGGCGCCGGCCGCCGCGCCGGCACCGGCTGCGGCCAGGGGAAACTGAGCCATGCGCCTGCCCGCTCCCCCCGACGCGCTCCACCCGGTGCGGCCGCCCACGAGCGCCGCCGCGTTCGACGCGACGCGGCCCGAGGTGCGCCGCCTGCTGACCGCGATTCCGTCGTTCCTCGACCTGCCCGACGACGAGCGCCGCCGCATCGCCGCCGATACGGTGCGGGTGCTCGCCTACCTGGCCGACCCGAACGGCGTGCACGCCGAGATCGCCGAGCGCGAGGCGAACGGCGAACTGCCGCCCACCGGCCTCGCGCACCCGCTCGCGCAGCCGGGTCCGGCGCCGGCCGCCGCGGCGCTGGCCGACGATCCCGTCACCGCGACCAAGCGCCAGCTCGCGCAGGATCCCGGCTTCGCCGGCAAGGACTTCCAGGCCGGCGCGGTGAAGCAGGGCGTCGAGCAGTTCGGCCAGATGGTGCAGAAGGTCGATTTCCCGAAATTCGTAGGAGGCCTGATCAAGAACGTGTTCCAGGCGATCGTCGAAAGCTCGATCGAGCAGATGCGCGCGTATGGCGAGCTGATCGCCAATGTCGCCAAGACCACCGCCCAGTTCATGAGCGACAACATCAGCGAGGGCGCCGGCCGCGACTATCTCGCCGATTCGTTCCCCGACGTGCTGTCGGTGCAGGCGCAGGACGGCGCCGACGCGTTCGACGCGGACAGCGCCGGCGCGGCCGCGGCGGCGGCCCCGACGCGGCTGGTGGCGCAGGGCGACAACGCGCAGCAGCGGCTGGCCGAGATCAGCCGGAACTACAACCTCGATCCGCCCGTGACCGACCTGTCCGACGACAAGTCGGAACTGCGCCTCGTCACCGCGGCGCGGCTGCAGATGGCGAAGCAGCGCCAGCAGCTGCTGTCGTCGATGGTCATGCTCGGCATCAACCGCATCGTCGTCACCGACGGGTCGATCAACGCCAAGGTGGTGTTCGACATGCGCGCCAGCGACACGGCGAAACGCACCTACACCGCGTCGATGCACGACCGCGAGAGCCAGAAATACAAGGAATCGCTCAACGCCCATTACGGCAGCTGGTACACGCCGTATTCGGCCGACGCCGCGTTCGAGGGGCAGCAGGAACACGTGGCCACCGTCGGGTCGGCGCTCGACGACACGAGCGAATCGAAGGCCGAGGTGAAGGCGAAGCTGTCGGGCGAGGTCCGCGTCAACTTCAAGAGCGACTACCTGCCGCTCGACAAGATGGCGACGCCCGAGATGATGTCGGTGATCCAGGGCAACTCGACGCCGTACAACCCCAACAAGCCGGCCCCTGCCGCCGGCGTGCCGGCCGGGCAGCACTGAATCATGGCGCGCACGCTCATCGTCCCGCCGGCGGATGCCGGGCTCGCGGCGGCCATCCGGTCGGGGGAGCGGCTCGTCGAGCGCGCGACCGCGCACGGCCTCGCGTTCGCGCTCGACGAGCTCGGCGACATCGCGATTCCCGATCCCGTTGCCGCGCGCGTCGACAAGGCGCAGCTGCGGGCGCTCGCGTCGCTCTATCTGGCGGCCGACCTCGAGCCCGCGGGCGTGATCCCCGCGGTCGAGGCGCTCGCCGGCCTGTCGGCGAGCGGCGCCGTCGGCGTCGATCTCGGCGGCGCGGAGCCGCTGGTCGCCAACTGGTGGCGTCACCGCGCCGAGAAGCTCGCGGCCGGCGAGCGCGCGGCGTTCTATGCACGGTTGTTCGGCACCGCGTACGGCCCGGCGGCCGCGGATGCCGAGCGCAACGTCCAGTTCGAGGAATGCATGCTGGTGCTTTGCGAGGCGCTCTACAAGCTCGACGAGACGCCCGGTGCCGACCCGGGCGGGGATCCCGGGCGCCAGGCGCGAGTCCGCAACGCCGCGCGCGCGCTCGCGCAGAATCTCGGCGCCGCCTGTACCGGCGTGACCGCATTCATGGCCGGCGAGATCGTCGGCATGCTCAGGGACGCGTTCGCGATCCTCGGCCATGCCGACCTGCGTCACGGCTTCGCCGCGCGCGACATCTGGGGCGTGGTGGCCGGTATCGGCCGGCTTTCGCGGCAGTCGCCGCGCCAGCCTGCCTCCTATGTCCGGCGCGGCAAAGCCGGGATGACCGTGATCGCATGGCTGGCGGACGTCGCGGATGCGCTGGACGGCGCGTCGCCGCTGCTGCGCACCGACAATCCGGTGATCGCCTCCGCCGCCGACTGGATCGAGGCGACGCTCAGCCTCGGCGAGAAACCCGACGGCCCGGTGTCTTCCGTCCCGGACGACGGCCGCGCCGTGCTGCCGGCCGCGCGCCCGGCCGCGCCGTCGAACCCGTGGGCGGCGCTCGGAAGCTGACATGGAACCGCGTCGCTCAGGCCGTCGCGAGACGGGCGGCAGAACCCGGGTGCCGACGGCGGCGGACGTGCCGTCGCCCGTCCGGCCGTGCTTCACGTGTTGCGGGACGCGGAATGCGCGATGCGCGGCGGAGCCGCCGAGATGACGGCAACCGCCCACCTCGCGCGTTCGCCGGTGCCGCGGCCCGACGTTCGCCACCGTCTCCGTGAACTGCTGTCGGCGCAGCAGGGCTTCGGCGCACTCGATCCGGCCATGCGCCGCGATCTCGCGTCCGGACTGGCACGGATCGGCTCGCTCGCGGTCGATCATGACGAGCTCGCGGCGCGTCCCGGCACCGCGCTGGCCGTCGCGCAGGACGCGGGCTCGGCGTATTCGGGCACCGCCATCGACCGGATGGCCGGCACCACCCGGGCCGTGCTCAACGCGGTGTCGTTCCCGCGCTTCGTGACCGAGCTGATCACGGGCGTCTTCAAGGCGATGAACGATTCGAACCAGCAGCAGTTGACCGCGTTCGTCGACCTGATCCGCAATGTCGCGCAGACCACCGAAGGCTTCGCGGACAGCAACGTCGGCATCGCCGGCGCGCGGCAGTGGCTGGCCGAGCATTTCCCCACCGCCTACGAGGTCACCGGCGACGACGAGGCCGCCGACGACGCCGACGAACTGGCGGGCCTGCCGCCGGACGAGCGCCGCCAGCGCCAGCAGGAACTGCAGGCCGAGCGCGACGCGTCGACCCGGCTGGCGTTGCGCGCGGGCGCGACCCCGCCGGCGGAAGCGGCGCTGCGCACCGCGCTGGGATTGGGGCCGGGCGACGCGGTGACGGCCGCCGATCCCGAGCGCCTGGTGCCGCTCGCCCAGCAGGTGCTGGCCCGCAACCGCCAGCAGTTGCTCGCGACGATGGTGCAGATGGGTTTGCAGCGCATCGTCATCGAGAGCGGGCGGCTCAATGCCGCGATGAATTTCCATATCGACGCGAGCAGCGTCGCCGCCAACGACCGCGGCTCGCAGTTCGACACGCGCAACACGGTGGGCGTGAGCGGGGGCGCGCGCTTCGGGCCCTGGGGTGCGGAGGCCAATGTGCAGAGCACGATCGGCTACGTGTCGACCGACCGGACCCAGACGACCGAAAGCTCGCACGCCGACCTCAACCTGAGCAGCGGCGTCGAACTGGTGTTTCGTACGGATTACGTGCCGTTGAACCGGCTGGCGGGTGTGGGCGACGTCGAACGCATCCGCGTCAACACGATCAATCCGGATGCAGAAGCGGCGCGCCTGTCCGCCGATCGCGCCGCCCAGCGTAGTGCCGAACAGGCCGACATGGCCGCTCGCAGGACCGCGCTGGACGGTGGGCTGCGTGCGCCGCCGGCTGTTGGGTCGGCGGGTTCGGGCGGGGCGGGTTCGGGGGCAGCGGGTTCGGGAGCGGCGGGTTCAGGGGCAGTGGGTTCGGGGTCGGCAGGTTCGGGGTCGGCGGCGTCGGGATCAGCGGGCTCAGGACCAGCAGCTTCTGGATCAGCGGCGTCAGGCTCGGCAGGGAGTGCCCACACGAGCCAACCCGCCTCGTCGCCGCCGAATCCAGCGCCTGCTTCCGCTTCCGCTTCCGCGCCGCAGCCGCCGACCGGGCCGGGCGCCGCGGCGTCCCGCTCGCCCGCGCACCCCGCGACGGCAGCGCCTCGATCGCCCGCCGGCGCAACAGCAGCGGGACATCGCGCCGCATCATGAACGTGCGCACCGGCAGTCGTTCGCAAAACACCGTGCCGCGCCGAATCCCGCCGATGACGACGTTCAGCCACGCGAGCGAAGTGTCGAGCGCCAGGTGGCGCCGGGTTGTCGACGGCCCGCGCCGACCTGGCACGACGGCGTCGTCGGAAACACTTGACGGGTGTGCGAATCAGGCCAGCGGTGCGACCGACGCCCCGACGATGCCATGCCGCCGCAGCGACTCCGCGACGAAGCCCGACGCCTTCATTGCCTCGACGAATGCGCCGAGCACCGTCGCGGCCGCTTCGCCGCGGCTCTTCGGCACGCCCATCGCCTGGCGGATCACCATGAAACGCTCGCCGAGCAGGCGCAGGCCCGGCGTCTTCGCCGCATCGGCCTCGAGCTGCTGCTTCACGCCGGCCGCGACTTCGAGCTGCTGCTCGACGAAGGTCGGCACGACGGCCTGCGACGTCGGCGCACGCACGATCTGCGCGGCCTTCAGCTCACGCGTGAGGAACAGGTCGTACGCGCTGCCCTTGCCGACCGCCACGCGGTTGTGCGGCTGGTCGACGTCTGCGTTGCCGCGGATCGGCGAAGCGTCGCGCACGAGATAGAAGCCTTCGATCAGCACATAGGGCTCGGTGAACGCGACCGTTTCGCCGCGCAGCGGATCGACCGCGAAGAAGCCGAAATCGGCGCGCTCGTCGGTCAGCGCCTGCACCGACTTGGCGGCCGTATCGAACACGACGAGTTCGAGCTCGGCCGACAGCCGCTCGGCGAACGCGCGCGCGAGGTCGATCGACACGCCGAACGGCTCGCCCGTCGCCGGGTCGCGGTTCGCGAGGATCGGGTTGCCGAGATTGATCGACGCGCGCAGCTTGCCGGTCGGCGTGAACGCGGAGAGGACGGAAGGGTCGACGGTCATGAAAGGGCTCGTTGGGAAGGCGGGTGCGCTGGCGCGGCGGACGGTCAGGGCGCCAACGCAGCGTCATCCGCGATGGATCGGTTGGCTCGTTGCGGCGGTTGCTTCACCGTGCTTACTTCACCGCAACTTCCGTATGCACGACTTGCGGCGGGCTCTTGAAGAACGGGCCCGCCAGCTGACGCCACGCCTGGAAGTCGTCCGACTGCCGGAAATGCACCATGTGGTCGTCGACGCTGTCCCACTTGACGACGAGCAGGTAGCCGCCGCTGCGCTCGATCACGCGATGCAGCTCGGCGCCGCCGCAGCCGCGCGCGCGGGCGAACAGCGGGAGGGCCTGGCGAACCGCCGCCTCGAATGGCTCGGCCTGCGACGGATCGATTTCGAGCGATGCCATTTCCAGAATCATGAATGCTCCTGTGGGGTGAATGAGGCGAACGGATCGCGATGCGACGGGGCGCCGCGATCGACGCGTCCCGCAACGATACCGGAAGTCGGCATCACGCGTTCCGGATGACCGGCTCGCGCGCTGCCGGTCGTGCGTCGCATGCCGCTTCGGTTCATACGAATCAGCGTTTTCCCCAATACGGAATACGCGGCACGCGCCGATGTCACAGAGGTGGTGAAGATAAACAATCCGAGGCCTGCCATGACGACATCCGCGACAAACGGAACGAACGTTACACCACCCGAATCGATCACCGACGCCGCATCCGACACCCCCGCCGCCGCCCCATCGATCCTGCTGGTCGATGACGAGCCGAGCGTGCTGTCCGCGCTGCGGCGCGTGCTGCGGCCCGCGCACTACGAGGTCCTGACCGCCGAAAGCGGCGAAGCCGCGCTCGAGATCCTTGCGTCGACCGAAGTCGACCTGATCGTGTCCGACATGCGCATGCCGACCATGAGCGGCGCGGCGTTTCTCGCCCGCGCCCGCGCGCTGTATCCGGACACGATGCGCATCCTGCTGACCGGTTATTCCGACATCGCATCGATCGTGGCGGCCGTCAACGAAGGCGGCGTGTATCGCTACCTGAACAAGCCGTGGGACGATCACGATCTGCTGATGACTCTCGAGCAGGCGCTCGAGCAGCGGCGCCTGCGCGGCGAAGCAGCGCGACTGGCAGCACTGACCGAAGCGCAGAACGAGGTGCTGCGCCGCTTCAACACGGAACTCGAAACGCAGGTGCGCGCGCGCACCGAGGAACTCGGCCAAACCGTGATGTTTCTCGAAGCCGCGCAGCACGACCTGAAAAGCAGTTTCACCGCGATGGTCCAGGTGTGCGCGAGCATGATCGAAATGCGCTGCGGATCGGCGAGCGGCCATGCGATGCGCGTGGGTGAGATCGCGCGCCGTCTCGCGCTGTCGGCCGGGATGAGCAGCCTGCACGCGCAGGACGTGTATTACGCGGGACTGCTGCACGGCATCGGCAAGCTGTCGCTGCCCGACGAACTGCTGCACAAGCCGCTCGTCAAGATGACGACCGACGAACACAGCCTGTTCCAGCAGCATCCGCTGCGCGCGCAGATGGTGCTCACGCCGGTCGCGCAGCTGCACAAGGTCGCGTCGATCGTGCTGCACCAGTACGAGCGCTTCAACGGCCGCGGCACGCCCGACGGGCTGGCGGGCGACGCGATCCCGCTCGGCTCGCGGATCGTCGCGATCGCGCGCGATTTCGAGGGGTTGCGAAACGGCGAGATCGGCTCGCCGCATTCGGTCGAACAGGCGATCGACGTGCTGCATTCGCAGGCCGGCGTGCGTTACGACCCGCTGCTCGTCGCGCGCTTCATCGAGCTGGTGCGGGATCCGGCGAGCCTGCGCATCGCCGCGTCCGTCGCGGAGATCCGGTCCGAACAACTGCGCGAAGGGATGCAGCTCGCCGACGATCTGCGCACGCATCGCGGCGTGCTGCTGATGACGAAGGGCAGCGTGATGTCGGCGCACCAGATCGAGCTCGTGCGGCGCTTCGAAGCACGCGAGGGCACGTCGTTCGACATTCTCGTGCAGACCGGCGCGGCCGCGTCGACGCAGGCGAGCGCCGCCGCGCCGCCCGCGTGACGCTGCACGGGGCCGCACCGCCGCAGCACCGCGTTCATTTCGACCGGGACGCCGATCATGCATGGCACCTATAATCTGCTGCTGGTCCTGCTGTCGCTCGTCATCGCGACGCTGGCCTCCTATACGGCGCTCGACCTGGCGGCGTTCATCTCGCTGCTCGACGACCCGCGGCTCAAGCGCGCGTGGCTGGCCGGCGGCGCGGCCGCGATGGGCACCGGGATCTGGTCGATGCACTTCGTCGGCATGCTGGCGCTGTCGCTGCCGATTCCGCTCGGTTATGCGCTGCCGGATACCGGCGCGTCGCTCGCGATCGCGGTGCTCGTGTCGTATTTCGCGCTGAACGTCGTCACGCGTGCGCGGCTGAGCCGCCGGCACCTGCTCGCGGGCGGCGCGCTGATGGGCGCCGGGATCGTCGGGATGCATTACACGGGCATGGCCGCGATGCGCATGGTGCCGGGCATTCGCTACGAACCCGCGCTGTTCGCGGCATCGATCGGCGTGGCCGTGATCGCATCGACCGCCGCGCTCTGGATGGCGCAGACGTTGCGCGCGCAACAGGCGCGCCATGCGACCGCGCAACGCATCGGCGCCGCGCTGATCATGGGCATCGCGATCACGGGCATGCACTACACGGCGATGGCGGCCGCGCATTTCGCGCCGGACGCGCGCTGCGGCGCCGCGAACGGCATCGACGGGCCGTGGCTTGCGACGACCATCGCGCTGTTCACGACGGCGACGCTGATCGTCACGCTGCTCGTCTGCCGCTTCGATGCGCGCACAACCTTTCTGCGCGGCATGACGGACACGCTCGAACGGCTGGTGCGATTGCGTACCGCCGAACTCGAAACGGCGTTGCGGCGCTACGAGCAGACGACGGCGATGCTGCAACGCACGCGCGAGAACATGGCGAGCGAGATCGACGAGCGCCGCGCGGCGCAGAGTCGGCTCGAACAGGAGAAGGACGAACAGCGGCGCCTACTGCGCGCGCTCGAGGAAACCCACGTGCAGTTGCTTCAATCGGAAAAACTCGCATCGATCGGCCAGCTCGCGGCCGGCGTCGCGCACGAGATCAACAATCCGATCGGCTTCATCAGCGCGAACCTCAATACGCTGAGGACGTGGGTGCGCAGCCTGCTGGACGTGATCGCCGCGCACGAAGCCGCGCTGCCGCAGCTCGAACCCGCGGCGCGCGACGCGCTGACGGCGCTGCGCGGCGCGGCCGATCTCGACTACGTGCGCGACGAGATCGTGACGCTGATCGACGAATCGATCGACGGCGCGGTGCGCGTGCGCCGGATCGTGCAGGACTTGCGCGATTTCTCGCGGCCGGGCAGCGGCGAGTGGAGCGTGGCCGATATCCACGCGGGCCTCGAGAGCACGCTCAACGTCGTCCACAACGAACTCAAGTACAAGGCCGACATCGTGCGCGAGTACGGCGACCTGCCGCTGGTCGAATGTCTTCCGTCGCAGCTGAACCAGGTGTTCATGAACCTGCTCGTCAACGCGGCACACGCGATGCCGACGCGCGGCGTGATCACGATCCGCACGTCGAGCGACGGCGAGCAGGTGTCGATCGCGATCAGCGATACCGGAACCGGCATGACGCCCGATATCGTCCGGCGGATCTTCGATCCGTTCTTCACGACGAAGCCGGTCGGGCAGGGAACGGGGCTCGGGTTGTCGGTGTCGCACGGGATCGTCGAGCGTCATCGCGGCACAATCGACGTGACGAGCGAGCCGGGGCGCGGCACGACGTTCCGCGTTCGACTGCCGATCCGGCGCGCGCAGGGCCACGCGGGCGCGGCGGCGGCAGTCGGGCAACGCGTGTGAATGACAGGTGACGCGTCGCTCCGCTACCGCTTGCGCCGCCGCCTTCGAAAGAAATTCCAGAACATCGCGGTCGCGTCCGGCCCGGTCGCGGAGTGGAATGCTTCGCGCGGATCGCCGCCGCTCCACGCGTGCGCCAGGCGGCGCACGATGCAGACCCGCACGACCAGCGTGCCGCCGCGCAGATAGTCGGTGTAATCCGCATCGTCGTGCGCGTACGTATGTTGCTCGCCGACGCGCAGCTCACCCTGTGCGTCGACGAGCCGATTGATCCGCGCGAACGCGACTCCCAGCTGCAGCGCATTCTGCTCGGCGACGACCGTATCGAGCCCGCCGTGCACGACGAGTGCCGGCATGCCCGGATAAGCGCGCCCGTCGACGCAGGCATCGACGACGCGTATCGGATCGTCGCGCAGACCGCGGCGCATCAGGCTCATCGCGGCCATCGTCGACAACGGCGGCGCGATGGCCGGCCCGGAGTGCAGGCCGACGGCCGCGAAGTGATCGGGAAAGTCGAGCGCCAGACGCGCGGCCAGCCCGGCGCCGGCCGAGATGCCGGCCAGATAGACACGGTCGCGATCGAACCCGCGCTCCCGCACGATCGCGTCGACGAGCGATGCGATCGCCGGGGCCTCCGACTGCGACGCATCGCCATGCCAGTTCCAGCAGCGATGAGCGTGGGCGGTCTTCGCCTGTTCGGGAAACAGCACGGCAAATCCGGCGCGCTCGGCGACACGGCAAATACGGGTGCCAGCGGCGAACGACTCGGCGGTCTGCTTGCAGCCGTGCAGCATGACGACGACGGGCAGGCCGTCGGTCGTCGCCGGTGCGGCGGGCAGGTACAGCGCGTACGCAAGATGGTTGACGAGCTGGCCGGCGGCGGGGCGCGCGGAATGAAACGAGCGCAGCCACGTGCCGGGTGCCTGGCGCGGCGATGTGCGGGCGGCGGGCGCCGGTGCGCGGGCGGGACGCGTGGTGCGTGCGGTGGCGGGGCGCTTCGCCGATGGCGCCGGCTTGGCGGTCTTCCTTTTGGGCCGCGCGCGCGTCGCGGCGGTCAACAGGTCGAAAGGCCGTAGCCAGAGGCTGGATTTTTTCCTGGGCATGGACGGATCTCGTGCCGGCGGCGCGCGCGACAGCATGCGGCGAAGCCGGCCGTCGGGTGGAAGGCGAATGATGGCGGCGCACGATGCGTGCCGCGGGAAGCGTCCGCGTCGACGTGCTCCGGCATGACCGATACGGAAGCGACGGCGCGACCCGCACCGCCGCGCGACATGTTGCCGGCAGCCTCGCGATTCGGACAGGCCACGCGCCATGCTAGCAGGCATCGCTCGTCTCGGGTGCGATGGTTCCGTGACGGATCGATGAATGCTTCGACCCTACCGCGGGCCGTCCCGAACGCGATGCTCGACATCGTCCATGCGCATCCGGCGACCGGCTTCGCGATGAAACCGGCCTGCTCCCCGACGACGCAATCCGATGCGGATGCGTTCGTCGCGATGCGTGGAATGGCTCGGCGATGCCACGACGGCATGCCGCCGGCCGCGCCGGCGGACCTTGTATCGATTGCTTGTATGCCATCGCCGGAATCGCATGTCGCGATGCCGGCGTGCCAAGGATTCACCGATAAGTCCACACCCGGTGCAGCACGAACATCGTCGGCGGGATCAGCAGCGCGATCGCGACGATGGCCCAGCCGCGCGGTACGTCGAGCAGTTCGGCGGCGCGCGCGAGCGCCATCGTTTCGGCGAAGCCGGCCAGCGCCACGGTCAGATAGCGCACCAGGTTGCGCGAGTGCACCGTCGACGAGAAGCTCCACAGCGTGTTCGCGAGATACGAGAACGCCGTCGCGCCGACGAACGCGACGGCGTTCGCGATCACTTGCGTCGCATCGAACAGCGCGTACAGCGCGGACGCGATCAGCACGTGCAGCGCGGTCGAGCAGAGCCCGGACAGGCCGAAGCGCGCCAGCCGCACGCGCTCGGCGTAGAGCAGTGCGAACATCGCCGGCTGCACCGATTCAGCGGGCGCCGACCCGCATGCGGGCCGGCTGGACGCGGCGGCGTGCGGCCGCGCGGCGCGTATCGCGCGCGACCGGCAGCTCGACCACCTTGCCTTGCGTCTGGTAGCGGCGGCGGATCAGATAGACGGGACGCTGCTTCGATTCGTCGTAGATGCGTCCGATATATTCGCCGACCACGCCGATGCCGATGAGCTCGATGCCGCCGATGAACAGCACGACCGACAGCAGCGACGCGTAGCCGTGCACCGGATTGCCGAACAGCAGCGTGCGCCCCACGATGAACGCGCCGTACAGGAACGCGAGCGCGGCGATGCCGACGCCGATATAGGTCCAGCTGCGCAGCGGCACGGTGCTGAAGCTCGTGATCCCTTCGATCGCGAAATTCCACAGCTTCCATCCGGAGAACTTCGAATGCCCGGCGCTGCGCGCGTCGCGCTGGTACTCGACGATCACGGTCCGGTAGCCGACCCATGCGAACAGCCCCTTCATGAAGCGATGGCGCTCGGGCAGGCTGCGCAGCGCGTTCACGACCTTGCGGTCCATCAGCCGGAAGTCGCCGACGTTCTCCGGCAGCTTCACGTCCGACAGCACGTTGTGCACGCGATAGTAGATCGCGGCGGCGGTGCGCTTCGCGAACGAATCGCACGCGCGGTTGCTGCGCTTCGCGGCGACGACTTCCGCGCCGTCGCGCCAGTGCTCGAGCATCACCGGAATCAGGCTCGGCGGATCCTGCAGGTCGGCGTCGAGCGGGATCACCGCGTCGCCGGCCGCTTCGTCGAGGCCGGCGGTCAGCGCCGCTTCCTTGCCGAAGTTGCGCGTGAGATCGATCACGCGCACGCGGCGGTCGCCCATGCTGACCCGGATCAGGCGCTCGAGCGTGTCGTCGCGGCTGCCGTCGTTCACGCAGACGATCTCGAAGCGGATCGCGTCGAGGCTGGCCATCAGCGGGATTACGACGTCGAAGAAGCGTTCGACGGCTTCGCCTTCGTTGTAGAACGGTACGACCAGCGAGACGAGCGGTGTGTAGAGCGGTTCGCGCATGATGGGTCCCCTGTGATGACGTGTCAGCGGCCGACGCCGAAGGTCGGGCGGCCGCTGCGGCGCAGTCCGTGCGCCGGGCGGTGGTGTGAGCGGACCGGATGCGGGAAGCCGGTCTCGGTCGAGTTGTCGCGTGCGTCGGGCATCGACGGCACGTCGTGCCTTTCTTGTGCAATCCGGCTGACGAGCAGTGCCAGCGAGGCCAGCGTGACCAGCGGCATGAACTGGAACGACAGATGCGGCACCAGCACGAGGCCGGCGAGTGGCATCACCCACATCAGCAGCAGCCATTCGCGATCGAAGCGCCGCCAGCCGTGCGTCCACGCATAGCGTGCGTACCATGCGATCACGAGCCCGTACCAGGTCAGGTCGTAGTCGTACAGATAGGGGCTGACGATCAGGCACGCGCAGGCGAGCGTCGCGGCACGCAGCGCGTACGAACACGCGCCGCGCCATGCGTACACCACGGCGATCGCGGCGGCCGCGGCCGACAGCAGCTGCAGGCCGCGCGCGACGTAGGCGGGCCAGCCGGCGAGGGTGGCGAGAGCGAAGACGGTCGGCATGCGCGCGAGCCGTGCGTGGCCGGCGCCGACGAGCTGCGCTGCGTCGTGAATTCCGTGTGCGAATGCGAACCACGCGCCGAGGCCGAACGCGAGCGTCGACAGCGCGAAGCCGCCGGCGATCGTTACCGCCCACGCTGCCAGCGCGCGCCATTGAGCGGCGCACAGCAGCGCGAGCGGGAACAGGATCGCCATTTGCGGCTTCATCGTCAGCAATCCGAAGCAGATGCCGGAGATGACGGGACGACGATTCAGCATCAGAAGCCCGCAACCGGCGAGCGTCGCGCTCAGGAGGCTTGTCTGCCCGACGATCACCGTGAGAAACGCGCCGGGGAAGGCGAGCGCGCAGAGCAGCGCCGCATCGCGCTGCACGGTCGCGCGGATCGTCACCGCGAACAGCGCGTAGGTGACGCCGATCCACAGCACGAGCGCGAACATGTACGGCAGCCAGCCGAGCGGCAGCACGAACAGCAGCATGGTGGGCGGGTAGAGCCACGGCAGCGAGCCGTCCGCGGCATTCATCGTCGGAATCGCGAGTTTCTCGATCGCGAAGAGCGACGGGAAATGCCACGCGTCGATCGCGTGGCCGTGCGCGGCGAGCCGTGCAGCGCTCCAGATCGGCGCGAGATCCTGCGCGAGCGGCCCGGGCACGGACGTATGCGACCCGTGCACGCGTGCGAGGTACACGCAGAGGAACAGCAACTCGGTCAGCAGTACCGCTGCCGCATAGAGGCGTACCCGATCGCGATTGAGCCAATGCGGGAACCGGCGCGGGCCGGCGATCGGCAGTTCCGGGTGTGCATCGAGCACCGAATCGACGTGCAGAAGGGAGCGCGGTGATCTCATCACGTATTCCCCGATGCAAGGGTCGAGCGCCGCACGACGACGAACAGGACGGCGAGCAGCACGACCGGGCCGATCTGCGGCAGCTTCGTGATCCGGTTGAATATCTCGAATATGGGCAGCAGCCACGCGAGCACGATCACGATCTGGTCTCCCGGCAGCCAGCCTTCGTCGAGCCCGTGGGCGAGCACGCAGAAGAACGCGATGCCGAGCCAGGCGAGTTCGTAATGCCACAGATAGGGGGTCGTCAACAGCGTGGCGATCACCAGCGCCGCGCCGCGCAGCCGAATGTCGGCCGTGCGACGCCAGACCTGGACGGCGGCGGCGATTGCGAGCAGCCCCACGGCGGCCTGGGCGGCGAGCGAGACCGGAATCGATGCGCCCGCGAGCCGCAGCGCCGCGAACGTCGTGGGCGAAACGAACCAGTAGGCGGGAAGGGTGAAATGCATGCCGCGCACGATCGACATCGCCTGAGCTAGGCCGTGCAGGGAGCTGGTGCCGGTCAGCGCAATGCCGGCCAGGGTGAACAGCACCGTGGTGATCGCTGCCGACGCGAAGGTGCGCCACGAGCGGGTCGCGACCAGCACGAACGGAAACACCACCGCAAGCTGCGGCTTGATGGCGAGCAGCCCGATCAGCACGCCGGCGACGATCGGGCGTCGGCCGAGGAAATGCAGCGCGAATGCGGCGATGCCGGCGGTCAGGATGCTGTTCTGCCCGTACAGGACGGACGCGAACACGCCCGAGTAGGCGAGCACGACGAGCGCGGCGGCGCGCGGAGCGGGCAGGTGCGCACGCAGACCCGACAGTCGCAGGACTGCGTACGCATAGCATAAAAGACTGCCCGCAAAAAAGAGGAAATACGCGGGCAGGAAAGGCACGAGGGCGACCGGCGCGATGAACAGCAGCATCGTCGGCGGATAAAGCCATGGCAGCGACTGGTGGCCAATGTAGGCACCGAATTGCGCGACCTCGGCATGTGAGAAGAGGACCGGATCGTAGATCGCGGCGGCATGGCCTTGCAGCACGAGCTGCGACGCGGTCCAGAAGACGGAGAAGTCGACACCCGGCCGTGCGGTGGTCTGTGACGTGAAGGCATCCGTCACGAAGCCCCATGTGATCAGGAATCCAACACACAGCATCAGCATGATGCAGCTGTACGGAATGATCCGGTCGGCTGTCAGCCATTGAGCACAGCGTTTGGCGCGATAGCGCACTCCACGATTGGCTGTGTACATGATGCCCCGTTTGCGGTGAAGGCTGCTTCTCTGCCGCAGCCTTTTTGTGTTGCTGTGTATCCGGATCGAATCGCGTTCGATGGCGCTGTCCGGTGAATGCATTGTTGGAGAAAAAATCGCGTGACGCAAACCGCGGGCTGAATCGCGAGATATCGATTCGGCAGCGACAGCGCGGAAAACCGGGTTTTCACGTCTGAGAAAACCGTAGCGGCGCAAATGATGTTTCTCGCTTGAAACATTCCGGGTTTTTCGCCGGTCCGGCGGTGTGCGGAATTCGTGTCCGGCGACGGGCTGCATGGATTCGGGAAAATCCCGAGAAAATTTTTGGGTGCCCTTGCACAGCACGGCGGCGCCCCGTCGGCATCCCGGGCCGGCCTGCGTGCGTATATCAAATCTGAAACATTTTGTGCAGCGCGCCGAAACACGACTGACGGGGGGATCGCCGGAACCCTTGCTGCGTCTGGATTTCCTTCTGGCTGGCCTGCTCTTTGCGTCAAGGTCCGCACGAAAGTCGACGACGTGATGAACGACCGGTTGAAGCAACAGGCTGACAAGACCGGACTCAATCACCTGCGGAAAGCAACGGATCGAGGGCGCTTCGGGGAATACGCCGCCCAGGCCGTGAAAACCGCCGGAAACGTCGACCGAGCGAATAGGCGACGGCATCGTCCGCGCAACAAGAATCACATGACAGCATTTGGGGAATAAAAATGAAAGACCAGAGCACGTCGCGGCTCGCATGCCGCGAAGCATATCCGCAGCAGCATCGACGCGCTTGCGTCATCCGTTCAATCCGTATCCATGCACGGGGCGGTCGTTGCGCCGTTCTCGCTCTGCTCGATCGCGCCATTCGCCAGATCGCAGCGCGCATGGATATCGCACGCATCAGCCCACCGACAATCGTTCGCCCGGCCAGGCTCGTACCCTGCCGTGTCCGTCGCTGAGCGCCGCATCCGAATCCATTTGTTGTGCCGTTGTGCCGTTGTGCCGTTGTGCCGTTGTGCCGTTGTGCCGTTGTGCCGGTAGTGCCAGCTCCCCGCGTCGATACCCGACAACGGGATTTCAATAGTAGTGCGAAAGGAGATTAGCCATGTCCACGTTCATCCAGAAAGTCCGCGGTTTCGTCCAAGACGAGCAAGGTGTGACGGCCATCGAATACGGCCTGATCGCCGCGCTGATCGCAGTCGGCCTCGTTGCAGCATTGACGCTGGTCGGAAACGATCTCAAGACCGTGTTCAACACGATCGCAGACGACCTCAACGCGGCCATCTGAATGGCGGGGCGGCGAACGGTGAGTCCGGCCCGTTCGTCGTCATCCCGTCGCTCGATCAGGGCCGGACACCCAACCAACGGATGTCGAATGAACCGAACGGCGGATGACTCGGCCGGTGCACTGCTCGAGTCTCCCCCGCTCTCTTGATCAACCGAATCGGAGGTCGTCATGCGGACCAGGGGATGTGCGGTAGCGGTATCGCGATGGATCGCCGACGAGCAGGGGGTGACGTCGATCGAATATGCGCTGATCGCGGCGGTATTCGCCACCATCGTGCTGGGAAGCGTGGTCGTACTGAAGGGTTCGCTTGAAGACATGTACAACGCGATCGCGTCGATCGTGACCGCGGCGGTCAATACCGCACTGGGTCAGTGATCCTGATCATTACATCCCGTCGAGGTTCGCCATGTTGCCTGCTGCGCTGCCTTACCCGGTCCCGTTGTGCGTGACGCTGCTCGTCGTCGTCGCGGCCAGCACGGACATCACGAGCCGACGCATCCCGAACCGGCTCGTCGTGATCGGGCTGGCCGGTGCGCTGATTGCCCAGTGCGCGCTGCACGGCGTCCAGGCGGGTGCGCTCGCATGGCTTGCCGGCGCCGCGACCGGCTTCGGCCTGCTGCTGCCGTTCTATCTGTTGCGCGGGATGGCTGCAGGCGACGTGAAGCTGATGCTCGCGATCGGCGCGTGGGTCGGCGCCCAGATGACGTTCTACATCGTGCTGGCCGCCTTTCTGGCCGGCGGGATCGGCGCGATCGGTTTCGCGCTGCTGCGCGGACGCGTGCGCGAGATGTGGGCGAACGTCGTGGCGCTGATCGCGCGTCGCGCGTCCGGGGCGCGTGCAGGGGCAACCGACGGCCCCGTGGAGTTCGCGTCGGTCGGTGCGTTGCCGTATGGCGTGGCGATTGCCGCCGGCACGCTGGGCATGCTGTTCGTATCGTGCGCGTAGCGCGCCGAACCTGCAACGAGGATGGACCGAACATGAACACGAACCCCACCGAACCGAGACGCGACGCGCAGGTTGCACACCTGCCGCTTCCGTCGCCCATGCGGGAGGCGCACGCGAAGCCGGGCGCGCAACTGCCGGCGGCGCCGCGCTCGCTCGAGGAAACCGGACTGAGCCAGGCGTTCATCGCAGGGCTCGTGCTGAAGTCGACGCTGGTGCTCGGCCGCCCGTCCTACGGCGACCTGATCGAGCGTCACTGTCTCCCGCTCGCCGTGCTCGACGACATCTTCGCGTTCCTGGTGCGCGAGCATCTGGTCGAACTGACCCATCGCGGCAAGACGGACCTCGACGTGACGTTCCGCCTGACCGAGGCAGGCCGCCTGGCCGCGCTCGAAGAGCGCGCGCGCAGCAGCTACAGCGGCCCTGCGCCGGTGACGCTCGACGCGTATCTCGACTGCGTGTCCACCCATTCGGTGCGCAAGCTGCGCGTGGCCCAGAACGACGTGTGGGCCGTCTTCGACGGCGTCGTCATGGATACGGCGATCCTCGATTCGGCGGCCGCCGCGCTGAACTCCGGCCGTCCGCTTCTGATCTACGGCCCGGCCGGCAGCGGCAAGACGTTCCTCGCGGAGCGGCTCGGCGCGCTGATGGGCGGCCACGTGCCGGTGCCGTACGCCATTTGCGCCGCCGGCGAAGTTATCCAGATCTACGACCCGCTCGTGCATGTCGATGCGGCAGCGCAAGCGGACGGCCAATCGGTCGATCGCCGCTGGCGCCTGTGCGAGCGGCCGGTCGTGATGTCCGGCGGCGAGCTGACGCTCGACGAGCTCGACCTGCGCCGCGATGACGCGGCGGGGTTTTACCAGGCGCCGCCCCACATGAAGGCGAACATGGGCATGTACATCGTCGACGATCTCGGCCGCCAGCGTGTCGAGCCGCGCGACCTGCTCAACCGCTGGCTGCGCCCGCTCGATCGCGGCGTCGATTTCCTGACGCTCGAGTCAGGCAACCGCTTCGTGCTGCCGTTCGACGTCTGGCCGGTGTTCTCGAGCAACCTGGCGCCGGAGCAGTTCGCCGACGACGCGTTCCTGCGCCGGCTCGGTTCCAAGCTTCACGTCGGCGCGTTGTCGATCGACCACTATCGCGCGGTGTTCGACGCCGCATGTGCGTCGCTCGGCCTGGTATCGACGCAGGACGCATTCGACTATCTGCTGCACCGGCTGCACCTGCCGACCGGCAAGGCCTATCTCGCATGCTTCCCGATGGATCTGCTGCGCCTCGTCGCCGCCGGCGCGCGGTATCGCGGCGATCCGCTCGAAGTGACGCACGACGCGCTGCACGACGCATGGGCCAGCTATTTCGGCACGGCGCCCGAGCGCGACGGCGTGTATCTGCCGCCTGCCGACCACGGCGGTCGCACGCACGTAACCGGTTGAGCCGTTTCTTTCACGATTCGTTGAGGAGCATTGCCATGAAAAACAGTCGAGCGCTCATGATGCTGATCGTCGCGATGGTCGCGGGGCTTGCCGCGGTCGTGTTCGCGTCCCGCTGGTTGATGAATACCTCCAGCAGCTCGATCACGTCGGTCGCGGTGGCGACCACCGACCTGAACCTGGGCGAGCCGCTCGGGCCGAACCAGATCCACATGGTGAGCTGGCCGTCGGGCAGCGTGCCGACCGGCGCGTTCACCGACACGAAGGAACTCGAAGGGCGCGTCGTGCGCACGAGCCTCGCCCGCGGCGAGCCGGTGATCGAGTCGAAGCTCGCGCCGGTCGGCACGAAGGGCGGGCTGTCCGCGGTGATCGCCGACGGCAGCCGCGCGATCACCGTGCGGGTGAACGATGTGGTCGGCGTCGCGGGCTTCGCGCTGCCGGGCAACTACGTCGACGTGATCGTCAACACGCAGGAACAGCAAGGCAAGACCGACGGGCAGAGCATCTCCAAGATCGTGCTCGAGCACATCCTCGTGCTGGCCGTCGCGCAGCAGGTCAGCCGCGACGACACCGCACCGAAGGTCGTCAACGCGGTGACGCTCGAAGTCACGCCCGACCAGGCCGAGCGCCTCGACCTCGCGCGTAGCGTCGGCACGCTGTCGCTCGTGCTGCGCAACCAGGTCGACCAGAAGACGCTGACCACCGACGGCGCGACCAAGCTCACGCTGCTCGGCAAGGCACCGGTACCCGAAGCGCCCGCACCCGCGCCGGTGAAGACCGTGCGCGTGCGTGTCGCATCCCATGCGGCACCGGGAGCACGCCGCGATTGCGTCGGCGTGCTGACCGGGGTACACGGCAGCGTCGAATGTTTCTGAATTCGTAGAACACGTGCAAATAACCACATTAACCAGATCGGCCGCCGTCAGGGCACGGCGGCCTTGAAAGTCGACAACCGGCGCCTCGCCGGTCACTCGGGGGATCAGACGAAATGAAGACCAATCCGCAACATTCAGGTACCGGCCCGGTGCGCACGCGTATCGCACGGGGCGCGATGATGGCCGCGATCCTCTGTGCCGGAACGCTGACCGTATACAGCGCACTGGCCCAGGAAGCCGCCGAATCGGCCGCGCTGATGAAGGGCGGTGCAGCCGCGCCGGCGGCGGCCGCCAAGGGGCCGATGCAGATGACGATCAGCATGACGCCGACTCCGGCCGCCGCGCCCGCCGCGGCGCCGGGGCCGCTGCGCGGGCCGAACTGCGTGGGCGCGGTACGCGAGTCGACCAGCGTCAGCGTGCCGCTCGGCAAGTCGCTGCTGGTGCCGATGCCGGAGCCGGTGCGCAACCGGACCATCGGCAACCCGGCCGTCGCGCAGGCGACGATGGTGTCGCCGCAGACGCTGTACATCCTCGGGCTGTCGGTCGGCACGACCAACATGATCGTGCAGGGGCGCAGCGGTGCGTGCCGCGTGATCGACGTGGCGGTCGGCGCGGACGCCGGCGGCCTGCAGGCGTCGCTGATGCAGCTGATGCCGAACGAACACGACATCCACGTATCGACCGCCGCCGGCACGATCGTGCTGGCAGGCAACGTATCGAACTCGCAGGCCGCGCAGCAGGCGGTGCAGATCGCCCGTGCATACAGCGACAGCGCCGGCGACGGCGGCGGCAAGGGCGCCGGCGTGCTGAACATGCTGGCCGTCACGTCGCCGCAGCAGGTGATGCTCGAGGTGAAGGTCGCCGAAGTGTCGAAGACGCTGATCAACCAGATGGGCAGCGCGTTCAACATCCAGGGCGGCTTCGGCTCGTGGAGCGGCGCGCTCGTCAGCAACCTGCTCGCGGGCGTCGCAAGCGGCGCGGTGTTCAACAAGGCGAACAACAGGCCGTTCAGCATCGCGGCCGATGTGCAGAACACCGACAACCTCGTCAAGATCCTCGCGGAACCGAATCTCGTGACGATCAGCGGCCAGGAGGCGACGTTCCTCGCCGGCGGCAGGATCTTCATCCCGGTGCCGCAAAGCAGCGGCAATGGCACGTCGTCGATCACGCTGCAGGAGGAGGAATTCGGCGTCGCGCTGAAGTTCACGCCGACGGTGCTCGGGAACGGCAGGATCAGCCTGAAGGTCGCGCCGGAAGTGTCCGAACTGTCGCAGACGGGCGTGACGCTGAGCGCGTCCAACATCGGCGGCACGTCGATCCTGCCTCTGATCACGACGCGGCGCGCGTCGACGACGGTCCAGATGGGCGACGGCGAGTCGTTCGCGATCGGCGGGCTGATCAAGGACAACGGGACCGGTGCGCTGAAGGCGATCCCGGGTGTCGGTGAAGTACCGGTGCTCGGCGCGTTGTTCCGCAGCACGTCGTTCCAGCAGGATCGCACCGAACTGATCTTCGTGATCACGCCGCACCTGGTGAGGCCGCTGCAGACCGCCGACGTGCCGCTGCCGACCGACAGCTTCTCGAAGCCGAACGAGGCCGACGTGTATGCGACCGGCAACATGGAAGGCCGCAAGGGTGTCCGCCGGGCGGGCGCACAACCGGCGAGCGGCGCGATGGATGCACCGCAGACGCCGGCTCCCGCACCTGCTCCGGCGCCGCAATCGGCTGAGCCGGCCGCACCGGCCGCCGCATTGCCCGCACCGCGTGCGCCGCAGCCCGCCGATGCACCGGCGCCGGTGCCGGCGGAGCCGCAGAAGGCCGCGGCTGCCGACGCGGCTGGGACGGTGAGCGCCGAACCGGCGCCGGCCGCGCAGCCGCAAGAGCAACCGCAGTCGCAGCCGCAACAGCAGTCGCAGCCGCAGGCCGATGCGGCCGCCGCGGCCACCGCGGCGCGGATCGCGCGCATCGAAGCGGCTGCCGCGCGTCTCGCGGCCGCTGGCTCCGCCGCGCCGGCAAAACCTGCGCCGCGTTCGACGCACAGCTTGCCGGCCGCCGCGCACGCGCAGATCGCGCGGGCGGGCACGGAACCCCAGTCCACCGATCGTTGAAGCCATTCAAGGGGAAGCTCATGAAATCCGCCTACCTCGTATTCGTGCGCCGCGCGGCGCTCGCCGTCCCGCTCGCGTTCGCGCTCGCCGGCTGCATGTCGTCGACGCCGGTGTGGGACACCCGCTTCGGCGATTCGGTCCGCGCCGTCACGCAAGCCCAGATCATCGATCCGCATGCCGCCGAACACGCGGCATCGAACCCGGGGGTCAACGGCAGCGCCGCCGCGTCCGCACTCGACAACTACGAAAAGTCGTTCAAGCAGCCCGAGCCGAAAGCCAATGCATTCGTGATCGGGATCGGCAAGTCGGCGCAGTAACACGCAGGCAAGCTCAGGGAGAACGCCATGTCCAGCGCAGCTCGTCATCCGAATCTCACGCGTCGCGGTATGCATCGCCAGCGAGGCGCCGTCGCGATCATCGTTGGTCTCGCACTGGCGGTGATGATCGGGTTCGTCGGTCTCGCGCTGGACCTCGGCAAGCTGTACGTCACGCGCAGCGAACTGCAGAACAGCGCCGACGCATGCGCGCTGTCCGCTGCGCGCGACCTTACATCGGCCATCAGCCTGCAGGTCTCGGAAGCGGACGGCATCGCAGCCGGCCACTCGAATTTCGCGTTCTTTCAGCAGAACGCGGTACAGATGCAGACGGATTCGAACGTCACGTTCAGCGATTCGCTGACCAATCCGTTCCTGACCAAGACGGCGGTTACCACGCCGGCGAACATCAAGTACGTGAAGTGCACCGCGCAGTTGAGCAACATCGCGCACTGGTTCATCGAGGTGCTCAACACGATTCCCGGCGTGCGGGTCGCGAACGCGGCCCAGGTCGCGGCGAGCGCGATCGCGACGGTCGGCGCCGGGCAGACGGCCTGCGCGATTCCGGTGTTCGTGTGCCGTGCGGCTGCCGCCGCGCCCTACAAGGTCGGCGACTGGATCTCGTCGCCGTCCGGCTCGTCGTCGACTTACGGGCCCGGCAACTTCGGCTGGGCGGCGCTCGACGGATCGACGAACGAGCCGACCATCGCCAGCGAACTGTCGGGCAACACCTGCAACATCACGTCGCCGCCCGACCTCGGATCGACGGGCCTGAAGTCCGCGTCGCTGCGTGCCTGGAACACCCGCTTCGGGATCTACACGAACGGCGCCAACGGCTCGAGCGGCCAGCCGGACTTCACCGGCTACGCGTACGTCGGCCCCAAGTACGGGCCGCCGGGAACCGCGGGCATCGTCGGCGACGCATACACGCAGTTCGTGCTCGACCGCGCCAGCTTCAAGTCCTACCAGGGCGACGGCGCACCGCCCACCGGCAGCGGCATCTCGACCAACGGGACGGCGACGGCGAGCAATTACCAGACGTTCGGCGGCGACCGCCGGCTCGCGCTCGCCCCCGAAGGCGACTGCTCGACGTTGTCGGGCAGCAGCAGCAAGCTTCACGTCACGCAGTGGGACTGCGTGCTGATGCTCGATCCGCTGCCGTTCAGCCCGGGCAGCGGCGGCGTGACGGCACACCTCGAATACCTCGGCACGACGGCATCCGGCACGACGCCCTGCGCGACGCACGGCTTGCCGGGTACCGGAAGTTCGGCCGGCATCAAGGTGCCGATGCTCGTTCAATAGTGGAGACGCGATCATGAAAAGGCTCCCGATTCGCCGGTCATGCATGCGCGGTGTCGCCGCGGTCGAATTCGCGCTCGTGCTGATGCCGATGATCGTGCTCGCGACCGGCGTGGCCGAGTTCGGCCGCGCGATCTACCAGTACGAGACCCTCACCAAGGCGACGCGCAACGCGGCGCGCTACCTGTCGGTCTTTCTGCCGACCGACAGCGCGTATCCGCTCGCGGAGGCGCAGTGCCTGGTCGTGTACGGCAGCACCACGTGCGGCTCCGCCGGCACCGAGCTGGTGCCGGGGCTCACGACGTCGATGGTGATCGTCTGCGACGCCGCGCATTCGACCGATTGCGCCGATGCGTCCGACCCGCCGCAGTTCGCGAACCTGCCGACGTACGACTCGACCAACAACGCGGCAAGCGGCACGGCCACCGGCAGCATCAACGTCGTCGAGGTGAAGGTGAAGGGCTACCAGTACCAGCCGATTCCGGCCTACCCGGGGCTGTCCTCGATCACCTTCGGCAACATCGTCACCGTGATGAGGCAAGTGTCATGAACGCGCGCCCCTTTCCGCTGTTGCGCCGGCGCACTCAACGCGGCGCGACGATCGTCGAGTTCGCGCTGATCGCATCGATCCTGATCATGCTGCTGATCGGCGTGTTCGAATTCGGGCGCGTGCTGTTCTACTGGAACACCGCGACCGAGGCGATCCGGCTCGGCGCACGCACGGCGATCGTTTGCGACGTGAACGCCGCCGGCGTCGTGAAGCGCGTGAAGTCGCTGATGCCGATGCTGTCGAACGCGAACGTGTCGGTGAGCTACACGCCGTCGGGCTGCGACGTGAGCTCCTGCTCGTTCGTGACGGTCAGCATCACCAACGTGACGGTCAGAACGATGATTCCGATCGCGAACGTCTCGATCACGATGCCGTCGTTCACCACGACGCTGTCGCGGGAAAGCCTGAATTCGTCGACGGGCGGCACGGCCTGTCAATAATCGAACCGACGAGGCACAGTCATGATCAATATCCTCGTAGCTGCCGACGATACCGCCCGGCTCACGCAGATCGCGCGCCTGGTCACCGAGAGCGGACACTATCGCGTGACGCGCGCGCACGGACGGCCGTCCCAGATCGAGCATCGAACCGACGGGCTCGATTCGTTCGACATCCTGCTGATCGACGGCGCGACGACAGACGCGGCCGAGCTGTCGGCGCTCGAGCGGATCTGCCGGCTGCACCCGGGCCTGACCGGTATCCTGGTGACCGCGGATGCGGCGCCGCACGTGCTGCTGGACGCGATGCGCGCCGGCGCGCGCGACGTACTGCAGTGGCCGATCGACCCCGCGGCGCTCGCCCGCGCGCTCGAACGCGCGGCCGCGCAAAGCACGCGGCGCGACAGCGACGACACGCGCTTCGTGTCGTTCATGTCGTGCAAGGGCGGCGCGGGCACGAGCTTCGCCGCGAGCAACGTCGCGTACGAGATCGCCGAAGGCCACAAGCGCCGCGTGCTGCTGGTCGATCTGAACCAGCAGTTCGCGGATGCCGCGTTCCTCGTCAGCGACGAGACGCCGCCGTCGACGCTGCCGCAGCTGTGCGCGCAGATCGAACGGCTCGACGGCGCGTTTCTCGACGCGAGCGTCGCGCACGTGACGTCGACGTTTCACGTGCTCGCCGGCGCGGGCGACCCGGTCAAGGCCGCGGAGATGCGCGAGGACGCGCTCGAATGGATCCTCGGCGTCGCGGCGCCGCGTTACGACTTCGTGATCTTCGACATCGGCGTCAGCATCAATCCGCTGTCGATGATCGCGCTGGATCGAAGCGACCAGATCCAGCTCGTGCTGCAGCCCACGATGCCGCACGTGCGCGCGGGCCGCCGGTTGCTGGAGATTCTCGTGTCGCTCGGCTACCCGACCGACCAGTTGCGGCTGGTGGTGAACCGGATGACGCGAGCGAGCGAGCGGTCTCGTGCCGCGCTCGAGGAAGTGCTCGGGCTGCACGCCAGCAGCACGATACCCGACGACGCCGACACCGTGCGCGAAGCGCTCGACCAGCGGCATCCGGCCTCGCGCGTCGCGCGCGGCGCGGCGGTCACGCGTGCGTTGCAGGCCTGTGCGAAGCAGATCGTCGAAGGGGACGTGCGCACCAGGCACGGCACGTCCAGCAGCGAACCGTTGATGTCCCGGCTGTTCGGCCGCAAGGCCACGCCGAAGCTCAAGTCCATGTGAATCTTGCGGGGAAACCATCATGTCATTGCGCGAACAGATGTCCTTGTACCGGACGCAGCCGCAGGCTGCGGGCACCGAACCGGCAGGTGCGATGCATTCGTCGGTACGCAACGCCTACCAGAAGCTGCGCCGCGAAATTCACCTGGCAGTGCTCGAACGCGTCGAGCTGGAGCGTCTGTCGCGCCTGCCGCAGGAACAGGTCCGGCAGGAAATCTCGGCGCTGATCTCGCGCATCCTCGACGAGGAGCGCCTGCTCGCGAACGACATCGAGCGGCGCCAGCTCGCGATCGACGTGTACGACGAGATGTTCGGTTTCGGCCCGCTCGAGGCGCTGCTGCGCGACCCCGGCATCTCCGACATCCTCGTGAACACGTACCGGCAGGTCTACGTCGAGCGTGCCGGCCAGCTCGAGCTGACCGACGTGACGTTCTACGACGACGCGCACCTGATGAAGGTGATCGAGAAGATCGTGTCGCGGGTCGGGCGCCGCATCGACGAATCGACTCCGATGGTCGATGCGCGTCTGCCGGACGGCTCGCGCGTGAACGCGATCATTCCGCCGTCGGCGATCGACGGGCCGCTGATGTCGATCCGGCGCTTCGCGGTCAACCCGCTGAAGATGGACGACCTCGTGAGTTACCAGAGCCTCACGCCGCCGATGGCGGAACTGCTCGATGCGCTGGCCCAGGCGAAAGTGAACGTGCTCGTGTCGGGCGGCACCGGCAGCGGCAAGACGACGCTGCTCAACATCCTGTCGGGCTTCATTCCGCGATCCGAACGGATCGTGACGATCGAGGACGCGGCCGAGCTGCAACTGCAGCAGCCGCACGTGCTGCGGCTCGAAACGCGGCCGCCGAACATCGAGGGCAAGGGCGAGATCACGCAACGCACGCTCGTGCGCAATGCGCTGCGGATGCGGCCGGACCGGATCATTCTCGGCGAAGTGCGCGGCGCGGAAGCGCTCGACATGCTCAATGCGATGAACACCGGCCACGAAGGCTCGCTCGCGACGATCCACGCCAACACGCCGCGCGATGCGCTCACGCGGCTCGAGAACATGATCAGCGTCGGCGGCCTGACGCTGCCGCCGAAGACGATGCGCCAGCAGATCGCGTCGGCGATCTCGGTGGTGGTTCAGGCCACCCGGCTCACCGACGGCAAGCGCAAGATCGTCAGCATCCAGGAGCTGACCGGGATGGAGGGCGACATCATCAACATGCAGGAGATCTTCACGTTCAAGCGCACCGGCATGGATCGCGACGGCACGGTGCGCGGACACTTCTGCGCGACCGGCGTGCGGCCGAAGTTCGCCGAGCGGCTGCAGGCGTTCGGCATCAACCTGCCGGATTCGCTGTACGACCCGGCGCAGCGTTACGAGACGAAGTGACGACGCGCGGTCGTCTGATTCCGGGGAGGCCTCATGGACTCGATCTTTTACGGTTTTGTGATTCTCACCTTCGTCGCGGTCGTGCTCGCGATCGAGGGCGTCTATCAATGGTGGAACACGCGCCACGGTGCCGCGGCGCGCCGGATCGAATCGCGCCTGCGCGCAATGTCGGCCGGCGGCAGCGTGCAGCAGGAGCGGCTGTCGATTCTCAAGAAGCGGATGCTCGACGAGTCGAAGCCGTTCGACCGGCTGTTGTTGCGCATGCCGCGCGTGCAGTCGCTGGACCTCCTGCTGCAGCAGTCCGGGCTCGACTGGACGGTCGCGAAACTGGTCACGCTCTGCGCCGCATTCCCGGTGGCGACGATGCTGGCCCTGACCCTGACCGTGTTGCCGCTGATCATCGTGGTGCCGATTGCGCTGCTGACCGCATGCATCCCGGCAATGTACGTGATGCGGCACCGCAACCGGCGGATGCTCAAGCTCGAGCGCCAGCTGCCGGATGTCTGCGACATGATCGCGCGCGCGCTACGCTCCGGCCACTCGTTCACGAGCGCGCTCGGGATGGTCGGCGAGGAGTTTCCCGATCCGATGGGCGGTGAATTCAGGATCACGTTCGACGAGATCAATTACGGCGTATCGCTGCACGATGCGCTGGTGAACCTCGCCACGCGCGTGCCGGCCCATGACCTGCGCTACTTCGTGATCGCGGTGCTGATCCAGCGCGAGACCGGCGGCAACCTGGCCGAACTGCTCGACAGCATCGCGTCGCTGGTGCGCGAACGCTTCAAGCTGTTCGACAAGGTCCGCGTGCTGTCCGCGGAAGGGCGGTTGTCGGCCTGGATCCTCGGCCTGCTGCCGTTCGGTACCGCGGGCATGATGGCGGTGTTGAACCGCGAGTTCCTGTCGGTGCTCTGGGAGGATCCGGCCGGCATCAAGATGGTTGGCGTGATGCTCGGGTCGATGGCATTCGGCCTGCTGTGGATTCGCCGCATCATCCGCATTCGCGTCTGACGCGTGTCCCGGGCTTCACGAACCGAATCGAGGCTGTCATGCAAAACCTGAGCGTAGTACATACCGTGATGCTGGCCGGCTTGTTCCTTTTCGTCGCCGGCGGCGTGCTGGTCGCGATGCTGCTGTTCGCGCCGCGCAACATGGAGCGCCGGATCCAGCAGGCGAGCGGAGCGAGCGTGGGCATCGGCACCGGTGCGAACGACGGCGGCGGGCAAACATCGCACTGGGTCGCGAAACTCGTCGAACTGTCGAAACCGATTTCCCGGCTGTCGCTGCCGCAGGAGGGCTGGGAGAACTCGCCGCTGCGGATCCGGCTGATGAATGCCGGCTGGCGCGATGCGAACGCGGGCGCGCTTTACTTCGCGGCGAAGACGGTACTCGCGCTGGCGCTGCCGGGCGCTGCGCTGCTGGCGCTCGCCACGACCCGCCTCGCGGGTCAACGCATGCTGCTGTCGTTCCTCCTCGTGGCGCTCGCCGGGATCGGCTACTACGTGCCGAACGTGATCCTCCGGCGCCGGATCGCGAAGCGTCAGCAGGTGATCTTCGAGGACTTCCCGGATGCGCTCGACTTGCTGACCGTATGCGTCGAAGCAGGGCTCGGGCTCGATGCGGCGCTGATGAGGGTGAGCGAGGAGCTGCGCTTTCGCAGCGAAGTGGTCGCGGGCGAACTCGACTTGCTGCTGCTCGAGATGCGTTCCGGGTTCACGAAGGATACCGCGCTGCGCAACCTGGCGCTGCGGACCGGCGTCGAGGACATCGAATCGTTCTGTGCGATGCTGATCCAGGCCGATCGCTTCGGCACGAGCATCGCGGAATCGCTGCGCGTGCTCTCGGACATGCTGCGCACGCGGCGGCGGATGCGCGCCGAGGAGCGGGCCGCGAAGATCGCGCTGAAGCTGCTGTTTCCGCTCATCTTCTTCATCTTCCCGGCGCTGATGTGCGTGTTGCTCGGGCCGGCGATGATTCACGTGTATCGCGTGCTGCTGCCGACCTTCACCAGCATCGGGCAGTAAGCGGCGGCGGGGGCCGCGCGAACCGGATGTGCGTGCCGGCCCGGCATCGCCGGCCGGCACGGTCACCGTCTTCATGGGAGGCTCCTTCTCCCCCCGGGCGGCGCCGCGAGACAGGTCGATCATAGCGGCGTCAACGCAACTCGGACCCATGGTCGGCCATGGACGCAGCCGTAGTCCACTGCCCGCGCGGGTGGCCCCCTACGGTTATCGATCGAATCCGGCCGCGCACGAACCCCGCGCGCGCTACCGGCCGGAGTCGCCGTCGGTAGAAAGCCGCTGCCGCTCGCCGCATGCATCGTCGCGACAAGCCACGTGCATGGCGACAGCCGGATGCGCCCGACGATAGTCGGTCGGCGTCGTTCCGAAGCGCCGTCGAAACAAGTGCGCGAGGTAATCGCCGCTTCCAAGCCCGCAGCGCCTCGCGATCGAATCGACCGGCAGCGCGGTGCGCTCCAGCATCGTGCATACCTGGGCGAGCCGTACCTCGGTCAGATAGGTGCTCGGCGCCATGCCGATCTCGCGCGTGAAGTGGCGCAGCAGCGATCGCTCGCTCATCGCGACGAGGTCCGCGGCTTGCCGCATCCGCACCGGGTTTGCGAAACGGGACGCGAGCCATTCGGCGACGTGGCGCATCTTGTCGGACATCGGCCACTCGTTCAATGGAATCCGGATCGTCGCGGATTCGATGTTGCCGCCAGCGCGCGTGGCGCCGTCGTTCGTCGCGTGAAGCTGCATCGTGGTGTGACACCGGACGGGTGCGTTCTCCCTGTCGTGTTTGCGTGGGCAGTTGCAGGCAAGGCACGGCGAGCGTGGAGCGTCCGGGATGAATGGCATCAAGAAGCGTGTCCTGTCGTTGTCGAGTGAAGATTGTCGATGCCGGTTCGGACATGCGGTGTCCGAATGTCGAAAACGGGTTGTGTTGTCCGCGGCATCGTCGTGATCGGACTGTTCGCATCGAGTCGCCCCGCGCAGACTTCGCGTCGACATGTCGAGCGCGTCGATGCCGGAACGGCGATCCGGTATCCGGCGATCAGTTCGCGCCCGGCGATGCGTCCATCGCATCGAGTCGCGCGGCGATCAGCGCAAGGAGGTCGTGCCGCACGACGAGCCGTCCGTCGGACAGGTGTGCGGCCGACGCTTGCAGCGAACGCGCAAGCGCGTGGAGCGCCGTGCGGGTATCCAGCGTCCCGGCGAGTGTCCAGAGGCCCGCATGACGGTGCGGCAATGCATGGGCGTCGCCGGCGAGCAACGCGACCTCGGTGCGCGCGCGATCGAGCGGCCGGGCCAGTGCGCCATTCGCGCCGATGCAGTTCCAGCAGAATCCGTCGGACGGACGTGCCGCCGGATTGACGACGTGCACGACGATGTCGGCACCGGCGGCCGCACGGTCGCGGGCGATCCGCCATGCCAGTTGCGGATGTTGCGATCGCAGGCCCGGAAGCCAGGCTTGTGCGTCGCGCTCGTCGATTCCCCACAACCGCAACGCAATGCGAAGCGCACGCCGGCCGCCGTGGGGGACGCGCGCATTCGATGCAAGGTCGCGATTCGGGTGATCGATGGGTTGGGTCATAGGATGCAGGCACGAGTGAAGGAGCGCCGATGGTCGGCTTTCATCGGGACAAAATGTGTCCGGTTTCGCGTCCGGATGCGAATTGCGTGTCGCGCCGATGTCGGGACACGGTTTGTCCCGATGCGCGGTTAAGGTGGCGGCACGCACGACCGACGATGCCGCGTGCCGACGTTCAACGCGCGGCGCCGGACGAGGTCGATGCCCGTACAACCTTTTTCAAGGAACCGATATGAACGGCTACCCGTCACCGCTCGAAAGTCTTGCAGCGTTTGCGATTGCGTTTGCCGCCGGCGTGTTGTCGACGGCCGTGCTCGCCCGATACGTCGACAAGGTGCATGCCGACGCACGGCGGACGGTCGCCGAAGCCGGTTGATCGCCCGACCGGCTGTTGGCGATCGGCGATCGCGGCGCCGCGCCGGCGTTTCCGTCCCGGCGTCACTGCCGAACCTGCTGCACGGGGCGCCGGATGCGCGGGTTCGACGATGAACGCGCAGGACGGCGGATTCAGCGAGCGTGATGTTCAAGAAATCGGGTCAGTTGCCGTTAACCCAAGACGTTCCTTCTTCACGCCCCGGATTCACGCCCATGCCAGACCTCGACCGCGACATCATGCGCTTGCTGCCCGACGCCGGCGCGCAGGCCGACTACGTGAGCACGCCGGACCTGTACGAGCGCATGCAGGAAACCGTGCCCGACGTTCCGTCGATCAAGACCGTGCTGCGCCGTCTTGCGGCCCTGGAAGAGCGCGGCCTCGTCGAGACCGACCGGCGCGGCACGGCCTCGGTGTGGCGTCGCAAGGACGGTGCGAGCGGCATGGCGGCGAAGGCCGGCTCGATCATGAGCTTCGACGAGGCGCTCGCATTGCAGACGTTGCGGCGCTTCTCGTCGCGGCAAATCCCGGGGCTCGTCGCCGACTCGATTTCCGCGCTGTTCAAGATCGCCGATGCGCGGCTCGAACGGCCCGTCAGCGAGTCGGAACGCAAGTACGCGCGCTGGACCGGCAAGGTCGCGGTCGAGAGCGGCGGCTTTTCGCTGCACTATCCGCCCATCGACCGGAAGATCTTCGCGGCGGTGTCGCGCGCGCTGTTCGAGGAGCGCAAATTGCGGATCGTCTACCGGCCGCGCCACAACGCGGACAACGAGACGCCGAAGATCCTGCTGCCGCTCGGCCTCGTCGAAGTCGGCGGGCTGGTGTACATGGTCGGCGTCTCCGAAGGCAAGCCGGATCCGGTGCTGTACCGGATGGACCGGCTCTCCCGCGCCGAAGCGATGCTCGAATCGTTCGACTATCCGGCTTCGTTCTCGCTGGAGGTCTACGTGAAGCAGCAGCGCCGCTTCGACTTCATGGTCGACAAGGAAGTGAAGCTGTCGCTCAGGTTCGTCAACCAGGCCGGTGACCATCTGCTCGAGGCGCCGCTGTCGCTCGACCAGACGACGCGCCGCAGCGGCGATGCGCTGTTCGTGCAGGGCACCACGATGCTGAGCCAGCGGTTGCGCTGGTGGCTCCGGTCGTTCGGGCCGAACGTCGAGGTGCTGGGGCCGGCGAGCCTGCGTGCCGAGCTGGCGGCCGAGGCGGCCGCGCTCGCGCGGATTTACGGCGGTTGACGGGAGTCGCATGGCACAGGTCTTTCCGAACGGCTGGGACGCGCTCGCCGTCAGCGGTGCGGCGCAACGCGAGATCGAGACGCTGGAGATGCTGCGGCGTGACTTGCCGGACAGCTACGCCGTCTATCACGGCGTGCACTGGACCCAGCTCCACAAGGGTTTCGCCATTTTCGGGGAAGCCGACTTCGTCGTGGTCGGGCCGTCCGGCCGCGTGCTCGTGATCGAGCAGAAATCCGGGCTGCTCGAGGAAACGCCCGACGGGCTCGCGAAGGCGTACGGGACGACGCGCAAGAGCGTGTCGGTCCAGCTGGCAAGGACGATTGCCGGGATGCACGGACGCTTCAAGACGGCGTTCGGGACGATGCGCTATCGGCTCGAGGAGCTGCTGTACTGCCCGGACTACCGCGTGAAGCAGCCGGAAATCGCCGGCGTGAATCCGGCGCGGATCGTCGACTCGGAACGCCGTGCCGCGCTGCCGTCGATCATCCAGGCGATCCTTCCGGCCGACGAGGCGCGGCTGGCGTGCGCGGACCGCATTCATGCGTTCCTGGGCGACGAGCTGTCGCTGACGCCGGATGTCGGCGCGACCATCGGCGAGGCCGCGCGCCTCGTGACGCGAATCTCGGGCGGCCTCGCGACATGGGCGCGTGCGATCGAATGCCGGCCGTTTCGCCTGCGCGTGATCGGCACGGCCGGCTCCGGCAAGACGCAGCTCGCGTTGCGGGTGCTCGAAGACGCGTCGAAGGCCGGCCAGCGCGCGCTCTATCTGTGCTTCAACCGGCCGCTCGCCGATCATCTGTGCCGGATTGCGCCGCCCGGTGCCACCGTGCTCACCTATCACAAGCTCTGTCAGCAGGCCGCGGCGCGCGACGGCGAAACGATCGACTTCGCCGGCGACGGCGTGTTCGAGAAGCTCGAGCGGGCGCTTGCCGACTGGCAGCCGGACGACGCCGAGCGCTTCGACACGATCGTCGTCGACGAAGGCCAGGACTTCCTGCAGGCCTGGGTCGCGCCGATCGGGCGGCTGCTTCGTGACGGCGGCAAGTGGTGGTGGCTCGAGGACCCGATGCAGAACCTGTATCTGCGCGACGGCGTCGACCTGCCGGGCTGGGTCGAAGTGCGGGCGACGTCGAACTATCGCAGCCCGCGGGACATCGTGCGTTTCGTCGGTGCGCTCGCCGGCGCGCCGATGGGATTCGAAGCCGCCAGCCCGTTCGACGGTTCGGACGTGGGTCTCATGACGTATGCCGGCGCGAATGCCGCGCACACGACACGGCAGGCGATCGACGCGGCGCTGGCTGCCGGCTTCGCGCTGTCCGACATTGCGCTGCTGAGTTTTCACGGTCGGGAGAAGTCGCTGTTTACGGTGCTGGACCGGCTGGGCAGACATGCGTTGCGCAGCTTCACCGGCGCATACGATGCGCACGGCGCACCGATATACCGGGACGGTGAACTGCGGTTCGATTCGGTGTTCCGGTTCAAGGGGCAAAGCGCGCCGTGCGTGATCCTGACGGAGGTGGATTTCGAGCACTTCGACGAGATTGCGCTGCGGCGGCTGTTCGTCGGCGCGACGCGGGCGACGGTCAAGCTGATCGTCGTGATGTCCGATCGCGCGGCGGGGATGTTGATGGAGCGGGTCGGGTAGGTGAACGGCGCTTGCGTGGCCCTTTTCGTCGAGCCGCTGGAGACGCACCGCGTTCGCGACGTCGAATGCGCTGCCATGCACATTGCGATCATCACCCGCAGGCTTCGGACATGAATTGTCCGAAGCCCGTCTTATCTTTCGCTCCATGCGCCTCACAGCCTCGCTACACCCCTAAAGATCGGCAGGCGGATGCCGTTAGATCCGTAGCGGCCGTCCGCTCCCCACGCCCTTGCGGCGCCCGGAGCGCACGATGCCGGCAGGCTCACTTCATCACGTCACTGGATTTACATGCAAAGCGCGCGGGCGGGACACGCTGAACTCGGCAAGCTGATCGATCGGATCCGGACCATCCTCTCGAGCGACGATGCGGTCGGCAACTACTTCGAAGACGAACACCGCTGGTTGAACGACCGGGAGCGCATCTGGCGGAACGATGCGTTCCGCATCGGCCTGATGGGCGTCACCAGTTCCGGCAAGTCGACGCTCGTCAACGCGCTGCTCGGTGCGGAGCTGCTGCCCCGCGCGGTGCGGCCGAGTTCCAACAGCCTGGTCGTGTGCGAATGGGGCGAGCAGCTCGAATGCACGATTCATTTCGATACGCCCGGCGCGAAGCCGAAGTCGCTGACCGGCAGCGCGATTGCGAAGCGGCTCAAATACTACGCGGACGAAGAGACCAATCCGGGCAACCGCGAAGGCGTTGCGGAGATCCGGCTGCGCTCGCCGGATTTCCGCTTCCGGCGCGGCGTGGCGCTGATCGATACGCCGGGGCTCGACGCGGCCGGCCACGACGACCACGAGCGGCTGACGCTGGAGGTGCTGCTGCCGACGGTGGACGTCGTCGTGTTCGTCACCACCTGCAAGGCCAATTCCGACGAGAAGATGCGCGATTACGTGTGCATGGCGGACGACCTGGGAAAGCCGATCGTCGTCGTGCAGAACATGATCGACAGCGTGGTCGCGAAGCTGGGACCGAACGGCGACGAACTGAAGAGCCGGACCGAGGTGCTCGCCGAGCATCGCCGGCGCGTCGAAGGCGTGCTCGCAAAGGCCGGCGTGCGGTCCGTGGCGCTCTGCCAGGTGTCGGCCCGGATGGCGCTCGAGCAGTGGGACGACCGCTGCGGGATGCCCGACTGCGTCGCGCTGATTCAGCAACGGCTCGATGCGCTGGCCCCCGCGATCGCGGACGGACGTCGCCAGCAGCTGGACGACTGGTTGAACAAGGTGATCAAGCGCGAGCTGGAGCCGGGCGATCAGGCGGCCGTGCTGCGGCGTCTGTGCAAGGAGGCGGAGCGGCTGGCGGCACTCGACAACGCGCTTGCGGCGCGCTATGCGTGGATGCGCGAGGAGGCCGAGCGCGTGCCGGTCGAGCGGTCGGGCGAAGCCGACACGCTGCGTCACGAAGCGGCAGCGCTGACCGCCACCGGCATCGATGCCGCCCATACGCTGAAGACTCGCGTCGAGAAATGGCAGAAGCGATCGGCGAACGTCCTCAGCGATCTGAACAAGCGCCTGAATGCGCAGATCGCGGACGATTGCGCGACGCTGAACCTGCGCACGGAGGACATCGACCTGGCCGCGAAGCTCGCGCGGCCCGCCAGCACGCTCAAGTTCGAAACCACCGAATGCACGCGGAAGATCCGCACCGAGCAATCGAGCGGTTGGGGCTGGTTGAAGCGCAAGGTCGACTTCTTCGATCAGAACTGGGGCTACGACGAACGGACCGAGAGCTGGACGGAGATCCGCGACATCGATGCGTTCCGCAAGGCCGTCGCACGCGCGGTGGACAAGGAACTCGACTTCGTCGGCGCGTTCGTCGAAGCGACCATCAAGCGCATCAAGCAGATCGGCCGGCAGTTCAAGGGTGAAGTCGCGGCGCAGGAGCAAGGCGTGCGCGCGAAGATGTCGGCCGCGAGCGCGATCGTGCAGCGCAAGGCGATCGCGCAGCAGCTCGGCGCGCTGGTCGTCGCGCCGCCGCAATCCACCCGCGCCGCGCATGCGGACGCAGGCGTCGCAGCGACGACGGCGCCCGCGGTCGAGCCGGAATGGCATGACATCGACGTGCCGTCGGCGGCCGTGTTGCTGGCACGACTTGCGAAACGGATCTCGCGCCGGCGCTTTCCCGATGTGCGGGACCAGGTGCTGGCCGGCGCGACCGCCCGGCGTTCGCGCGACGGCCGGCGCGTCCTGATGCTCGGCTACGACGCGGACAGCCTCGGCGACTTCGTGAACCGTTTCTGGTTCGACGCGCTGACGGTCGAGGCCGGCAGGGCTGCGGGCTTCACGTCACGCAGCTTCGACAGCGGCCGCTTCGACGAGATCGCGGTGGCGGTGCCGGAGGCCGGCACGCTCGACGCGGTGCGCGAGTTCCTGACGTCGCCGTGCGTGATCTTTCTGATGCTCGACATCCAGCAGATCGGCGCGACGAAGAGCGCGCTGGATCGCTCGGGCATTCGATTCGGTGCGCTCAAGCGTCCGATCGTCGCCGTCGTGCAATCGATCCGCGAGCTCGAGCGATCCGGCTCGATCGCCGAAGCGCTGCGCGAGCTGAAGCTGCTGTGCGACGAGCGCGGCTATCCGCTGGCGGGCGTGCTGGTCAACGACGAGAAGCACGTTTATTCGCAGCTCGCGAACCGCCTGCTCGTTCCGGACACCCCGTTCGAAACGATCGCGGAGGAAAAGGAGTTCATCGGCGGGCTTCCCGAATACCACCGACAAGATGCCGCCGCGATCATCCGCTCGTGGAAAGCGGTCGCGGCCTGATATCCGTTCCAAGGACAACCATGAACCATCACACGCGTATCACCGTCGACGACGAGACTCGGCGCGTACTCGACGAACTCAGCGGGCACCTCGCGCAGACGCCCTCGTGGGCCGGCGGGCTCACGAATGAAATTCGAGCGGAAATCCGCAATGCGACGCGCGACACGCTGGCTGCGCCGATCAAATCGATCGGGCAGCTCGACGCACAGTTCGCCGCGCTTCAGGTAAGGATGGCAGCGGCGACCGATACGCTCGCCGGACTGACGGCCGCGACGCAGGCCCTCGACGGCCGCGTCGCCGCGCAGGTGGAGGTGCTCGACCGGCAGGTGCGCGCGGTCGACGCGGCGGGCGAAGTGGCGGCCGGCCAGACGCGCGCGATCGTCGCGCTGCAGCAGCACGCGCAGGCGACGAACGACAAGGTGGACGCGTTGCGTGCGATCGCCGACGCGCATGAACGTCAGCTCGCGGTGCTGATCGACCACGCGCAGAAGCTGGGTGCGGCGACCGATGCGCTGCTCGGCACGCACGCGATGCTGCACGACCTGCAGACGGTCCAGGCCGCCCAGCGCGACGTCCTGCAAACCGTGCTGCGACGCGTCGATCATCTGTCGAAACCGTGGTGGAAGCGCCTGTTCGGCGCAGCGGGAGACGCACGATGACGAACCGCACCGCGATGTTCGATCTGCTGGGTGCGCCGCAATGGCCGACGCTCGGCGAACGCTACGATCCGCAGGAGCCGGACGACGCGCAGCCCGGCCTGGTCGAGCGCTTGCGCGCCTACCGCGGCCAGCTGTCGGCCGAGCGCTTCGTGTTGCCGATCGCCGGCATCCAGGGCAGCGGCAAGAGCACGTTGCTGAATGCGCTCGCGTTCGACGCGCCCGTGCTGCCGATCGATGCGGACGAAACCACCTGTGTGCCGGTGGAGATTGCGTGGGCAGCCGAACAGAGTCCGCACGCGCAGGTTCATTTCGCCGACGGCCGCGTCGACACGTTGCCGTGCACCGAGGACGCGCTGCGCTCGGTCGTCCACAACGAACAGAATCCCGGCAACGTCAAGCAGGTCACGCGCGTCGTGCTCACGTCGAACCGCGCGCTGTTCCGGCACGGACTGGTGCTCGTCGACCTGCCTGGCGTCGGCAGCCTGACGCAGGCCAACCGCGACACCACGCAGCGCTACCTCGCCGAAGCGGTCGGCGTGATCTTCATGCTGCGCACGGTGCCGCCGCTGACCCGTTCCGAAGCGGTTTTCGTCCGGCTCCAGTGGGCATCGCTGCGCACGGCGATCTTCGTGCAGAACCGCTGGAACGACGAATCCGACGACGAAGCGCAGGCCGGCCGCGAGCATAACGAGAAGGTGTTGCGGCAGATTGCGGAACAGGCCGGGATTCCGTTCGACGCGCCGCCCGCGATTCATGTCGTGAACGGGTTCGACGCGCTGCGCGGCGCGCTGAGCCGCAACGCCGGACTCGTCGATGCGTCGGGCCTGGCCGCGCTGGACGCCGAACTCGGCCGCTTCGGGGCGGACTGGACTGCGCGCGTGGCCGACGCCGTCGCGACGGCGCTGGACGCGGACCTCGCGCGCGTGGCCGCGGTCATCGACGGCCGCCTGGAGGAAACCCGGCTCGACCGCAGCGCGCACGCGGCCCGCATGGCCGACGACGCACGGCTGCATATCGAGCGCCTGCAGGCGCTCGACGAGCGCGGTGCGCGCATGCGTGACGATGCGGACGCATTTCGTCGAACCGTGCGCCAGCAGCTGCGGACCTGGGCCGACGACAAGGGCGCGGAACTGCGCAATCGCATGCGCACCAAGATGCGCGCGGGCATCGTCGACGGGCCGCGCCTGTCGCGCGCGCTGCGCGACGAGCAGTCGGAGGCCACCGACGACATCTTCAATCAGGTGCAGGAAGACGCGCTAGCGATGCAGGAGCGCCTGCGCATGGATCTCGACGGGCTCGACGCCTGGTCTGCCGACGTGCCGAACATCACGTTCACGGTCGACAAGGCCGAAGCGATGCGGTTCGAGAACCTGATCGCGCGGGCCGGCGCGGCCGCGGGCGGCGTGTGGGCTGCGGTGGAAGCCGGCGCACTGGTCGGCGGTCTGGGCGGTGGCCCGATCGGTGCGCTGGTCGGGGGCGCCGTCGGCGGCTTGTTGGGCGCGATGGCGGGCCAGTGGCTCGGCGGCAAGGCGAAGGAAGGCGTGACCGAGCTTCGCGCGCGGGCCGTGGAGCCCGAGGTGTTCGCCGCGATCGACCGGTACGTGGCGGAGACGGCAGCCGCGCTCAACGGGATCGCCGACACGTTCGTCGACCATCTCGACGCGGTGCTCGAACACTGGCGTGCGGCGAAATCGGCGGCATTCGAGCAGGAGCGGCAAGGTTCGCTATCGATGATGAACATGTCGGCCGACGAAAAGGCGCGCGCCGCGGACGTGCTGAGCGCCGATCGTGAGGCCGTCGATACGCTGCGCGGCAAACTGAAGGAGGCACGTGCATGACGATGCAATCGCACCACTGGATCGACGGGGCAGGCGAGCTCGTCGACCTGCTCGAACAAGGCGGCGATGACGCGCGGGCGAGCGTCGCGCGGCTGCTGCTGAGCCGCCTGACGCTGCCGCAGGCCTATGTGACCGTGGTCGGCGAGACCAGCACCGGCAAGTCGTCGCTGATCAACGCGCTGCTCGGGCAGGATGTGCTGCCTGCGAGCGCGTGCCCGACGACCGGCGTGGTCACGCATGTCGCGTGTCGCGACGAATCCGCGTCGCGCTACTTCGCGATCTATCGCGATGCAACGCAGGAGGCGATCGACTACGAACGCTTCCGCGCGCTGTGCGAGATGCCGGATGAAGACATGCTGCGTCTGCAGGTCCGCACGAGACCGAAGGCGGCCGGCAACGTCGGCTTGCACGTGTTCGACACGCCGGGCTACAACGCGGTGCTGAGCACGCACGAGGAAGTGCTGATGCGCTTCCTGCCGAACAGCGACGTGATCGTGTTCGTCGTCGGCTATCGCACCGGCTTCGGCCAGTCCGACCAGGACCTGCTCGAGGCGATCGCGGCTGCGACCGCGCACGACACCACGATTCCGCTGGTGCTGGCGATCAACCGCGTGCCGGAAGGCTGCGGCCTCGACGACAAGCGCGTGGCCGAGATCAGGCGGCTCGCCGCGGACGGGCTGCGGCGGCCGCTGACGCTGCAGCTCGTCGGGTCGGCGAACCGGCCGGCGAACGGCGCCCCGGTCGCGCAGGCGTCGCTCGCGGCCGACGCGTTGTGGGAAGAAGTGCGTCGCCATGCGTTCGATCCCGCGGTGCTCGAGACCGTGCACGAACGACTGCAGGCGAGCGTGCTCGCGGTGCTCGACGATGCCGACGCGGTGCTCGAGCGCGACGAGGCCGCGTTGTCTGCGAGTGCGGAGGAAGCCGACGCGATCGCGCGCGCACTCGACATCACGCGCGCCGCACGGGCCGAGTCGCTGCGTGAGATCGAGCGGACGATGGCCAGCCTCGCCACCGCGCTGCCGCATCTGCTGGATACCCTCGTTGCCGCGTCGATGCAGCAGATCGAGGCCGAAGTCATGGGCGCGGACAAATGGCTCGGTTATCCCGACTGCGCGGAATGGGTCGCGGGCCATTGTCTGCCGTTCGAGGTACGGCGCATCGGTCGGCAGCTCGAGGCGCACATGGAAGTCGAGATGGTCGCGCTGAACCGGCGGCTCGAGGAAATCGCGAACACCGCGATCGGCGAGCTCGACAAGACCGTGTCGTTGCGCCCCGACGATCCGGTGCGACGCTTCACGCTGAACGTGTCGCGCACGATCGCTCAGCGTCTCGCCGGCAATGCCGTGAACGCGATGCTGAGCGGGATCGGCGGCGTCGGCGGCGCGGCCGCGGGGGCCGGCAACCTCGCGAAGATGGCGGTCAAGCGGCTGGGCGAGCTGTTCGGCCAGCGCTTCGGACGCGAGGTGTACGACGCGATCGGCCGCATGTTCACGAAGCGCATGCTCGAGCGGCTGAACGTCGCGGTGACGGTGATCGTCGAGCTCGGTTCGTTCGTCTACGAGGCGCAGGTCTGGCAGCGCAAGCTGATCGAGCAAAGCCGCGACGCGGTCGGCAAGTGGCGCGCCGACATCGACACGGTGCTGCGCGACGAGCACCTGCCGTCGCTGCGCGCGTCCAACGAGGCGATCATCGACGCGCTGTACGGCGAATTCGAAAGCAGCCCGGTGCCGGCACCCGAGCGCGCGGCGCGCCTCGCCGCTGTGCAGCACACGCGCCGACTGCTCGCGGGCCTGCGCACGCGGCTGACGCAGACGGTCAATCCCTGAACACGAAAGGAACACATCATGAGCGATGATTCGATGGATCTGCCGGCCCGCCGGCCGGCAACGGTGCCTGCCGAACGTCCCGGCACGCCGCCGGCGCGCCGTGGCGGGCTGACGGAGCAACAGGTCGACGTGCTGATCGCCGGCGGCACGCAGGCGGCCGCCAACGTGGTCACGATCGTGGCCAACCTGTCCGAGATCGCGAAAATCCGCGCGAATTCGGAAGCGCAGGTCGAGCAGATCGAGGCGCGCACCCGTCAGGTACGTGAGGCGTTTCGAGCCGAGATCGAGCGTTTGTCGGTGATGCGCGACACGATCGTCACGCGCGGCGACACCGCGGTCAAGCTGATCCGCGAAGTGCTGGCCGGCATTCCGGAATCCGACCCGCAGTCGCGTCAGCAGGCGCTCGACATGCTGACGAAGATGGTCGAGGTGGTCGTCGCGGATCCCGGCGCAGCGTCCGTGCCGCGGCCGTGATTGCCGATTTTTCCGCGCTCGCCGTCGATCTCGTCGAGCTGATCCGCGCGCTGGAGCTCGAGCGCGCGGCGCAGCTCGCGCATGCGGCGCGGCGCGATGCGCAGCGCGCGCATTTCGAGGATCGCCAGCAGACCGTCCACGCGCTGACGCTGGCCATCGCGGCGGCGAAGATGCAGCGCACGAAGCTGTTCGACGCGGTGGCCGCGTTGCCGCCGGCCGAGCAGTCGCGTGCGCGTCACGCGGTCGACGACATCTGCCGCGTGCTGTTCGACGAACAGATCGCGTCGATGGTGACGCGCAAGCGGCAGTTGTCGCGGCCGGCGCGCTAGACGCGGGCGATGGCGACGTGGCGGCCGCTTCCCCTCAAGGCCGCCCCTCGCTCGGCACATCGGCCGCCTTGCTGAGCTCGCCCATGATGATCCGTGCGATCTCGTTGGCCGGTGCGCGTCCGTCCGGGCCGGACGCCGTGTTCGCCCACGTGACGATCGTCGTCTTCGTTGCCGGATCGTAGCCCGCGAACGTATTGAAACCCGGTATTTCCCCGGTGTGCCCGTAGAACGTGCCGAACTTCGCGAGCCCCATGCAGTAGCTCGCCGACGCCGGATTCGACGGATCGATCGGCGTGCAGCTCGCGAGGCGTTGCGCCTGCAGGTCCGCATTCAGGTAGCCGCCGCCGACCATCCGCTGCACGTACGCACCCAGTTCGGCCGCGGTCGAGATGCCGGAGCCGGCCGTCCATGCCCACGACGTATTGACCGTCGTCACGTCGGCCGGCTGCAGCGTGCCGTTCTTCGCGGCGGCCTGGCGCGTGGGAGACAGCGCGTCGCCGTCGATCGTCTCCACGTTGGTGCCCCATTGATAACCGCGCGGCGCCGGCGCGGGCAGCGCCGTGTTGTCCTGCGGCGGCGGCGATGTCTCGGTCAGCCCGAGCGGCGCGAACAGCCGCGTCCGGATCGCATCGGCGGCGCTCATGCCGGTGCGCTGCTCGATGATCAGGCCGAGCAGCACCGTATTCGTGTTCGAGTAGCGAAAATCCGCGCCCGGCGCGAAATAGACGGGCTGGTTCTCCGCGATACCCAGCAGTTCGTCGATGGTCCACACCCTGTCCGGCTGCGCGTCGAGCGACTGGTTGAACGCAAGGCTGGTCGAGTAGTTGTAGAGACCGCTGCGCATCGTCAGCAACTGCTCGATCGTGATCGTGTCGCCGTTCGGCACGTTCGCGACGTACTGGCTGACATGATCGGTCAGGCGCAGCCTGCCTTCCTGCACGAGTTGCAGGATCACGGTGCCCGTCCACGTCTTCGTCACGCTGCCGATGCGAAAGTGCGCGTTCGTCGGGATCGGCGAGTTCGTGCCGCGCACGGCCGTGCCGAACGACGCGAGCCAGTTGCCTTGCGGCGACTGCACGTAGACGACCGCGCCGGGCGTCATCGTGCTCGCGAGCAGCGCATTGATCTGCGGGCGCGCCTGGGTGGCGTAGGCAGGCTCGTCGCTGTTCAGCGAGCTGTCGCCGCCGCAGGCGGAAACGGCGATGCCGACGGCCAGCGCCGGTGCAACCGTCGCCAGGTGATGCACCAGCCGCTGCGCGGCGCGCGGGTGAAGCCGGGGAGGAGCAGAGGTCGCCATCGCGTGTTCCCTTCCTTGTCGTGTTTAAGTGGTCTCCTTGCATCCCCGAAACTATAGGACACGCATCCGCGCTCCGAAGGTGCGCGATGCATTCGTCATACGATATCGGCCGGCAGCGCCGGCCGGGTTTGCGCGTCACTGAAAATGATGCACGTACCGCAACACCATCCGCGAACCCTGCGGCCGATTGCGCGCAAGGACCTCGAAGTACGCGTTGAACATCAGGTGATCCTGCGGCGAGAAACTGACCATCGCGCCGGGCCCGATCGCGAGCACGGCTTCCCGTGTGCCGGTCACATCCTGCCCGTTCACTTTCATGTCGGTGGTCTGGCGCAGCCAGTAGCCGTTGAGCCCAAACCGCAGCCCGGGCCGCACTTCGTACTCGGTCGCGAAGTTCGCATGAACGGCCTGGCCGGCCTGCGTCGACGTCACGTCGGGGCCGAGCGCGGTCGCCGGCTCGTGATTGGTCGCATTCCACAGATAGTGCAGGCGCCACGACACGGTCCACTTCGGCGTGACCCAGAACGTCGCGGCCCAGTACGGATCGAACGACCAGAAATGGCTGCCCGGATTGATTGCCCGCGCCGGGTCGTATGCGCCGGTCGGCGCGATGAACTGGAATTCCACCCGCTGCGCGAAGCGCGGCCCTTGCGGGCCCATCACCGGATCGAACTGGATGAACGGGCCTATCAGCAGGTCGCCGAACCCGGCCCGCGAATTCAGCGCGACGTTGCCGATTCCGTCGTTCGTGTGCACCGACGCCACCCACGGCAGGATCACGTCGAGCCCCGGATGCATGCCGCCGAACGCCAGCGGCGACTGGTAGACGAGCTGACTCAGCCCCGCGAACAGGTCGATGTCCTGCTTCGGCAGCCCGACCTTGTTGCCGGCATTGTCGTTGACGCGTCCGGCCGTGTAGTACTCGAGATACTGCGTGCCGTACCAGCCGGCACCGGCCGGCGGCATCCCGTCGAGGAAGCTGGTCATCCCCAGGTTGACCGATGGCAGGTCGGTCGCATGCGCCGGCACGTGCCCGGTCAGGCCGAAGCACACGAGGCCTGCGATCGCAAGCAGGCGAGAGCCGCAATTCATCATCACCACCTCCTGAATATTTGTTTGTATAACTAATCAAGCGGCACGAGAAAGATCGGGGTGTGCCGAGATCGCGCGATACTGGCCCGCATGGAACACGAGCGGTGCATGGCCGAACGCATCGAATGCCTCGATCTGGCCGATGAACAGCAGGTGGTCGCCGCCTTCGTAATGGCCGACATGGCGGCACACGAAACGTGCGCTTGCGCCGTCGAGACAGGGCACACCGCCCGCATCGGCATCCACGTGCGGCACGCCGTCGAACTTGTCGGCGCTCGGCGTCGCGAAACGGCGCGACAGTTCGATCTGGTCGTGCGCGAGGATATTGATCGCGAAGTGCGTGGCCGCGACGAAATCCGGACGGCTCGGCGCGACCTTGCGCAGGCTCCACAGCACGAGCGGCGGGTCGAGCGACAGCGACGAGAACGAATTGGCGGTGAGGCCGACCTTGCGCCCGTCCGGCGCGCGCGTGGTGATCACGGTGACGCCGGTCGGAAACTGCCCGAATGCGGCGCGCAATTGCTGCGGGTCGAGGCCCGGATTGCCGGAAGCGGTGGCGTTCATGTCGCTTACTCCGAACGTGCGGCGTGTTCGCGGATCAGCGCGGCGCAGGCCGTCGGCTCGAACCACCACGGCGCGAACCGGCGCGGATCGTCGAAGCCGTCGACGATCGTCGCGGCGAGCGACGGCAGCTGGCCGGCGGCGCCGAGCAGCTCGAGGATGTGCGGCGGCGGCGGCGTGAGCAGCGAGTTGGTCCAGCGCACGACGTGCTGTGCGTAGGCCCAGTAGCGTTCGAACGTGTCGTGCATCCAGGCTTCGTCGAACGGCTCGGCTTCGCGTGCGAGGATCGCGTCGCCGTACACCTTCGCGCATTTCGCCGCATTGTTCGAACCCTGGCCGGTGATCGGATCGTTGACGACCACCGCATCGGCCATGCCGAACACGGTGCGGCCCGACGGCAGGCGGAAGAACGGCTTGCGCACGGTCGGCGTGAAGCGCCCGGACAGCGTGCCGTTCGGATCGGTCAGCGCAACGTCGCGGCAGCGCTCGAATTCCCACGGCACGTACTGCTGCAGGAACGACAGGCTGCGGTCGAGATGCTGCTCGGGCGTCTTCACGTCGGCCCAGCAGTCGAGCGGGCCGCCGGGGATCCCTTCGAACACCATGATTTCGCACGGGCCCGTCGTGGTCAGCGCCGGAAACACGAAGTATTCGCCGATCCCGGGCAGCAGGTTGAAGCGCACGCGCGAATACGGCTCGCTAGGCGTCATGCCCGTCACGTAGGTGAGGGCCAGCGCGCGTTGCGGGCGCTCGAACGCGCTGCGTGCGTCGTCGCGGCCGAGCAGGTTCACGATTTCGCCCTTGCCGGCCGCGAGCAGCACGAGATCGTGGCTGCGTGCGAGCGCCTCGAGCTCCGGCACGCCGACGTCGCAGATGCGCACGTCGGCACCGCGGCGCCGGATCACGTCGAGCCAGTCGGCCATCTTCACGCGCTGGTCGACCGATTGCGCGTAGCGGGTCAGCCGCGACGACCAGTCGATCGCCTTGCGACCGTTGCCTTGCGGATGCGGCACCGCGATGCCGATGCCGTCGATGGACGGGCACGCTTCTTCCCAGGCGTTCAGGCCGAGATCGCGTTCGATCTGCAGTGCGGTATGGAACATGCACTGGCTCGACATGACCTTGCCGGCGCGAATCTGTTGCGCGTCGCGATTGGTCGCGAGCGTGACGTGATAGCCGTGGTCGAGCAGCGTGAAGGCGAGTTGCAGGCCGGCCTGGCCGGCGCCGACGATAGCGATGCGTTTCATGATGCAATCCTTTGCATGACGAATTAAATGGAGTGGAATGTGGGCGGGAAGGAACGGCCGGCGGTTATTCGGCCAGCCGCGGAATCGCCGGCACCGCCTGCTCGGGGCCCATCGCGGAGTAGCCGCCGTCCACCGCGTAGTCGGCGCCCGTCACGAAGCTCGCCGCATCGCTGCACAGGAACGTGACGACCTGCGCGACTTCCGACGGATCGCCCACGCGCCCGAGCAGATGAAATGGCGCGGCCACGCGATCGGTTTTCGCGCGGTCGCCGTGCGTGAGCTCGTCCATCACGCGCGACCACGTCCATCCCGGCGACACCGAGTTGACGCGAATCCGGTCGGCGGCGAGATCCATCGCCATGCTGCGCGTGAGCTGGCGCATCGCGGCCTTGGATGTCGGATAGAGCCAGCGGCCGGTCTGCGCGCATTGCGCGGAGATCGAGCTGAAGTTCACGATCGCGCCGCCGCCGCGCCGGGTCAGGTAAGGGTGCACGGCCTTCACGAGCATCGCGGCCGAGACGACGTTGACGTCCATCGCCGCGAGCCAGTCGTTGCGCGTGGCCTGGATGCCGTTGTCGACGTAGCTGCACGCGAGGTTGATCAGCAGGTCGATCGAGCCGAAGCGTTCGGCGACGGCCGATACCGCGCGTTCGATCGCGCGGTCGTCGGTGATGTCGGTCGCGATGAACGTGCCGCGTTCGCCGAGCGTGTCGGCGACGCGCGCGCCGTTCTCCGCGTCGAGATCGAGGATCGCGACGCACGCGCCGGCGTGGCTCAGGTCCTGCGCGACGGCGGCGCCGATCAGCGTGGCGCCGCCGGTGACGATCGCGACTTTGCCAGCAAGGGCAGTCATGGGGAGTCTCCTGGAATGATTGAGCGCAGGCGGCGCGCGTTCGACGTGCCGCCCGGGTATCCGTCGATTACGCGCTGTCGCGCCAGCGCTGCATCAGGCCGTTGGACGGCAAGGTTTCGTCGAGCAGCTTGCGCGCCGTTTCGACACCGGCGACGGGCAGCCCGGCCGCGTCGAGCAGGCCGATCTGCACGAGCACGCTCGCCTGGTCCCAATAGATGTGCTCGTGATACAGCTTGTCACCGCGGAACTTGACGATCGCGACGAGCGGGATCTCGACGCGCTTGCCGGTCGGCGCGACGCCGGGCAGCATCCAGTCGATCTCGGTCGTGTGCGTGAAGCAGAACAGCAGTTCGTCGACGATCTGGCTCGCGCCGATCGTGCGCGAGATCGGCGTGATCGTGGTGTCCGGCGGGTTCGCATGCACGAAGTGATGCGTGTAGAAGCGCTTGAGTTCGTCGTAGCCGACGCCGCCCGTCAGTGTCGGAATATGGTTCACGTAAGGCTGCGCGACCATCGTGTCCATCGTCGCGTCGACGTTGCGCGTGTCGAATTCGTGCCGGAGATGTTCTTCCCACAGCGCGGACAGGTCGTAGCGCGGGCCGAGCGCCGCGCGGAACGCGGCGATCGCGCGCTGATGCGCCATCACCGCGGCCGCCTTGTCGAAATGATCGCCGCCGACGCGTGCAAACGCATGATCGACGTCCGGGTAGACATACACTTCCACGCCGTCGCGCCCCGCGAGCGCCGCGGCGATGCGTTGCTGCGCGTCGGGCGGACAGAAGCGGTCCTGCGCGGGAATCTGCAGCACGAGCCGGCCGCGCAGACGAGCGGCCTCGTCGAGCGCGTGTTCGATGCCCACGCCGTAATAGCTGACCGCGGCGGCCACCTCCGGCAGGCGGCACGCGGCGAGATACGCGAGCTTGCCGCCGAGGCAGTAGCCGAGCACGCCGGCCTGGCCCGTGCATTCCGGCCGTTGCGTGAGCACGGCCAGCGCGGCGGCGATGTCCTCGACGCCCTTGTTTTCGTCGTATTCGCGGTACAGCGCCATCGCACGCTCGAAGTCGGCGGCGGTGTAACCGAGTTCGATGCCGGGCGCCTGGCGCCAGAACAGGTCCGGCACGAGCACCGTGTAGCCTTCTTCGGCGTAGTAATCGGCCACGTCGCGCATCGTCGCGTTCGCGCCGAAGATCTCGTGGCACAGCACGATGCCCGGCCCCGTGCCGCCGGCCGGCGTGCTCAGGTACGCGCGAAACGCTCCGCCGTCCGGCGACGGGATCTCGATGTGTCGTCCTTGCATGTGTCTCTCCATTCTGTTCGTGACTGGCATGGGCCGAGTATTGGCGGACGAAACGCGCGCTTCTATCCGCTTTCTTCGACCGGTATCCGCGAATTCCGGAAACCTGCGGACCGGCCCGCCGCAGCGGGGCCGGGCACGGCGCTCTGCGGGTTTGTGCGGATGCGGAAGCGCCGCACAGTTTTCTACGATGCGCGAACGGTCCGCTTCTTGCATCGGGTGCGCAGGGCTTGCGTAGTGTAGCGAGGCGGACTGTCCGGATACTCCGGCCGCTATCCGGATCGTGCGACGGGATTCCCCGGAATCGGGAACGCGTGCACAGCGCAAGTGCGATCGAGCACGACGGGAGAACTTCGATGGGGCAATTTTCCGGAGCGGGCTGGCTGGGTGACGCCGCCTGTTTCAATCACGACACGCTGCTGCTGCAGTCGGATGACCTCGACGAGGTGCGCGCGCGGGTAGCGGACGTGTTCAAGCCGCATCGGCTCACGCTGACCGGCGATTCGCGCGCGCTGCACAGCCGCATGCACCATGCTCGCTGGGGCAACCTGTCGCTGAATCTGCTCGACTACGGTGGCGAGGTGTCCATCGAACCGGGGCCGCTCGAGCACTTCTATCTGTTGCAGATGCCGCTGCGCGGCGACGCCGAGATCGAGTGCGGCGCGACGCGCTTCGTGTCGTCGCCCGACACCGCGTCGCTGCTGTCGCCGACGCTGTCGCTCAGGATGCGGTGGGGCGAGGCGTGCCCGCAAGTGATCCTGCGGATCGAGCGCGAGGTGATGGAGCGGCATGCGCAGCGGCATTTCGGCGACGAGCGGCGCGCGCCGGTGGAGTTCGAGCCGGAATTCAGCCTGTCGTCGCAGCAGGGCGCGTGCCTCGCGCAGATGCTGCCGATGCTGGCCGACGCGATCGCGACGGACGGGCATCCGCTGCGCCATCCGCTCGCGTTCGAGCAACTCGAATCGACGCTGCTCAACCTGTTGCTGTACGGCCACCCGAACACCGCGCGCAACGGCACGCGCCACGCGCCGGCGCCGCTCGCGCCGTTCTACGTGCGGCGCGTCGAGGAATACATCCGCGCGCATCTCGACGAGCCGCTGACGATCGAACGGCTCGCCGAACTCGCGGGCGTCAGCCCGAGCACGCTGTTCGCCGGCTTCCGCAATCGCCACGGCATCACGCCGATGGCATTCGTGCGCCAGTTGCGGATGCAACGTGTGCGCGATGAACTGCTCGACGATGCGACGCCCGGGCTCGCGTCGGTGACGGACATCGCGCTGAAATGGGGCTTCGCGCACCTCGGACGGTTCGCGATCGACTACAAGCGCGCGTTCGGGGAATCGCCGTCGGCTACGCTCCGGATGCGGCGCGTGCGGTGCTGACGGGGCAGCCGCGACACAGGCTCGCGGTCGAAAGCCGAGTCGCGCGCCGGGCGACGGATCACGCAACGGTGATCGTTACCGGCTGGACGGAGGATGGGGTTCGGAGCATGCGTCGCGCCGGCCAAGCGACGTGGCTTGCCGGCGCACGCGCGCAACGGGCCGGTTGCGGCAACCGGCCTCCTCGCGTGTGGTTCAGAAATGCACGACGGTCCGGATGGACTTGCCTTCGTGCATCAGGTCGAACGCTTCGTTGATGCCGGTGAGCGGCTTCGTGTGCGTGACGAACGGTGCCAGCTGGATCGTGCCGGCCATCGCTTCCTCGACCATGCCCGGCAGTTCGGAGCGGCCCTTGACGCCGCCGAATGCCGTGCCCAGCCAGCGGCGACCGGTGACGAGCTGGAACGGGCGCGTCGAGATTTCCTGGCCGGCGCCGGCGACGCCGATGACCACCGACTGGCCCCAGCCGCGGTGCGCGCATTCGAGCGCGGCGCGCATCACGTTGACGTTGCCGATGCACTCGAAGCTGTGGTCGACGCCCCAGCCGGTCATTTCGACGATCACCTGCTGGATGGGCTTTTCGTGATCCTTCGGGTTCACGCAGTCGGTCGCGCCGAACACGCGCGCGAGGTCGAACTTGCCGGGGTTGGTGTCGATCGCGATGATGCGGCCGGCCTTCGCGAGCTTCGCGCCCTGGATCACCGCGAGGCCGATGCCGCCGAGGCCGAACACGGCCACGGTGTCGCCTTCCTGCACCTTCGCCGTGTTCTTCACCGCGCCGAGGCCCGTCGTGACGCCGCAGCCCAGCAGGCAGACCTGCTCGGGGTTCGCGTCCGGGTTGATCTTCGCGAGCGACACTTCGGCGACGACGGTGTATTCGCTGAACGTCGAGCAGCCCATGTAGTGATAGACCGGCTGGCCGTTGTAGCTGAACCGCGTGGTGCCGTCGGGCATCACGCCCTTGCCCTGGGTGGCGCGCACCGACACGCACAGGTTGGTCTTGCCGCTCTTGCAGAACAGGCACTCGCCGCATTCGGCGGTGTAGAGCGGAATGACGTGGTCGCCGGGTTTGACGCTGGTCACGCCTTCGCCGACTTCCACCACGATGCCGGCGCCTTCATGACCCAGCACGGCGGGGAAGAGGCCTTCGGGGTCGTCGCCCGACAGCGTGAACGCGTCGGTGTGACAGACACCGGTATGGGTGATCTTGACGAGCACTTCGCCCTTGCGGGGCGGTTCGACGTCGATTTCGACGATCTGGAGCGGCTTACCGGCTTCAAACGCAACTGCGGCACGTGATTTCATGACAATCCTGTTGAAAAAATCATCGAATGGAGCGGAGCGTCGACGATCCTGCGCCGGTCAACGCAGGTAGGACCGGACGAGGGTCACGATATCGTCGATCGATTCGGAAGCAGGCCGCGGGGCATCCGCGAGCTGGGTGAATTCCTCGCGCAGGTGGCTTTCGAGCACGCCGGCCATCACGCCGTTGATCGCGCCGCGGATCGCCGCCAGCTGCTGCAGTACCGGACCACAGTCGGCGCCTTCCTCGAGCGCCTGCTCGAGCGCATTCAGCTGCCCGCGGACACGGCGCACGCGGGTCAGGACGCGTTTTTTCTCTGCGGGGGAATGCGGCATGGGATCGTGGTTTCCGGATACTGGGGGGCAGTATAGAACAATGCGGTGCCGGAGGTATACCCGGTCGTGCCCGGATGTCGCAGGGCCTCCGCAGGCGGGGTTCCCGATGCCGGCGCGCGATCGGCGTCAGATCAACAGCGAGAGCGTGCGGAACAGCGCGAGATCGTCCTTGCGCGCCGAGCGCGCATGCCGCCGGATCACCTGCAGCAGGCAATCGATGAAGCAGCGCGCGGCATCGCTCAGCGTGCTGCTGCGGCGCGTGACGACGCCGAGTTCGCTCGGCTCGAAGGTCTCCTTCAGCGACAGCACGCGCATCCGCTCGCCGAATGGCGGCACCGCCGCGAGGATCGTCGGGCACCACGTGCACATGCCGGCCTGTTCGAGCATCGTCTGCAGCATCGCGACCGACTGCGCGCGCACGATGCGCCGCTCGTCGATCTGCGCGCCGTGCCGCGTGAACAGGTAGTCGACGAGCGCGGCCTGGCCGTCGGCCGACGAATTCAGCACCCAGTCGCAATCGAGCAGGTCGTGCACCGACGTCGCGCGTTCGCGCGGATGCCCGGCGCGCACCATCACCGACGTCTCGTAGCGCAGCAGCGGCTCGAACGCGAACTCCTGCGCGCCGCTGCCGGCCTGCACGTGGCCGAGCGCGAAATCCATGCTGCCGTCGCGCAGCAGCGGTTGCGCGACGGCCATCAGCGCTTCGTACAGTTCGAGGCGCACGTCGGGCATCCGCTCGCGAAACTGCAGCACGGTTTCCGCGAGGAAGGTCATCGTCAGCCACGGCGTGACGCCGACGCTCAGCCGCCCCTCGACGCGCCCGCGCATACGTTCGAGATCGCTTTGCGCGTGCTCGAGCTGCTTGAGCACGAGTTTCGCGTGCGTGAGCAGGGTCTTCCCGTATTCGGTGAAGCCGATGCCTTCCGGCGCGCGCACCAGCAGCGGCAGGCGCTCGCTGGCCTCCAGCTCGCGCAACGCACGCGTGACGGCCGCCTGCGACAGCCCGAGCGTGCGTGCCGCGCCGCGGATGCTCCCGGCCTCCGCGCTCGCGACGAGCGCCTGCAACTGATGCAGCTTGATCGTGCTCATGGTGTGAAAGGGTGCAAAAGGGTGTGATAGCCGACAACGAAAGGTTGTCATCATAACGAAACTGCGGCTGTTCGCCGGCTTTTTCGCTGCCTACGATCTCGCTCACGACCTGCCACTCCGGCAGTCGCCACGCGGCACCTGGAAAGGAGTAACGGGGTTGGATCGAGTACGCATTCCGCCTGAAATGACGGCCATCGAGACGGAGATGATCGCGCTGCGCCGCCGGCTGCATGCCCATCCGGAACTCGGTTTCGACGAACACGCGACGAGCGGGCTCGTCGCCGATTGCCTGACAACATGGGGTTATCGGGTCACGCGCGGCCTCGGCGGCACCGGCGTGGTCGGCACGCTCACGCGCGGCGCCGGGAAGCGGCTCGGGCTGCGTGCGGACATGGATGCGCTGCCGATCCGCGAGACGACCGGGCTGCCGCATGCGAGCCGGCACGACGGCGTGATGCACGCGTGCGGCCACGACGGCCATACGGCGATGCTGCTCGCCGCCGCCCGTTGCATCGCGCAGCGCGGGCGCTTCAGCGGCACGCTGAACCTGATTTTCCAGCCGGCGGAGGAAGGGCTGGGCGGCGCGAAGCGGATGCTCGACGACGGGCTGTTTACGCAGTTTCCGTGCGATGCCGTGTTCGCGATGCACAACGTGCCGGGCCTGCCGGCCGGCGTGCTCGGCTTCTGCGACGGCCCGGCGATGGCGTCGGCCGACGAGGTGCGCGTTCGCGTGACCGGGCGCGGCGGCCACGGCGCGGCGCCGCACACGACGATCGATCCGGTGGTCGTCTGCGCGTCGATCGTGATGGCGCTGCAGACGGTCGTGTCGCGCAACGTCAATCCGCAGGAACTGGCGATCGTCACGACCGGCTCAATCCACGCGGGCACCGCATCGAACGTGATTCCGCCGCATGCGGATCTCGAACTGAGCGTGCGGGCGCTGTCGCCGGACGTGCGCGCGCTGCTCGAACGGCGCATTCGCGCGATCGTGCACGGCCAGGCAGACAGCTATGGCGCGACGGCCGAGATCGACTATCGCCACGGTTATCCGGTGCTCGTGAATCACGCGGCGGAAACGGCGTTCGCGCGCGATGTCGCGCGCGAATGGGGCGGCGACGATGCGCTGATTCCGCATCTGCGGCCGATCGCGGCGAGCGAGGATTTCGCGTTCATGCTCGACGCGTGCCCGGGCAGCTACCTGTCGATCGGCAACGGCGACGGCGCGGCAGGCTGCGGGCTGCACAACCCCGGCTACGATTTCAACGACGCGTGCCTCGCGACGGGCGCGAGCTACTGGATCGCGCTCGCCGAGCGCTACCTCGCGTGACGCGCGGCCGGACCGATCCGATTTACCTTCAACGACGGCAACAAGGAGACTGGCAATGAAACAATGGATGGCGGCGCTCGCGGTGGCGCTGACGGCAACGACGGTGGCAGGCGCCGCGCATGCGGGCGACTGGACGGGCAAGGAGATCCGCCTCGCGGTCGATCCCACCTATCCGCCGCTCGAATACAAGCAGCCCGACGGCACGCTGACCGGCTTCGGGATCGACATCACGAACGCGTTGTGCGCGGAGCTGCGCGCGCGCTGCGTGTGGGTCGAGTCGAGTTTCGACGGGATGATTCCGGGGCTGCTCGCGCGCAAGTTCGACGTGATCGCGTCGTCGATGACGATCACGCCGAAGCGCATGCAGCAGATCGCGTTCACGAACCGGATCTCGAACGCGCCGGCGCGGCTGGTCGCGCGCAAGGGTTCGCCGCTGCTGCCGACGGCCGCGTCGCTGAAGGGCAAGCGGGTCGGCGTCGAGCAGGGTTCCGCGCAGGCCGACTATGCGATCGCGAACTGGCAGCCGGCCGGCGTGCAGATCGAGTCGTACCAGAACCAGGACCAGGTCTATGCCGATCTCGTGAGCGGGCGGCTCGACGCGGCGTTCCAGGCGTCGATCGCGGCCAGCGACGGCTTCCTGAAGAAGCCGCAGGGCAAGGATTTCATGTTCGTCGGCGCGGCGATCGACGATGCGAAGTACTTCGGACAGGGCGACGGCCTCGGGCTGCGCAAGCAGGACACCGAGCTGCGCGATGCATTCAACCGCGCGCTGGCGACGATTCTCGCGAACGGTACGTATCAGCGGATCAACCGCAAGTACTTCGACTTCGACATCTACGGCACGAAGTAAGCAGCGCCGACCCGTATCGCAAGGGTTGGGATAACGATATCAATAAGGAAAACGAATTAACTGGAGATTGTTTTTCGTCGCGATGCCGACACTGTGCGCGGCACCGGCGTTCGCGCAAAGCAGCGTCACGTTGTACGGGTTGATCGATGCGGGCATCGACTATACGAACAACGTCGGCGGCCACGGTGATTGGCAGATGGCGAGCGGCTTCGCGCAGGGCAGCCGCTGGGGGCTGAAGGGCACCGAGGATCTCGGCGGCGGCTACAACGCGCTGTTCCAGATCGAGAGCGGCTTCAACGTGAACAGCGGCACGCTCGCGCAGGGCGGCCGCATGTTCGGGCGGCAGGCTTACGTCGGGCTCGGCAGCACGCGCTTCGGCACGCTCACGCTCGGCCGGCAATACGACTCGGTCGTCGACTATCTCGCGCCGACGACCGCGAACGGCAGTTGGGGCACTTATCCGTTCTCGCATCCGCTCGACAACGACAACACCGGCAACACGTTCCGCGTGAACAACACGGTCAAGTACGCGAGCCCGGATTTTGCCGGCTTCTCGTTCGGCGGCACGTACAGCTTCAGCAACGACACCGGGTTCGCGAACAACCGGCAGTGGAGTGTCGGTGCGCAGTACGAGCAGGGCGGCCTGCTCGTCGGCGCGGCGTTCCTGAACGCGGACAACCCGGGCGCGACGGCCGGCGGTGCGATCGCGGGCTCGGGGTCGGTCGGCGCGGATGCGAACTTCGCGTCGGCGCGGCTGCGGATTTTCGGGGCGGGCGTCAATTACACGGCAGGGCCCGCGACGATCGGGTTCGCGTATACCAACAGCAACGTCACGCGGCCGACCGCGAACGTCGGCTACCTGTTCGGCGACGAGACGATCGAACCCGTCACCGGGCCGCTCGCGGGCGGCACGGTCACGGCGATCAAGTATCAGAACTTCGAAGTGAACGGTAAATACCAGTTCACGCCGGCGTTCTTCGTGGGCGCGCAGTATGTGTATACGACCGTGCGTTATGAAGCGACCACCGGCAGTGCGAAACCGAAGATCCATTCGATCGGGCTGATGGCCGACTACAACCTGTCGAAGCGCACCGACGTCTACCTGATGGGCGCGTACCAGCGGGTTGCCGGCGACGCGACGGGGTCGTCGCTCGACCAGGCGTATGTCCCGGGGGCGGCCGATCTTTCGTCGACGTCGAAGCAGTTGATGGTGCATGCGGGGATCCGGCATAAGTTCTGACCGGATCGGGGTCGAGGGATCGAAGGGCGGGGTGGGCGGCCGGCCTGGCGTCGCCCGCCCGCACAAGCGGCGCATTCCGGCAAGGACCCGCCGCAGGCACGTCAGCAGCATTTCCGAGTTGCCTGTAGTAGTTTGCGTCGGCTTCAGCGGGCGGAATGGAGCCGAGCGGCTCCATCAGCCGATGATGGTTGTACCAGGCCACCCATTCCAGCGTCGCCAGTTCAACGGATTCTCGCGTTTTCCATGGGGCGCGCCGATGAATCCGTTCCGTCTTGTACAAACCGCTGATCGTTTCGGCCAGCGCGTTATCGAAGCTGCCGCCACGCGCCAGCCAACGATGCGACGGGCGAGCACGTCGATCGCCAATGCCACGGTCGTTATTCACCGACCTTCGTTTCCGACTCGGCGCGTTTCGCTAGATGTTCGACCATTCTTTGTGCTGCGGGCTGGATAGTGTCAAAGGTCTTGAAACAGACGACGAAGCGGCGCCGGGCCCATGAATCGGTGAGGGGGATGACCCGTACGCCGAGCGACTGCCGGTAAGCGGCCGCAACTTCGACAGGGATGACGCTGATCCCCAAACCGGCGGCCACGACGCGAAAGGCTGCGTCGAAACTCGACACGATCACGCGATACGACACGGTCCGGCCCCGATCCGCGGCTGCTCGCCTGAGCATCGTGTGAACGGCCGTGGCGGGCGGCAGTCCGACGTGATCGAAGTCGAGCGTGTCGTCGAAACCGACCGATTGAAGCCCGGCAAGCGGATGCTCCGGGTGCACGGCGAGCGCCAGCCGATCATGCCGATATGAACGCGCCTGCAGTCCTTGCAAGTCGACGTTGTCCCAGCACACGCCGACCGCAGATGCTCCTTCGCGTACCTGCCGGACGAGGTCGCGCGACAGGCGCTCTTCGACGTCGACCGTGATGTTCCGGTTGGCGGGGTCGCGCATGAACGATGCGATGTCGTCCAGTAACACTTCCGCGATCGCGGACGCCGACGCGCAGATGCTCACGCGCCCCTGCAGCCCGTCGCCGATCGCGATGACGTCGGCCGCGATCCGGTCCATCGTGAACAGCATGCTGCGCGCATGCTCGAGCAGCGCGACGCCGGCCGGCGTGGGCGTAACGCCGCGTCGCGACCGTGTCAGCGCCGGCGCGCCGAGGTCGCTCTCGAGCTGCGCGATGCGCTTGCTGATCGCCGAAGGCTCGATATGCGCTTCCTTCGCGGCTCGCGCGATGTTGCCGTGATCACACACGGCCACGAACAGTCGTAGTGTCTTGAGGTCGAGGTCGCGCATCGGTGCTGTCTCCATGAGTCGATACGTTCCGGGTCGGAAGTTTTCTGCCCGTTTCGGCCGGTATCCGTGTTCTTCGGGAACGTCGGAAATTACCACGACGACGTCCCGCCGGCGCGCCGTGCGGGTTTTCTTCAGAAGATTTCGTGACGACGGCCGGCCCGTTCGCAACGCGGACGCGGCCACATTTCTGAGATTCCGTTTCGGAACGTTATAGCTTCCAGATCGATACTTTACGTCGCTTTTGGAATCTATAGAGTAAGGGCTATCGCCGGCGTGCAATGACCGGCCACAGATTGCGGAGACAGCAACCCCATGCCTTCTTTTCCCTCCCATGTCGTGATTCGCGAGGTCGGATTGCGTGACGGCCTGCAGAGCATCCAGACCGTTCTGCCGACCGAGCGCAAGATCGAATGGATTGCCGATGCGTACGCAGCCGGCCAGCGCGAGATCGAAGTCGGTTCCTTCGTGCCGGCACGGCTTCTGCCGCAACTTGCGGATACGGCCGAGCTCGTCGCCTACGCGAAAACGCTACCGGGCCTCACCGTGTCGGTGCTGGTGCCCAACCTGAAAGGCGCGCAGCGCGCCATCGAGACTTGCGCCGACTTGTTGCTCGTGCCGGTGTCCGCGAGCCGCGAACACAGCCTCGCGAACCTGCGCAAGACGCCCGACGAAGTGATCGCCGAGGTTGCGCATATCCGCGCCGAGCGCGACGCCGCCGGATCGACGACGCTGATCGAAGGCGGCATCGGCACGGCATTCGGCTGCACGATCAAAGGGCGCGTCGAACCGGACGAAGTCTTGCGTTGCATGCAGGCGCTGCTCGATGCGGGCGCGGATCGCGTCAGCATCGCCGATACGGTCGGCTATGCGGGGCCAGCGGCCGTTCGTGACCTGTTCGAGCGTGCGCGTCGCATTGCAGGCGAGCGCTTCTATTGCGGCCACTTTCATGACACGCGCGGCCTCGCGCTCGCCAACATCTATGCCGCGCTGGAAACCGGTGTCGCGCGTTTCGACGCGACGCTCGCAGGAATCGGCGGGTGTCCTCATGCACCGGGCGCAAGCGGCAATGCGTCGAGCGAGGACCTCGCGTTCATGCTGGACGAGATGGGCATCGACACCGGTATCGACCTGACGGCGCTGCTGGTGCTGCGCGCCAAGGTCGCGCGCTGGCTCGACGGCGAAACGCTGCATGGCGCGCTGTGGCGTGCCGGTCTGCCGAAAACGCATCTTGCATCGACAGCGCTCAATGCCTGAGGACCTCATGGAAACCAACGCAAGACTTCCGCTCGACGGTGTGCGCGTGATCGAGTTTACGCACATGGTCATGGGGCCGACGTGCGGGATGATCCTCGCGGATCTCGGCGCGGAGGTCATCAAGATCGAGCCGCCCGGCGGCGACAAGACGCGCAAGCTGCCGGGCCTCGGCATCGGCTTCTTCCGCACCTTCAACCGCAACAAGAAGAGCGTCGTTCTCGACATCAACACACCGGAGGGCAGGGACGCCGCGCTCGCGCTGATCGGCACGTGCGACGTGATGCTCGAGAACTTCCGCCCGGGCTTGATGACGAAGCTCGGTCTCGACTACGACACGCTTTCGAGTGCGTTTCCACGGCTCGTCTACGTGTCGCACAAGGGATTCCTGCCCGGCCCCTACGAGAAGCGTCTCGCGCTCGACGAAGTCGTGCAAATGATGGGTGGACTGTCGTACATGACGGGGCCGGTGGGCCGGCCGTTGCGTGCGGGAACATCGGTCAACGACATCATGGGTGGCATGTTCGGCGCGATCGGCGTGCTGGCCGCGTTGCGCGAACGGGATGTCACCGGACGCGGACAGGAGGTACAAAGCGCGCTCTTCGAAAACTGCGTGTTCCTCTCCGCGCAGCACATGCAGCAGTATGCAATGACGCATGAAGCGCCGCCGCCGATGCCCGCGCGCGTGTCCGCATGGAGCGTGTATGACGTGTTCACGCTTGCCGACGGCGAACAGCTGTTCATCGGCGCCGTTAGCGACAAGCAGTTCGTCACGCTGTGCGACGTCCTCGGCCGCCCGGATCTGCCGGCGGAGCCGCGCTTCGCGAGCAACGCATTGCGTGTGGCGGTTCGGCCCGAATTGCTCGAAGCGCTCGGCGCCGTGCTCAAGGACCATCGTGTCGACGAACTGATGCCGAAGCTCGAGGCCGCGGGCATTCCGTACGCGCCGATCGTGCGACCGGAGCAGCTGTTCGACGACCCGCATCTGAAGGCCAGCGGCGGACTCGTGCCGATGGAGACCGACGACGGCACGATGACCGATGTTGTCTTGTTGCCGCTGACGATGGGAGGTCGGCGGCCGGGCGTACGGCAGGCGCTCGCTCGGGTCGGCGAACACACGCACGAGATTCTTTCGCGACTGCGCGGACGAGCGAGCGCATGACCTTCCAGGCGCACTCGCGAAAGCGGTGAGGGAACCGACGGACGAACAGGTTGCGAACCTGCTCGAGGACAGATCCGCCGAGGTGTCGTAGGGAAACACAGTTGAACAACGCGCTCCACGCATGACGTGCGCGGAGCGCGATACACCGGCAGACGGACCACGATCCAACAACAAGGCCGTCGACATTTGCCGTATCCAGGAGACATACATGCATTCCACCGCAACCGCGGATTCCCGTCCGCACGATCAACTCGTCGTCAACGTCGACAACTCGCCGGGTGCCGCAATCGCCGCGCGTATGGATCGTCTTCCGATCACCCGCCATCTATGGATGCTGGTGCTGCTGATCTCATTGGGTGGCTTTTTCGAAGTCTACGACCTGATCTTCACCGGCTACATCGCGCCGGGCATGACGAAGAGCGGGGTGCTGCAAACGACCACGCACGCGTTTTTCGGCTTCACCGGGATCGCCGGCTTCATCGCCGCGACGTTCGCCGGCCTGTTCGTCGGGACGTTCGGACTGGGCTGGCTGCCCGATCGATACGGCCGGCGCTCGGTGTTCACGGTCTCGCTGCTCTGGTATTCGGTCGGTTCAGTGATCATGGCCTTCCAGACCACCCCGGAGGGGATGATTTTCTGGCGCTTCATCACCGGCATCGGCGTCGGGGTCGAAATCATCACGATTGACAGCTATGTGACGGAGGTTGTGCCACAACACATGCGAGGCCGCGCGATGGCGTTCAACCAGAGTGTGATGTTCGCGGCGGCTCCAGTCGCCGCGATCCTGTCGTACTGGCTCGTACCGACCACGGTGTTCGGTATCGAAGGGTGGCGCATCGTGGTGCTCGCAGGCGCGGCCGGCGCATTGCTGGTGTGGTTCATCCGGCGCGGTGTGCCTGAGAGCCCGCGGTGGCTCGCCATACGCGGAAAACTCGACGAGAGCGACGCGATCGTGCGGAACATCGAGGCGATCGTCGAGCGTCAGTCGGGGCGGTCGCTGCCGCCCCCGTCGCAGGTCGTGGTGCAGCCGAAGCATCGACGTGCATCGCTTGCGGAGTTGTGGCAGCAACCGTATCGATCACGCATGGTGATTCTGATTGTCTTCAACTTCTGCCAGGCGATCGGCTACTACGGTTTTGCGAGCTGGGTGCCGACGCTGTTGATCAGCCAGGGCATCACGGTCACGAAAAGCCTGCTCTATTCGTTCATCATCGCGTTCGCGTTGCCGATCGGGCCGCTGCTGGCGATGGCGGTCGCCGACAGGATCCAGCGCAAATACCTGATCGTTGGCGGTGCGTTGATCGTGATCGTATCCGGGATGGCGTTCGCACATGCCAGGACGATGGCACCGCTGATCATCCTCGGTGTGTTGATCAGCTTCGCCGGCCAGATCATCTCGGTCTGCTATCACGCGTACCAGGCAGAGTTGTTCCCGACAGCGATACGGGGCCGGGCCAACGGCATCGTGTATTCGGCCAGCCGGGTCGGTGCGATGATGTCGGGCTTTCTGATCGCATTCCTTCTCCGTGATTTCGGCGTGCCAGGGGTATTTGCCGGCATCACGGCATGCATGCTGATGGTCGCGGTGTCAATCGGCCTCTTTGGACCGAAGACCAATGGTGTGCGGCTCGAGGAACTGAACCACTGACCAGTCACGATTATCTCGACAACCGCGACGCGTACAAGGGCACGTTGCGGTTTGATGGATCGAAGATCGGTCCGGCATGGGGATCTTGCCATCGCCAGGCCGACGATGCCAAGGCCGTCAAGTGGCAGCCGGTGTTCGGCGACGATTGGCCGGCGAACCGATAGTTCCGGCGTCCGAATCGAACCCTCACCCCCGCGCCACCCCCGTCGACTCCCGCACGACGAGCTCCGGCGCCCCGATCGTATGCACGGCGGCAGCCGGTTCGATCCCGTCGATCATGTCGAGCGTCAGCGCGATCGCCCGCGCGGCGATCTGCGACGTCGGAAACCGCACCGTCGTCAGCGCGGGGCGGAACTGGTGCGCGAGCTGGATATCGGTCATGCCGATCACCGACAGATCGGCCGGCACGCGCAGGCCGAGATCGGCGGCCGCCTGCATCGCGCCGATCGCCATCAGGTCGTTGGTCGCGAACAGCGCGGTGAGGCCGGGCTGCGCCCTCAGTAACGCAGCAGCCGCTTCGTAGCCGCCTTCGATCGAATCGTGCGCCGACACGGTCGTCAACGCGTCCGCCGGATGGCCGTGTGCCGCGAGTTCGTCGGCGAAGCCGCGCAGCCGCACCGACTGCGGGCCGCCCGATCCCCTGCCGACGAGCGCGCCGAACGCGCGATGCCGCAGCCCGGACAGGTGCGTGGCCGCCAGCGCCCCCGCCGCCGCGAAATCGACTGTCACGCACGGCAGCGTGCGCGACGCATGCACGTGCTCCCACATGCACAGCACGATCGACGCACCGTGGCGTGCGATGTCGGCCAGCTCGGCTTCGGCGAGGTCGGTGTTCATCACGATCGCGCCGGCGGCGAGCGTCCCCGCGATCCGCTCGAGGTAGTTGCGCGTGATGGCCGGATCGTCGTCGGTATTCGACACCAGCAGGTAATGGCCGCGCTTGCGCGCCTCGCGCTCCGCGGCCAGCACGAACTCCGGATAGAACGGGTTCGTGATGTTCGACAGCATCAGCGCGAGCGTCGACGTGCGGCCCTCGGCCAGCGCGCGCGCGGTCAGGTTCGGCCGATAGCCGAGTTCGCGGATCGCGGCCATCACGCGTTCGACGGTCGCCGGCTTCACCTTCTGCGGATTGCGCAGCACGTTCGAGACGGTCGCAGCAGTGACGTTCGCGCGCTGCGCGACTTGCGCGAGCGTCACCATGCGCGGCCTGCAGGTGGTCGGGAGAAGAGGCGCGGCGGAAGCGAAGCGGGGGAGTGTCTGCTCATATTCTGGGAGTGCGTCCCACTAGTTGCACAAGGACAGGCGATACGCTAATTTCTCGGCACATCAGATCAAGGAGACGACATGGTACGGCGAACCGGGCGAATTGCACCACTGAAATTTAAGCGATTAAATTTCTCGATCCGTAGCGCCTGACCGGAAGAGGAGAGCGCGATGACCGCCATTTCATTGAAGGACGTCTCGAAGCGCTACGGCGACCATGCGCCGGTGCTGCGCGACGTGAACCTCGAGATCGCGTCGCACGAGTTCTGCGTGTTTCTCGGTCCGTCGGGGTGCGGCAAGTCCACGCTGTTGCGAATGATCGCCGGGCTCGAGGACGTGACCGAAGGCGAACTGCGGATCGGCGGTGCGCGCATGAACGACACGCCGCCCGCCGAGCGCGGTGTAGCGATGGTGTTCCAGAGCTATGCGCTGTTTCCGCACATGACCGTGTTCGACAACATCGGCTTCGGCCTGCGCATCGCCGGCACGCCGAAGGACGAGGTCCGCCGCCGCGTGACCGAAGCCGCGCGCGTGCTGCAGCTCGACGCGCTGCTCGATCGCAAGCCGAAGGCGTTGTCGGGCGGCCAGCGGCAGCGCGTCGCGATCGGCCGCGCGATCGTGCGCGAGCCGCGCGTGTTCCTGTTCGACGAGCCGCTGTCGAATCTCGACGCGACGCTGCGCGGCCAGACACGCGTCGAGATTGCCCGCCTGCACGCACGCTTCACGCAATCGAGTTCCGTCTACGTGACGCACGACCAGATCGAGGCGATGACGCTGGCCGACCGGATCGTGCTGCTGCACGCGGGCGACGACGTCGCGCGCTTCGGCAGCATCGCACAGGCCGGTGCGCCGCTCGAGCTGTATCACCGGCCGGCCAACCGCTTCGTCGCGGGCTTCATCGGCTCGCCGCGGATGAACTTCCTGCCGGCGGTCGTCGAAGCGGGCGATGCGCATGGCTGCCGGCTGCGCCTGGATGGAACCGGCGAAACGCTGACGCTGCACGATCGGCCGTTGCCGCGCCACGTCGGCAGCGGCGCGCGCGTGACGCTCGGGATTCGTCCCGAGCATCTGACGGTCGCCACGGCGGGCGATGCCGACCTGCCGGCGATCGTGCGTGACGTCGTACTCGTCGAGCAGCTCGGCGAAGCCGCGTACGTGCATCTGGACCAGCCCGGCGGCGTGCCGCTGCTCGCGAAACTGCCGGGCCAGGCCGCGTTGCGGCGCGGCGAACGGCATGCGTTCCGCGTGTCGCCATCGTGCTGCCACCTGTTCGACGAGGCCGGCATCGCGTTGCCGGCCGTCCACGCCGAAGCGGCGTTCGCGTAGCGGCGCACTGCCGACCCGCCGCGCGCGACGCGGCACCCATCACACCAATACCAGGAGACAACGATGAGACTTCGTGCGAGCCGATTGCTGCTTGCCTTGACGACTGCCGCCGCGCTTGCCGCGGGGGCGGCCGACGCGGGCACGCTGAAGGTGAACGTCGCCGCGCGCGGCAACCAGCGCGCGACGTGGCAAGCCGTGTTCGACCAGTTCCGCAAGGCGAATCCGGACATCGACCTGAAGGTCAGCTACGTGGGCGAGGAGGCGTACAAGGTGCAGATGTCCGGCTGGCTCGCGACCGATCCGCCCGACGTGCTGAGCTGGAACAACGGCGAACGGCTCGCGTACTTCGCGAAGCGCGGGCTGCTCGAGGACCTGAGTTCCGACTGGCAGAAGAACGGCTGGAACGACACGTATGCGGCCGTGAAGCAGTCGTCGACCTACGGCGGCAAGCTCTATAGTTTGCCGCTCGGCTACGACGCGTATGGGTTGTTCTACCGCAAGGACCTGTTCGAGAAGGCCGGCATTCACGGCGAGCCGGCCGACTGGGCGCAGTTTCTCGACGCGTGCCGCAAGCTGAAGGCGGCGGGCATCGCGCCGGTCGCGGTGGCCGCGCGCGATGCGTGGACGCTGGCCGCGTGGTTCGACTACCTCGACCTGCGGATCAACGGCTACGCATTTCACCAGAAACTGATGGCCGGCGACGTCGCGTATACCGATCCGCGCGTGCGCGCCGAATACGCGGCCTGGAAGAAGCTGATCGACGACAAGTATTTCATCGACAACGCGCTGTCCTACGACGTCGATTCGCTGAGCCCGCTGATCGTCAACGGCCAGGCCGCGATGACGCTGATGGGCACCTGGTATTCGGCGGGCCTGCTGAGTGCGGCGCGCAATCCGATCGGCTTCTTCCGCTTCCCGGTGATCGATGCGTCAGTGCCGCTTGCGGAGGACGGCCCGGTCAACGTGCTGATCGTGCCGGCGAAGGCGCACAACAAGACGGACGCGCGCCGCTTCCTCGCGTTCATGGGGCAACCGGCCGTCAGCGGCGAGTTCGCGAAGGGAATGGGGCAACTGCCGTCGAACAACAAGGCGCCCGAGCCGCAGGACCCGATCTCGAAGATCGGCTTCCGCACGCTCGCGACGACGCCCGGCGGCATCGCGCAGTTCTACGACCGCGACATGACGAAGGAAATGGCGGACGAGGGGATGAAGGCGATGCAGCAGTTCCTGTCGGACCCGACGCAGCTCGACGCGATCCTGCAGCGCCTCGATCAGGCCCGCAAGCGGATCTACCGGAAGTAGCGCGCCATGCGGCCGGGCCGGCGCATGCCGGTCCGGTCCTTCGTTGCCACCGTTCGCAGAAGGTCACCTCATGTCAACCAGCCTGTCCGAAAGCGCCGCGCGCCGCGAAGCCGGCCCGCAGCGGCATGCGCGCGCGTCGCTCGCGCGCCGGCGCAACCGCGCAGCCCTGTGGTTCGTGCTGCCGGGATTCGCGCTCTTCACCGTGTTCGTGCTGTATCCGATCGTCAGCAGCATCTGGCTGAGCGTCCATCACTGGGACGGGATGACGCCGATGACGTATGCCGGGCTCGACAACTATCGCGAGCTGCTGCAGTCCGATACGTTCTACGTCGCGCTGAAGAACAACGTGCTGTGGCTCGCGCTGTTCCTCGCCGCGCCGCCGCTCGGCCTCGCGCTCGCGCTGTACCTGAACCAGGACGTGTTCGGCATCCGGCTCGTGAAGTCGCTGTTCTTCGCACCGTTCGTGTTGCCGGGCGTCGTCGTCGGCCTGGTGTTCTCATGGTTCTACGATCCGACGTTCGGGCTGCTGAAGCTGATCGTCGGACACGGGATCCCGGTGCTCGGCGATCCGCGCTATGCGACCTACGGCGTGATCGTCGCCGCGCTCTGGCCGCAGATTCCGTTCTGCATGATCCTCTACCTGACCGGGCTCACCGGCATCAACGGCGAGATCGTCGAAGCGGCGCGGATGGAAGGCGCGCGCGGCTTCACGCTGCTGTGGCACGTGATCCTGCCGCAATTGCGGCCGGCGACCTTCATGGCGGTGGTGCTGACCGTGATCGGCGCGCTGCGCAGCTTCGACCTGATCTCCGTGATGACGGGAGGCGGCCCGTTCGACAGCTCGACCGTGCTCGCGTACTTCATGGTCGACCAGGCGATCAAGTACTACCGCGAAGGCTATTCGGCCGCGATCGCGGTCGTGCTGTTCGCGATCATGCTCGTCTATATCGTGTGGCAGCTGCGCAAGCTGGTGCGCGTCGAATCCTAAGGATCACCAACATGTATCCGATGCCCGTGTCCCGCTGGGGACGTCCCGCTCGCCTGCTGTACCGCCTGTCGCTGCCGTGCGCGCTCGCGCTGTGGCTCGTGCCGCTGCTCGCGGTGCTCGTCACGTCGATCCGCTCGACCGACGAGATCACGGCCGGCCATTACTGGGACTGGCCGAAGCAGTTCGCGCTGCTCGACAACTACGGCACCGCGCTCACGCAGACGCCGATGCTGCATTACTTCGCGAACAGCATCCTGATCACGGTGCCGTCGGTCGCGGCATCGATCCTGCTCGCGTCGCTCGCGGGGCACGCGCTCGCGAACTACCGGTTCCGCGGCAATCTCCTGCTGCTCGGGCTGTTCGTGGCCGGCAACTTCGTGCCGATCCAGATCCTGATGATCCCGGTGCGGCAGATCATGCTCGGCGTCGGCCTGTACAACACCGTGTGGGCGCTCGTGCTGTTCCATACCGCGTTCCAGACCGGCTTCTGCACGCTGTTCCTGCGCAACTTCATCCGCGAGTTGCCGTTCGAGCTGATCGAGGCCGCGCGCGTCGAAGGCGCGTCCGAATGGGCGATCTACTGGCACGTTGTGCTGCCGCTGGTGCGCCCGGCGCTCGCGGCACTCGCGATCCTCGTATTTACGTTCGTGTGGAACGACTACTTCTGGGCGCTGTGCCTCACGCAAGGCGACGACGCGGCGCCGATCACCGTCGGCGTCGCCGCGCTCAAGGGGCAGTGGACGACCGCCTGGAACATCGTGTCGGCCGGCTCGGTGCTCGCGGCGCTGCCGTCGGTCCTGATGTTCTTCGCGATGCAGAAGCACTTCGTCACCGGGCTCACGTTCGGCGCGACCAAGGGCTGACCCGTCCCATCCTCTTTCATCTGCAAGGAATCCACGATGCATCTCGGCGTTTGCTATTACCCCGAACACTGGCCGCGCGAACAATGGGAGCGCGATGCGCGGCGGATGGCCGAACTGGGCCTGACCCGCGTGCGGATCGCCGAATTCGCGTGGAGCCGGATGGAGCCGGAACCCGGCCGCTACGACTGGGTGTGGCTCGACGAGGCGATCGACACGCTCGCCGGCCAGCAGCTGAAGATCGTGCTCGGCACGCCGACCGCCGCGCCGCCGAAATGGCTCGTCGATCGCCATCCGGAGATCCTGCCGATCGGCGCGGACGGCGCGGTGTGGCAGTTCGGCTCGCGTCGCCACTACGATATCGCGAGCCCCGTGTATCGCGAGCACTGCGTGCGCATCGTGGACGCGATGGCGCGGCGCTACGGCGCGCATCCGGCGGTGATCGCATGGCAGACCGACAACGAGATCGGCTGCCACAACACGCTGCCGAGCTATACGCGTGCGGCGCTCGAAGGTTTTCGCGCGTGGCTCGCGGTGCGCTACGGCGATATCGGCGCGCTGAACCGCGCGTGGGGCAACGTGTTCTGGAGCATGGAGTATCGCGGCTTCGACGAGATCGAACTGCCGCGCCATACGCCGACCGATGCGAATCCCGCCCATCTGCTCGACTTCCGCCGCTATCAGTCGGATGAGGTCGCGCGGTTCCATGCCGTGCAGGTCGATGCGATCCGCCCGCACGCACCGGGCCGCGACGTGCTGCACAACTTCATGGGCTTTTTCACCGAGTTCGATCACTATGCGTTCGCGCGCGGCGGCCTCGACGTGGCCGCGTGGGACAGCTACCCGGTGCCGCGCACCGAAGTGCTGCCGCTCGACGAATCCGACAAGCGGCGCTGGGCCCGCACCGGGCACCCGGACGTGTCGGCGTTCTCGCACGACCTGTATCGCGGCGTCGGCAACGGCCGGATGTGGGTGATGGAGCAGCAGGCGGGGCCCGTCAACTGGGGGCCGTACAACCCGGTGCCGCACGCCGGCGCCGTGCGGCTATGGACGTGGGAAGCGTTCGCGCATGGCGCGGAGCTCGTATCGTATTTCCGCTGGCGGCAGTATCCGCATGCGCAGGAGCAACTGCATTCGGGGCTCAACGCGCCGGACGACCGGCTGTCGCCGGGCGGCCACGAAGTGGCGCGCGTCGCGCGTGAACTGGCTGCGCTGGATCCCGGGTGCTTCGCGGATTCGGAACCTCCGGCGCGCGTCGCGCTGCTGTTCGACTACGAGGCGGACTGGATGATCCGGATTCAGCCGCATGGCGCCGACTTCGACTATCAGCAACATGCGTTCGACTGGTATCGCGCGCTGCGCGAACTCGGGATCGACGTCGATATCGTCGCGGCCGGTGCGGACGTGTCGCGTTATGCGTTCGTCGTCGCGCCGACGCTGCCGGTCGTCACGGATCGCATCGTCGAGCAGGCCGCGCGTGGCGATGCGCAGTGGCTGTTCGGGCCGCGCACGGGTTCGCGTACGGCGGCATTCGCCATCGCTCCGGGCCTCGCACCCGGCAAGCTGCGTGACGTGCTGCCGGTGCGGATCGGCCAGGTCGAATCGCTGCGGCCGTCGCTCGCCCCGCGCGTCGCGTTCGACGGCATCGACGGCCACGCGCTGAAATGGCGCGATCACGTCGATATGGAATCGATCACCGGTGTCGACGTGCTCGCGGTCTGCGACGACGGCGTGCCCGCACTTGTGCGGCGCGGCCGCGTGACGATGGCGACCGCCTGCTTCGATCGCACGCTGTTGCGTGCGATCGTCGGCCGCTGCGCGCGCGACGCCGGACTGCCGGTGCGTGCATTGCCGGACGGCGTGCGCTTGCGCCGGCGCGGGCGCGTCGTATTCGCGTTCAACTACGGCGACGCAACGTGCACGCTGCCCGCGCCGGACGGTGCGCGTTTCGTGCTCGGCGGCCGCGAACTCGGCGCGGTCGACGTCGCCGCATGGGTCGAGCCGGACTGACGCGATGCAGTCGTTGCGGCCGCTGCGATTGCAGTTCGCGCGCCTCGCCGGGATCGCGCATTTCGTGCCGCTGTCCGCGGCGGCGCTGATGCTCGGCGTCGCGATGTCGTTTACGGCGCCGTACCTGTCGCTGTTCGGCGTGCAGGCGGCAGCAATGTCGCCGTCACTGGCCGGCGTATTCATGACGCTGATTGCGGCGAGCGGTGTCGTCGCCAGCACGTGGGCCGGACGCTGGTCCGATCGCCGCGACCGCCACCGGCCGTTGCTCGTCGTATCGCTCGCCGCTGCCGCGCTCGGCTTCGCGCTGCTGTGCGTGCTGCGCGCGCACGGGCCGGTGATCGCGGCCGGCACGATCCTGCTCGGCGCGGGGGCCGTGTCGTTGTCGCAGATCTTCTCGTTCGCGCGCGCGGTGCTGCCGGTCGATGACGACGCACAGCGCGAGCTCGCGTCGGCCGCGCTGCGCACGATGCTGTCGGTCGCGTGGGTGTTCGGGCCCGCGCTCGGCGCACTGATCCTCGCGCAGACGGGTTTCACCGGGCTCTTTCTCGCGGCTTCGGCGGGCTTCGTCGCGTGCGCGGCGATCGTCGCTCGGATTCCGGAGCCTGCGCGGCGTCCGGCCGCCGTTCACGTGCGCGCGGTCGACCACGCTCCGGCGCCGTCGGGCGATGCTGCGTCGGTCGTCGTCACGCCGCGCGCGCGCGTGCTGCGGACCCTCGTCGCGCTGACGCTAATGGGGCTCGCCGCGAACGCGACGATGATCGTGCTGCCGCTGTACATCGTGCGCGGCCTTGGCGGCACGCCGGCGAACGTGTCGGCTGCGCTGGGCCTGGCCGCGTTGCTCGAGATTCCGATGATGCTGTGGCTCGGCATCCGCTCGACGCGGCTCGACAAGGCACGCTGGCTGACCGCATGCGCGGTCGTGCATGCGGCGTATTTCATCGGGCTCGCGACAGTGACGCGAGTCGACCTGATCCTGCCGCTGCAGTTGTTGAGCGCTTGCGTGGTCGCGATCACGTCGTGCCTCGGGATGACGCGCGTATGCGACCTGATGCCCACGCGCCCCGGCACCGCGACCGCGATGTTCTTCAGCACCGCGCGCGTCGGCTCGATCGCGTCGGGTGTGCTGTCGGGGGCGTGCGTCGACCTGTTCGGCTATCGCGCGACGTTCGCGGGGTGCTGCGGGCTCGCACTCGTGGCGTGCGTGCTGCTCGCGCTGGATGCGCGCGGCGAGCGGGGCGGTGTGAGCGGAACGGCGCAGCGAGCGGTATGAGCGACGCAAGCGACACAAGCGACACAAGCGACACAAGCGACACAAGCGACACAAGCGACACAAGCGACACAAGCGACACAAGCGACACCACACCGCCCGCACGACACCGCTTCAACCTACCGCACTGACGCACGATGCGCCGGTGCGGTGAATCGGCGATGCCGTGAAGCGTCAACGCTTGCGATACGCGTCGAGCGACGCCAGCGCATTGCCGTGGAAGTCGAACAGCGTATTGTTGTCCCACTGATCGCCCGCGCCCAGCTTCCAGCCGACACCCGGCGTCGGGATCCATTCCGGCTCCCACCAGAACACGCCCTTGCCGCGATTGCCCGGCACGCCCTTTACGATATCGACGACCGCCGCGAGGAACTGCGCCTGGCCGGCCGGCGACGGCGGGAACGCGGTCGAGCCGGTGTTCGTCATCGCATTCGGCTCCGAGTCGCCGTCGCTGGTGGTCCACGGATACGCGGTCTCGACGACGATCAGCTCCTTGTCGTAGCGCACGGCGAGATCGTTCGCGTTGGTGCGCAAGTCGTCGAGCGCGCCTTGCCACTGCGGGTAATACGACAGGCCGATCACGTCGAACGCGACACCGCGTTGCGTCGCGCTGTCGAACCACCAGCGGCTTTTCGCGTTGTCGCCGCCGCTGTCGATGTGCAGCATCACCTTGATGCGCGGATCGACGGCCTTCACCGCATCGTGGCCCGTCCTCAGCAGTTGCGCGAGGTTATCCCACTGGTCGTAGCGGCCGAGCGGCCACAGCATGCCGCCCGTGATCTCGTTGCCGATCTGCACCCACTCGGGCCGCACGCCGGCGCGCTGAAGCTGGCGCAGCACGTCGGTCGTATAGGCGGACAGCAGCGCGCACGTATCGGCGAGATTCTTGCCGGCCCATGCATGCGGCGGGTATTGCTTGCCGGGGTCGGCCCACCAGTCGCTGTAGTGGAAGTCGATCAGGATGCGCATGCCGAGCGCGGCCGCGCGCTTCGCGAGCGCCACGACATGGGCCGCGTCGTTGTAGCCTACCGCATCGCTCTGGTTCGCGGGGAAGAAATCCGGATTGCCGGGATCGTTCCATACCTTGATGCGGATCGAATCGACGCCATGCGCATGCAGGATCTTCAGGCAGTCGCGCGGCTGCCCGCGGTCGAAGTACCGTGCACCGTGCGCCTCGAGTTCCGGCAGCGTCGACACGTCGGCGCCCATCGCGAACGGGATACCCGCGCTGCCTGCGGCGCGCGCGACGCCTTGCGCGACGGCCGGCAACGCGCCGGCCAGGTCGACGCATGCGAGCGCCGCGGTCGAGACACTCCAGCGCAACATCGATCGTCTGTTCATCGTCATCCTCCAGTATCGGGCCCGGTCGATCGATCGCAGGATCGCGGGCTTCGTTGGTTTAAGCGCTTAAATTTCAACCTCGAAACGAGGCCGGATCGAGCGTAGCGCAGACGCCGATGCCAACGCAAAGAACGCGTGCGTTGCCTACTATCTGGCGACAGGCGTGGGGACGGAGAGGAGAGACAGGCGGGGCAATCTTGCGCCCGGTGCAGAGTGTGCTTTTTCTCAGGTGCCGTTCGTGGCGAATCCTGAGCCGTCTGACTGCATGAAGCCACGCTGGCCACGGCGATGATCGCCGCGCCGGGAGCACGTTGGGCCCGATGCGCGCGTGGCTTCACGTAGGCAACACGGCGTGGTCGGGATATGACCGGACTGCGACGGCCTCGCCGTCAATCAAACCCCGAAGAAAGCCAACCCCGCGATCACGATGCCAATCGCGGCCACGCCGATCGACAGGCCCTGCATCCATGAACGGCGCGTGAGGATCGTGATCGCCGCCAGCGCGATCGAGATCTGGATGACGGTCGTCGCCTGCGACCACCGATGGTGTCGGTGCATCCGCGCCTCGCTGGCCGCGTTGTTCTTCTCGACTTCCTTTTCGAGCGCCTCGGCTTGCGCCCGGATCGGTTCCTTGTCGGCGCGGTATCGTGCGGCGTCCGCCTCGAACCGCTTTCGCTGCGGCGACGATTCCGGGCTCAACGCCGCGCCGAGTTCGGCGAGGTTCTGCTTGTTGCCCTTCGCCTGATAGTAGGCCCACTGGTTCGCAGCCTCGGTTTTCCGGATCGCGGCGTCATTCTTGTAGAGCAGCGCGAGGCTTTCGTCGGCACCGCTCTGGTAGGCCGATATCGCACCGAAGCAGGCAAGCACGGCCGTCAGCACGGCGATGCGCGACGTACCTTGATCGCCGCCGTGAGCCGCATGATGTTCCACCGCATGGTCGTGAGGGCCATGAACTTCGTATTCTTCAGACATCCGTAAGGAACCCGCAAGAGTTGAATGAAATCCGGCGCCGGCCGACTGCGCACGGACGCTCGATCGCACATGGGAGTCTGACACAGGTTTGCGTGCTGGCGATGCTTTCGCGCGACGCGCCAGCCGGCGAGTCTCGCGCCATGTTCAGCGACGGATCCGGATCCTCTGGGACCGCATCGCGGCGGATAAACGATAAACCTCAGGCGGCCGCTGCCTGGACGGATTCGGTATCCCGGTTGACGTGATTGACCCAGTGGTTTCGGAGGGGGCATGCCGACCGGTGTACATGGCAGTTTGCGGACTGGCGCGTTCGCATGCGACCCGACCCGGCCCGACGTGTCCGCTACCGCTACCCGCGAACGCCGACCCGATACCGCGTCGTCTGGCGATAGGTCCGGCCCGGACGAAGGATGGTTTCGTCGCGCAACGCGTCCATGTTGACCTGGTTCGGAAAGCACCCGGCTTCGACGCACAGCGCCGCGTGCCGCCGGCACGCCACGCCGCCGCTCACGCGCACGCCGTCCAGATAGTTGCCCGTATAGAGCTGCAGCCCGCGCTGGTCCGTCGACACGGCAAGCTCCCGGCCGCTTTCCGGATCGTAGATCGATGCGACGGGCCGCACGCCGCGCCCAGGCTCGCGCAGCACATAACAATGGTCGAAGCCGCGCCCGCGCGTGAGCTGCGCATGCGGCCAGTCGAGGCGCGCGCCGATCGGCGCGCTCTGCCGGAAATCGAACGCGCTACCCGTCACGTCGGCGGTGCCGGTCGGGATCAGCGCATCGTCCACTTCGACGAACGCGTCGGCGTCGATCTGCAGCAGATGGCCGCGCACGTCGCTGCCCGCGCGCCCGCTCAGGTTGAAGTAGCTGTGATTGGTCAGGTTCAGCGGCGTCGGCGCATCGGTCACGCCCGCGTAGTCGATCGTCAGCGTGCCGTCGTCGTCGAGCGTATAACGCACCTGCACCGTCACGTTGCCTGGAAATCCCGCATCGCCTTCCGGCGAATCGAGCCGCAGCGTCAGCCCGCCACGGTCGTCGACCACGTCCCAGCGCGCGCGGTGAAAGCCGCTCGCGCCGCCGTGCAGCAGGTTGCCGTTTTCGTTGCGGTCGAGTGTGTGGTCGACGCCGTCGAGCGCGAAGCGCGCATTCGCGATCCGGTTCGCCCAGCGGCCGACCGTCGCGCCGAGGTAGGCGCCCGATTCGACGTAGTCGGCCGGCGTGTCGTGCGCCAGCACGATATCGGCGAAGCGCCCGGTGCGGTCGGGGGCGAGCCACGACACGACGGTCGCGCCGAGATCGCTGACGACGACGCGCATCCCGTGCGCGTTGCGCAGCGTGTAGCGCCGCACCGGATCGCCGCCGGGCAGCGTGCCCCACGGTTCGGACGGAATGCGGCCCGCGTCGGATGCCGGGCGGGGAGAGTCGGTGTCGATATGCATGAGTGGGTTCGCTCGTGAGCGGTGAATTCAGTGGGCGGGCGCGGTGCGCTCCTGGTATTCGCGCGGGGTGCAGCCGAGTTCGCGGCGGAATACCGCGTACATGTATTGCAACGACGTGAAGCCGCAGCGGATCGCGACTTCCGCGCTCGACGCGTTGCGGCTCGCGAGCAGCGCCTGCGCGGCCTCGAGCTTGTGACGCAGGATTTCCTGGTGCACGGTGCGCTGCAGTTCGCGCCGGAAGTGCTCTTCGAGCAGCGAGCGCGACACGCCGACATAGTCGGCGACCTGTTCGGTCTTGATCCCCTGGCACGCGTACTGCCGGATGAAATGCCGCGCGCGCATCACGTGCGGGCTCGCGAGCGGCTGGTGGCGTGTCGATTCGAGCACGTTGATGCCGACCGGCGGCACGAGGATGCGCTGTCCGGGAAAACGCGCGCCGCGCAGCATCCGGTGCAGCAGGTGCGCGGCGGTGCGGCCCATTTCCTCGGTGCCCTGGATCACCGACGACAGCGGAATGCGCGTCAGCGTGCGCGTGAGCGGATCGTTGTCGATGCCGATGATCGCGACCTGTTCCGGCACCGCGATGCCGGCGAGCAGGCACGCCTGCAGCAGATGCCGCGCGCGCGCATCGGTGACCGCGATCACGCCGACCGGCTTCGGCAGCGCATGCAGCCAGCCGATCAGCTGCTCGATCGCGTGATTCCAGCCCGACGCGCTCGTCGACAGGCCGCGGTAGATCGGCGCGTCGAGCCCGTCGGCGCGCGCGAGGCGATCGAACGCGAGCTCGCGCTGCTGCGCCCAGCGGTTCTCCTGCGCGACCGGCAGGCTGTACATCGCGAAATGCGCGAGCCCCGCGCCGATCAGGTGCGTATAGGCGAGCGACACGAGCTTCGGGTTGTCGGTCGCAATATATGGGACGCCGTGCGGATACTGCGCGGGATCCTCGTACGACGAGCCGACCGCGACGATCGGCAGCGGCGAGCCGGCGAGCGCGTCGGCGACTGCCGGATCGTCGAAGTCCGCGATGAGGCCGTCGCCGTCGAAGCGTTCGATGCCGGCGAGCCGGCAGCGGAAGTCGTCCTCGAGGAACAGGTCCCACACGACGCGCGTCGTGTGCAGGTACTGGCCGATGCCGCTGATGATCTCGCGGTCGTAGACCTTGTTCGCGTTGAACAGCAGCGCGATGCGGTGCGGTGTCTGGGCGGAAGAGGCGCGGGTCATGTCGGTCTCGGGGCGGGCGCCGCTCGGGCGTCTTGCCGTTGTCTCCGGGGCGCGCGGACGGTGCCGCGCGATGCTCTGGTGTCCGGCGATTGTAGGCCGGAACGCGCACCGCGCGCAGCGGCTGGCAAGAAACGTTAAGCATGCTGCGCAATTTCGCAATTGCCGGCCGGCAGGCGCGCGGGCACGATCCAGCCAACCGGATTCGGCCGCGTCCGTCGTCGTCACGACGCGCGTTGCGCCGCAACAAGACCCTGCACGGAGACGCCATGTCGTATTTCGAACACATTCCCGCGATTCGCTACGAAGGCCCGCAGTCGGACAACCCGCTGGCTTACCACCATTACGACCCCGAGAAGCGCGTGCTCGGCAAGACGCTCGCCGAGCATCTGCGGATTGCCGTCTGCTACTGGCATACGTTCGTGTGGCCGGGGCACGACATCTTCGGGCAGGGCGCGTTCCAGCGGCCGTGGCAGCAGCCGGGCGACGCGCTCGAACGTGCGCGCATGAAGGCGGACGCGGCATTCGAGTTCTTCACGAAGCTCGGCACGCCTTTCTATACGTTCCACGACACCGACGTCGCGCCGGAAGGCGACACCCTGCGCGAATACGCGGCCAACTTCGCGCGGATGGTCGACTATCTCGGCGAGCGCCAGCAGGCGAGCGGCGTGCGGCTGCTGTGGGGCACCGCGAACCTGTTCTCGCACCCGCGCTTCGCGGCGGGCGCCGCGACGAACCCGAACCCGGACGTATTCGCGTGGGCCGCGACCCAGGTGTGCCATGCGCTCGACGCGACGCACCGGCTCGGCGGCGAGAACTACGTGCTGTGGGGCGGCCGGGAAGGCTACGAGACGCTGCTCAATACCGACCTGAAGCGCGAGCGCGAGCAGTTCGCGCGCTTCCTGTCGATGGTGGTCGAGCACAAGCACCGGATCGGCTTCACGGGCGCGCTGCTGATCGAGCCGAAGCCGCAGGAGCCGACCAAGCACCAGTACGACTACGACGTCGCGACCGTGCACGGCTTTCTCGTGCAGTATGGACTGCAGAACGAGATCCGCGTGAACATCGAGGCGAACCACGCGACGCTCGCCGGTCATTCGTTCCATCATGAGATCGCGAATGCGTTCGCGCTCGGCGTGTTCGGCAGCGTCGACGCGAACCGCGGCGATCCGCAGAACGGCTGGGACACCGACCAGTTCCCGAACAGCGTCGAGGAGCTGACGCTCGCGTTCTACGAGATCCTGCGCCACGGCGGCTTCACGACCGGCGGGATGAACTTCGACGCGAAGGTGCGGCGCCAGAGCGTCGATCCGGAAGACCTGTTCTACGGCCATGTCGGCGCGATCGACGTGCTCGCGCTCGCGCTCGAGCGCGCGGCGGTGCTGGTCGAGAACGACCGGCTCGACGCGCTGCGCCGGCAGCGCTACGCGCAGTGGGACGACGCGTTCGGCCGCAAGATCCTGTCGGGCGGTTACACGCTGCAGTCGCTCGCGGACGACGCGCTCGCGCGCGGCGTGGACCCGCGGCACGCGAGCGGCGCGCAGGAGCGGCTCGAGAACATCGTGAACCAGGCCATCTACGGGCTGCGCTGACGCCATGTATCTCGGACTCGATCTCGGCACGTCGGGCGTGAAGGCGGTGCTGCTCGACCGCGACGGTGCGGTGCGGGCGAGCGCGAGCCACCCGTTGACGGTGAGCCGGCCGCGGCCGCGCTGGTCGGAACAGGCGCCGCACGACTGGTGGGACGCCGCCTGCGGCGCGCTCGCCGCGGTCGTCGCCGACGCCCGCGCGGGCGGCATCGATCCGCGCGGCATCGCCGCACTCGGGCTCACTGGCCAGATGCACGGCGCGACGCTGCTCGACGCGCATGGCGACGTACTGCGCCCCGCGATCCTGTGGAACGACGGCCGCGCCGATGCGGAGTGCGCGGAACTCGAGCGGCTCGCGCCCGCGCTGCGCACGGTGGCAGGCAACGTCGCGATGCCGGGCTTCACCGCACCGAAGCTGATGTGGGTGCGCCGGCACGAGCCCGATGTGTTCGCACGCATCGCGCACGTGCTGCTGCCGAAGGATTATCTGCGCTACCGGCTGACCGGTGCGTTCGCAACCGATCCGTCGGATGCCGCCGGCACGCTGTGGCTCGACGTCGCGAAGCGCGACTACGACGACACGCTGCTCGGCGCGTGCGGGCTGTCGCGTGCGCAGATGCCGGCGGTGTTCGAGGGCAACCGCGTGACGGGCACGCTGCTGCCGGCCGTCGCGCGCGCACTCGGGCTGCGCGAGATCCCGGTGGTGGCCGGCGGCGGCGACAACGCGGCCGGCGCGGTCGGCGTGGGGATCGTGCGGCCCGGCGATGCACTGCTGTCGCTCGGCACGTCGGGCGTGTATTTCGCGGTGTCGGACGGGTTTCGCGCCAACCCCGAATCGGCGGTGCACAGCTTCTGTCATGCGCTGCCCGATACGTGGCACCTGATGTCGGTGATGCTGAACGCGGCCGGCTGCATCGACTTCACCGCGCAACTGACCGGTTACGACGGCGTCGCGGCGCTGCTCGCCGATGCCGAGGCGAACGCGCGCGCGAGCCGCCCGTGGTTCCTGCCTTACCTGAGCGGCGAGCGCACGCCGCACAACGACGTGAATGCGAAGGGCGTCTTTTACGGGCTGACACCCGATACACGGCGCGCGGATCTCGCGAACGCGACGCTCGAAGGCGTCGGCTTCGCGCTGCTCGACGGCATCGACGCGCTGCATGCGGCCGGGCTCGAGCCCGCCGGCATCACGGTGATCGGCGGCGGCTCGCGCAGTGCTTACTGGACGCAGATGCTCGCCGACCTGAGCGGACGGGCGCTGACGCTGCGCGCGGGTGGCGAGGTCGGTCCGGCGCTCGGTGCCGCGCGCCTTGCTCGCCTCGCGCTCGAACCGGATACGCCGCTCGGCGACGTGTGCCCGCAACCGCCGGTCGTCGCGGTGCGCGAGCCCGATCTCGCGCGGCACGCGTGGTATCGCGACATGCGGCGGCCGACGTTTCGTGGGCTTTATCGCGCGCTCGAACCGGTGTTCGCGACGGGTGCGTGACGCGCGGATGGCGAGCGCGGTTCGCATCGCACGATGCCGCGCGTTGCGAGGACTCGATGCGGGCGGCGCATGGCTGCGCCGGCCCGATGTTCGTGAGGTTGTTCGACAAGTTCGATAACAAGGAGTGGAGACAATGAAATCCGTGACGCGTCGTACCGTATTGAGTTCGCTTGCCGGCGCCGCTGCGCTGGCGATGTTCGCGCTGGGCGCGCCGCTCGCGCATGCGAGCAAGGACAAGCCCGAGATCGGCTTCTGCATCGACGACCTGCGCGTCGAGCGCTGGTCGCGCGATCGCGACTATTTCGTCGCGGCCGCGACGAAGCTCGGCGCCAAGGTATCCGTACAGTCGGCCGACGCGAGCGAGGCGCGGCAGATCTCGCAGATCGAGAACCTGATCTCGCGCGGCGTCGACGTGATCGTGATCGTGCCGTTCAATTCGAAGACGCTCGGCAACGTCGTCGCCGAAGCGCGCAAGGCCGGCATCAAGGTCGTGTCGTACGACCGCCTGATCCTCGACGCGGACGTCGACGCGTACATCTCGTTCGACAACCAGAAGGTCGGCGAACTGCAGGCGCAGGGCGTGTTCGACGCGAAGCCGAAGGGCAATTATTTCCTGCTCGGCGGCGCGCCGACCGACAACAACGCGAAGATGCTGCGTGAGGGCCAGCTGAAGGTGCTGAAGCCGGCGATCGACCGCGGCGACATCAAGGTCGTCGGCCAGCAGTGGGTGCCGGAGTGGAGCGCATCGACCGCGCTGCGGATCGTCGAGGATGCGCTGACCGCGAACAACAACAAGATCGATGCGATCGTCGCGTCGAACGACGGCACCGCGGGTGGCGCGATCCAGGCGCTCGCCGCGCAGCATCTGGCCGGCAAGGTGCCCGTGTCCGGGCAGGATGCGGACCTCGCGGCCGTCAAGCGCGTGATCGCCGGCACGCAGACGATGACCGTCTACAAGCCGCTGAAGCTGATCGCGAGCGAAGCCGCGAAGCTCGCGGTCGATCTCGCGAAGGGTACGAAGCCCGCGTTCAACGCGCAATACGACAACGGCAAGATGAAGGTCGACACGGTGCTGCTGCAGCCGACGCTCCTGACCAGGCGCAACGTCGACGTCGTCGTGAAGGACGGCTTCTACACCCAGGCCCAGCTCGCGAGCCAGTAACCGCTCGATGGGCATGATGCACGCGGCCGGCGAGGTGCGGCCGCACATGGTCCGGCCGCGTGCGCACTGCGAGGCAATGAACGTATGACCGAACCCTTGCTGACGATGCGCGGCATCGTCAAGGCATTCGACGGCGTGAAGGCGCTCGACGGCATCGACCTGACCGTGCGCCCCGGCGAGTGCGTTGGCCTGTGCGGCGAGAACGGCGCCGGCAAGTCGACGCTGATGAAAGTGCTGTCGGGCGTCTACCCGCACGGCACGTGGGACGGCGAGATCCGCTGGGAAGGCGCGCCGCTCGTTGCGTCCGGCGTGCGTGACACCGAACGCGCGGGCATCGTGATCATCCACCAGGAACTGATGCTGGTGCCCGAGCTGTCGGTCGCCGAGAACATCTTCCTCGGCAACGAGATCACGCTGCCCGGCGGGCGCATGCACTATGCGGAGATGGTGCGGCGTTCGGAAGCGCTGCTGCGCGAACTGCGGATCGACGCGATCAACGTCGCGCAGCCGGTGATGAACTACGGCGGCGGCCATCAGCAGCTGATCGAGATCGCGAAGGCGCTGAACAAGCGCGCGAAGCTGCTGATCCTCGACGAGCCGTCGTCGTCGCTGAGTGCCGCCGAGACGCGCATCCTGCTCGACATCGTGCGCGACCTGAAGCGCCGCGGCGTCGCGTGCGTATACATCTCGCACAAGCTCGACGAAGTCGACGCAGTGTGCGACACGGTGACCGTGATCCGCGACGGCCGCCATGTCGCGACCGAGCCGATGCGTGCGCTGACCACCGACCGGATCATCGCGATGATGGTAGGCCGCGAGATCCGCAACCTGTATCCGCGCGAGCCGCACGAGATCGGCGACGTCGTGCTGGAGGCACGCAACGTGACCTGTCACGACGTGGCGAACCCGCGCCGCAAGCGCGTGGACGACGTGTCGTTCAGCGTGCGGCGCGGCGAGATCCTCGGCGTCGCCGGGCTCGTCGGCGCGGGTCGCACCGAGTTGATGCAGGCGATCTTCGGCGCGTATCCGGGGGCGAGCACGGCGACCGTGCGGATGAACGGCCAGCCGCTCGCGATCCGCTCGCCGGCCGATGCGATCCGCGCGGGCATCGCGATGGTGCCGGAGGATCGCAAGCGCCACGGGATCGTGCCGCAACTCGGTGTCGGCCACAACATCACGCTGTCGGTGCTGCGCCGTTTCGCCGCGCGCGGGCGGATCGACGCGGCCGCCGAGCTCGATGCGATCCGCACCGAGATGCAGCGGCTGTCGGTGCGCGCGGCACACCCGTTCCTGCCGATCGCGAGCCTGTCCGGCGGCAACCAGCAGAAGGCCGTGCTCGCGCGGATGCTGCTGGCCGACCCGCAGGTGCTGATCCTCGACGAACCGACGCGCGGCGTCGACGTCGGCGCGAAGGCCGAGATCTACCGGCTGATCTTCGCGCTCGCGAAACGCGGCGTCGCGCTGATCGTCGTGTCGTCGGAGCTGCCGGAAGTACTCGGGCTCGCCGATCGTGTGCTGGTGATCGGCGAAGGCGAGCTGCGCGGCGATTTCGTCAACGACGGTCTCACGCAGGAACAGATCCTCGGCGCCGCGCTGAAGCCCGCGCGGCAGCCGTCCGAACCCATTGCAGCGAGTGCGTCATGAATACCGAACTTTCTTCTTCCCCCGCCGTGCCGCCGGGCGCCGACGCGCGTCGCACGCACGGCCATCCGCTGCGCCAGGTGTTCGTGCGCTACAAGGTCCTCGCGCTGCTGTTCGCGGTCGCGGCGATCTGGGTGTTCTTCTCGGTGCTGACCGACGGCGCGTTCGTCACGCCGCGCAACGTGTCGAACCTGCTGCGGCAGATGTCGATCACCGGGATGCTCGCGTGCGGCATGGTGTTCGTGATCATCGCGGGCGAGATCGACCTGTCGGTCGGCTCGCTGCTCGGGCTGCTCGGCGGTGTCGCGGCGATCCTCGACGTCAATCGGCACTGGCCGGTCGCCGTGACGGTGCCGGCGGTGCTCGCGCTCGGCGTGCTGGTCGGGCTGTTCAACGGCTGGTGGTCGACCTACCGGCGCGTGCCGTCGTTCATCGTCGGGCTGGGCGGGATGCTCGCGTTCCGCGGGATCCTGCTCGGCGTGATGGGCGGCTCGACGATCGCGCCGGTGTCCGACGGCTTCGTGTTCATCGGCCAGGGCTATCTGCCGCGCGCGGCCGGCGACGGCCTCGCGGTGCTGCTGTTCGCGCTCGTCGCGCTGCTGGTGCTGCGGCAGCGCGCCACGCGGCACCGCTACCGGCTCGCCGTCGCGCCGCTGTGGCAGGACGTCGCGAAGGTCGTCGGCGCCGGGGCCGTGCTGTTCGCGTTCGTCGCGACGCTCGACCGCTACGGCGGCATCCCGGTGCCGGTGCTGCTGCTGCTCGCGCTGCTCGGCGCGTTCTCGTGGATCGCGACGCAGACCGTGTTCGGCCGGCGCATCTATGCAGTGGGTTCGAACCTGGAGGCGACGCGGCTGTCGGGCGTCGACACCGATCGCGTGAAGCTCGCGATCTTCGCGCTGATGGGGCTGATGTGCGCGTTCGCGGGCATCGTCAACACCGCGCGGCTCGCGGCCGGCTCGCCGTCGGCCGGCACGATGGGCGAGCTCGACGCGATCGCCGCATGCTTCATCGGCGGCACGTCGATGCGCGGCGGGTCGGGCACCGTCTACGGCGCGCTGATCGGCGCGCTCGTGATGGCGAGCCTCGACAACGGGATGTCGATGCTCGACGTCGACGCGTACTGGCAGATGATCGTCAAGGGCGCGGTGCTGGTGCTGGCCGTGTGGATCGACGTGGTGTCGCGCTCGAACCGGCGCTGAGGCGGCGTTCTACCGCGCCTGCGCCTCGATGAAATCGACGCACGCCCGCGGCGGCGCCGGCACGACGCGCCGCCTCGGGTAGTACGGATAACCCGCGCGGGCGTCCGGCGACGGGCCGTTGACCTGCGCGACGCCTGAATGCAGCGAAATCCGGCGCCCGTTCCGCGACTACGTGCGGTCGCGATGGCGCGCGCGCGTCGCGCCCGTGATCACCGCGATGCCGAACAGAATGACGGCGACGATCTCGATGATGTGCTGCGACACATGCAGCGTCATCAGGCCCCATGCCACGCCGGCGATGAAAACGATCCATCCGAGCAGGTAGATAAGCAGGGTCATCACTTTTCTCCTGTAATTGTGGGTCATGACGCCGGTTGCCTGCGTTGCAACATTTGCCGGGCAACCGGCAATCCGGGATGTGCGCATATTTCGTACCCGGTGCGGCCGCGTCGTGCCCGGGCCGCGGGCGAGGCTGCCTGCGCAGCGGTCGCGTCGCGTGATGACGTTGCCGCGACGTCGGCCGGCGCCAGCCGGATTCGGCGCTCATGCATGCGATCCTCGACGTCGTTCTGGCCCGCGCGGCGGACATGGAAGGCGACGAAACGGGAAGTCCGAGGCGCCTTTTTTGAAAATCCGGTGAGGGGCCAACGGCAATTTGCGCACACGCCTGTCCACGGGGCAGTGGCACAGCGTCCCGGATCTCACCGGATCGATCGTGCGCAGCCGTCTACGTCGGACACGAACATCAGGATCGCGCGGCGAGCCAGTTCCGAACGAGTCGCGCAACCTGCTTCCGGCGCTCGATCATCACCATGTGCCCTTCGCCTGGCAGCGCATGATGGGTCACCGACGGCACCCACGCGGAAGTTTCGAGCGCCGCGTCGGCGAAGATCGGGTCGTCGGCGCCGCCGACGATCAACGTATCCGCGCGGATCCGCCGCGGCCACGGCGAATCGTCGCGCGCATCGTCACGCAAGGCGCGCAGGGTGCGGACAATGACGTGTCGTTCGTTGACCGATGACGCGACGTGGCGGCGTCGACTGAACAGCGCCGCGCGCAGGAGCATGTTGCGCCAGCTGGCGCGGAAGCATCCGGACATCGTTTCGAGCAGGCGGACGAAATCGGAGCGGGTCGTATGCACGATTTGCTGCTCGATGAGCCGGCAGCCGTTCGGGGCGAGGCGATGCGCGCTCGAAACCAGCCCGAGTCGCGAGACGCGTTCCGGGTGGGCGGCCGCGAGGCGCGCCGCCACGACGCCGCCGAACGAGATGCCGATGAGCGTCGTGCACTGCCAATGCGCGGCGATGCCGCGCGCGAGATGCTCGACGATGTCGGCGATCCGGTATTGCGCACCGGGCTTGTCAGGATACCCGAGCAGGACGAATGGCGTGTCGGGCGGCAAGATGCCGGCGACGCGGAGCAGGTCGCGCCGCAGCCGGCGCGAAGTCGTCTTCGAGACGAAGGCTTGTCCGCCGTTCAGTACGATGACCGCGGGCGGTTCGCTACCCACCTGTGCGGCCAGGATGCCGCCGTCCAGCTGCATCGTTCGAACGCGGCGAGCACCGATCCGGAACGCGGTCGATTCGTCCGGTATGCGGTTCATGCGCTACCTCCTGATGAAAAGGTGCCGGCATCAACGCCGGGCAAGCGTGCCGACGGTTAATGGCTTATAGGCTCCGTCGGCAATTCAAAATATGACGGATGTCCGTCGTACGCACTGAAACAGAAAATGCCCGATGCGGCGCAGCGGGCGTTCTGGCGTCCGGCTACCGTCGACCTGTTCCTTGGCTTGATAACGGACTATTGATCAAAGACCGCGCTTTAAACGCCCTGCATAATCACTGGCTGCTTCATTCAGCGAATAGCAGGTGTCGATTGTCGCGATCAGTTCCTCCACGAACCACGGAAGGACGAGCGTCGTTTCTGCGCTCGACAAACCGACTTTCACGCGCTGCGAAGCGTAATCCGGTTGAGGTAGCGTCACGGGCAGAGCGCCATTGGATTGCGGCGTGTCAACCGCAATGGCTTGCGCGTTCGAAAGCTGCGCATTTATCAAAAGCGCAAATGCGATGATTGCGCGTCGGACAGGTTTCTTCATTTTTCGCCATTCCTTGCGAGAAAATATGAATCGGAAAAGCAGGGAAATGATCCTAGCGAATCTGCTGCGCGAAAAGTATGTGAAATTTGTCATTATCTGTGCGAAAGCTCATGCTGAGTGTCCGCGTGGACACATGCACTCGGACCCAGACGACCGAGAAACGAGACCTTCGAAGCAGAACGGCGGTTGGCCGCCGACGGGAAACCGAATCGAACTGGAACGCGTAGGCGATCGACGCAAACAGGCTACGCGGTGCGCCCGGCGTGACCCACGGGCCGTCGCAGGAGCTGACGGATATGGCGCGATCGAACAGGTCGTTCAGCGCGCGCGCTCGAATGGGTAATGAAGCGTCGCGTCCGCACCGATGTCCGACGTGAACGACGGTGCGAACGGATCGCGTTTGCCCGGCACCGTATCGCGGACGCTGCCGTTGTTCCCGGTCATCGCGACGAAGCGGTACCCGCCGACGCCGCCCACGGGCGGCGCCGTCGCAAGGATCGATGGCCCATGCCGGTTACGATGCCGACAACCTGACCGACACCCCCGTCGCCGTATAAACCGGCGTCGCCTTGAACCCGTCGACCGTCACCGTCGAGAACTTCGCGGAAGCCGCCGCGCCGTCGATCAGCGCGATCGTGTCGCCGGCCTTCGGCGCATAGCCGTTCACGAACTTCACGTGCAGCGTGCCGCCGGCGATGGTGAGCGGGCCGCCCACGCGCAGGCGTCCGCCGCCGTTGCCGTCGATGTCGAGTTCGAGCGTCGTGTTGTCGAGCTGGGTGTAGCGCGTCGCGATCGTGACGGGTGCGCTTGCCGCGATCTTCACGCTGCCGCCGGCGCCGACGTACACGTCGCCGGTGCCGAACGCGCTTGCCGATGCCGCGGCGAGCGTGCCGCCGCTGACCTGCGTGCCGCCCGTATAGCGGTTGTCGCCCGCCAGCGTCAGCGTGCCGGTGCCTTGCAGCGTCAGCTTGCCCGCGCCCGCGATGTCGTTGCGCCACTGGTCGGCCGCATTGAGCCCGCCCTGCGACGCATCCATCGACACGATCACGTTGCCGTTGAACGCGCCGTAGCCGTCGCCCGCGGCGAACAGGTTCAGGCGGCCCCAGCCTTCCGCATCGTCCATCACCGGATAGCCGGACTGCACTTCGGTGGTCTTCAGCACGACGCGCCGCTGGTCGGCGCTCAGGTAGGGAAAGCGCGTCTGCAGCAGAACCTCCGCGCCCTTCGGCACGACGGCCGGTGCATCGGTCGATTCGATCGCGCCGAAGCCGAACGTCATGCGGCGCGTGAAAGCGGCCTTGTTGGTCGCGTAATCGGCGAAGCGGTCGGTGGCCGTCGTGCCCGAATGCGCGAACGCGGCGAAGGTCGCGCCGGTCGTCCCCGTGAGTTGCTGAAGCGCCTGGTGAGCCTGACCGTACGCGGCCTGCGCGTCGCTCGCGTACGCGGTGAGGTTCGCCGCGCTGATGGCCAGCGCGAGCATGCGGCCGCCGATCACGTCGAGCGGCGAGTGCATGCCGGCGAGGATCCGGTTCTCGCCCAGTTCGAGGCCGCGGCTGACCATCTCCTGGAAGCGCTCCGGCACGAGCCACGCCATCGTCATCGCGTCGCGCATCGCTTCGGCCGTGTGGCCGCTGATGAAGCCGCCGTCGGTCGCGGGCGTCGTGCTTTCCGCCGGCACGAGCGTCGGCGCGACGACCACGCTCGCGCTCCAGCGGTACGGCCGTGCGTACTTGTAGAAGCGCTTCGACGGTTCGGTCGACGCGTTGTTGCCCATTTCGTTGAGCAGGTCGACGACTTTCCCGAAGTTCGCGTTGGCGCTGCTGCCGACGCCGACGTTGTTGCCGCTGTCGTTGTACAGCACCGTGGTGGCGTCGGCGGGCACGCTGGTGATGCTGGTCGTCTGCTGTGCGGCCGTGCGCCACGCGTCGGTGAGCGGGCCCATGCCGTCGGTCACGCTGTAGCCCTTGCCGCGCCGGTCGTCGAAGTAGGCGGCATCGGCCTGCTGTTGCGTGCGCGCGGTCGTTGCGTTGACCACGTATTGAACATTGGCCGCGAGCACCGTGTCGTTCAGGATCGTGCCGCACGGCGCGCCGCTGCCGGGCAGGCCCGAGCAGGTCGACGGCGAGATCGCCGGAAACGCGCCGTTCGCGGCCGCGGTCACGCCCGCGTCGACGAGCATCGTCGACGGCTGCCACAGGTCGAGGAAGCGGCTCACCACGCGTACCGCGGCGTTGGTCGACAGCGTCGCATAGCGCGCGTCGCCGCGCTGGTTGGTCGCGATGTTGTCGACGAAGGCCGGCACGCTCGGCACGGGCGCGCTGTCGACGAAGCCGGGGTCGGCCGGCGGCGCCGGCATGGCCGCGCTGGTCGGGGTGGTCGACGCGACATCGTCGCCGCCGCCGCACGCGGCGAGAACGATCGCACTCGACAGCGCTGCGACGTGCAGCGGGAAACGGCTTCGTGACGCAAACATGCAAAACTCCATCCGGTGTGTTGAAGATGGCGGATTGTCGTGGGCGATCGTGACGCAGCCGTTAAGGATTTGTTGCGGGGCGCGGTCGAAGCGCGCGAATGCTCACTATTTGGTGAATTCGTGATACTGAACGTGATGGACGAGGCGAGCGGGCCATCGGCGGCGCATCGCAACGCGCCGGCCATGCGTGCGTCCGGCCGGACTGGTGTTCCCCGGAACGACGACGATAACCGGCGCGATCACGCCGCCTCGGCGGCCGAATCCGCGTCGGCGCGGCACACGCGGTTTCTGCCGTGCCGCTTGGCCGCATAGAGCGCGAGGTCCGCCTGATGCGACAGCGCATGCACGGTCCGCGGGTGCGCGCGATGGCCGGTCGCGCAGCCGATGCTGACCGTGAACGGCGGAATCGTTGCATCGAAGCCGTCGAGCCGGCTGTGTTCGACGGCGCACCGGATCGCTTCCGCGACTTCCGCGGCGCCGCTTTCGTCCGTATCGGGCAGCACCGCGACGAATTCCTCGCCGCCGTAGCGTGCAGCGATGTCGCCGCGCCGCCGCACGTTCGCGCGGATGCATTCGGCGAGAAAGCGCAGCGCCGTGTCGCCTTGCGCATGGCCGTAGCGGTCGTTGTATTGCTTGAAGTGGTCGGCGTCGATGAACAGCACCGACAGGCTGCCGCCGCTGCCGCGCTGCAGCCGCTCCCATTCGTCGGCGAGCGCCGCATCGAGCGCGCGCCGGTTGTGCAGGCCCGTCAGCGGATCGGTGCGCGTCTGGTCGGTGAGCAGCGTCTGCTTGCGCAGGTTGTCGCGCAGCGCGAACGCGAGCAGCCACACCACCGCGCAGAACAGCGCGCCGATGACGGACGCCGACACGCCGACCGTCCACGTCAGGCGCGTGATGCCGGCCAGCACGTCGCCCTCGGCCGGGGCCACGACCGCGATCAACGGCGTGCCGGGCACGTGCTGGTACGTATAGAGCCGCGCGACGCCGTCGATGCTCGAGCGCGCCGCATAGAAGCCCGAGTCGCGGCTCAGCATCTGCACGAACGACTTCGTGCGGCGCAGCCGGCTGATCTGCTGATCGCTCAACGGCGGGTTTCTCGCGAGGATCGTGCCGTCCGCGCGCAGGATCGCGCTGACGCCGTGCGGTCCGACGTTCAGGCGCGACAGCAGGTGATCGAAGTAGGCGAGGTCGATCGCGACCACCACGATTCCGTCGAACGAGTGATCCGGCCGTTCGATGCGCCGCGACAGCGCGATGGATCTCGTGCCGCCGCGCGAACGCGCGCTATACGCCTCGGACACGTAGAGGCCGACGTTGTGCGCATCGCGATGGACCTTGAAGTAGTCGCGATCGCTGAAATCCCAGTTGTGGTGCGGGCCGCAGCATCCGTCGATCTGCCGGCCGTCGCGGTTCGTCACGCCCATGCCGGTCATGTATTGCGCGGTCGTGCGCTCGAACAGCACGTCGTGACGCAGCCCGGTGTCGATGCGCGCGACCGCGGGGTTGCGGAGGTTGGCGGCGAGTGCGACGAGCGCATTGTTGGACGTTTCGACGGTGCGCCCGATCTCGCTGACCAGGACGGCGGCGACGTTGCGCGACGTCTCGTGCGCATGTTCGACCACTTCGCTGCGTGCGGCCCACAGCGTGGCCGCGCTGATGCCGAGCGCCGCCAGCGACATCAGCGTGCCCAGCACGCCGACGATCAAGTAATTGCGGCCGGCCCAGTCGGCAATTTTCTCGATCGAAGTGGGTGCAGGCATGGCTGGCGCTCGTGCGGGAAGCTCGCTGCATCTGCAGCGGCGCGGGTCAAATCCGGGTTAACGGCAAGTATGCCCGGAAATCGAGGCCGATTCGCGCCGCGATCGCCGCACCCGGCGCCGCAAACGTGTGCGGCAGCGGCGCACCGCGCAACGGGCATGCAGCCGCGGCGACGCCGGGCGGCTGCACGCGCCGGCGCGGGATCAGTCGAGCCCGCCCTGGCACAGGTACTTGATCGACAGGTAGTCGTCGAGGCCGTAGCGCGAACCTTCGCGGCCGTAGCCCGATTCCTTCACGCCGCCGAACGGTGCGGCCTCGCTCGCGAGCGCGCCTTCGTTGATCCCGACGATGCCGGTTTCGAGCCGCGCCGACACGCGCGCGATGCGCCGCACGTCCTGCGTGTAGAAATACGCGGCAAGCCCGAACGGCGTGTCGTTCGCGGCATCGACGGCCTCGTCCTCGGTATCGAACCGGAACAGCGCGGCGACCGGGCCGAAGGTTTCCTCGCAGGTCAGCTGCATGTCGGCGGTGGCGTCGGCGAGCACCGTCGGCGCGTAGTAGTGCGGCCCGAGTTCGGTCAGGCGCGTGCCGCCCGTCAGCACGCGCGCGCCGCGCTCGATCGCGTCGCCGACATGGCGCGCGATCTTGTCGACCGCGCGCGCGTTGATCATCGGGCCGATCTGTGCGGCCGGGTCGGTTGCAGGCGCAACCTTCAGCGCGGCAACGCGCGCGGCGAGCTTCGCGGCGAAGGCCTCGTAGGCGCCGGCCTGCACGTACACGCGGTTCGGCGACACGCAGGTCTGGCCGCCGTTGCGGAACTTGGCGGCCATCAGCCCGTCGACCGCGGCGTCGAGCTCGGCATCGTCGAACACGATGAACGGCGCATTGCCGCCGAGCTCCAGCGACAGCTTCTTCAGCGTCGCGGCCGACTCGCGCGCGAGCAGCTTGCCGACGGGCGTCGAGCCGGTGAACGTGATCTTGCGCACGCGGCCGTCGGCGAGCCAGTCGGCCACCGCGTCGATGCCGCGTTCTCGCGACGCGGCGATCAGGTTCAGCACGCCGGGCGGCACGCCGGCTTCCTGCGCGAGGAAGGCCAGCGCGAGCGCGGTGAGCGGCGTGTCCTCCGCCGGCTTCGCGACGACCGTGCAGCCGGCCGCGAGCGCGGGCGCGATCTTGCGCGCGATCATCGCGAGCGGGAAATTCCACGGCGTGATCGCGGCGACGATGCCGATCGGCTCCTTCACCGCACTCAACCGCTTGCCGCGCTGCTGCTGCGGAATCAGGTCGCCATACGTGCGCGTCGCTTCCTCGGCGAACCACTGCACGTACGACGCGCCATAGGCGACTTCGCCGCGCGCTTCGGCGAGCGGCTTGCCCTGTTCGCGCGACATCAGCTTCGCGAGATCGTCGGTGTGCGCGACGATCGCCGCGTGCCACGCACGCAGGATCGCGGCGCGTTCGCGCGCGGGCGTCGCGCGCCAGCCGGGCAGCGCGCGTGCGGCCGCGTCGGTCGCGGCGCGCGCGTCGGCGGCGCCGCTGTCGGGTGCGTGGGCAACGAGGTCGAGCGTCGCCGGATCGGTGACGTCGAAGCGACGACCGTCGAGCGCGTCGCGCCAGGCGCCGTCGATCAGGTTGGCGGTGCGAACGAGTTCGGTGCGGGACAGCGTAAGCGGCATGACAGGTCCTTGGGTGAGGCGGTTCGGCGGCGACGCCGGCGCGCGACGACCCCGCGCGGACAGCGGGCTGCCGCGTTCAAGGGTGCCGCGTGCCGCGGTCAGTGCCGTTCGCCGAACAGCGATTCGAGCGGGTAGTGCCGTTTGACGAACGGCGACTTGATGATCACGTAACTGAAATACTTCTCGATGCCGATGTTCTGCTCGAGCAGCCCTTCGACGATCGTCTGGTAATGGCTCACGCTGCGCGTGATGAACTTCAGCAGATAGTCGTAGCCGCCGCTCGCGAGGTGGCATTCGACGATCTCGTCGACGTTGCGGATCGCCGCGACGAAGCGGTCGAAGTCCTCGCGCCGGTGGTCGGCCAGCGTGACCTCGGTGAACACGACCTGCACGTCGCCGAGCTTCTCGAGCTGGATGTGCGCGCCGTAGCCGCCGATGTAGCCGGCCTTCTCGAGCCGCTTCACGCGGATCAGGCACGGGCTCGGCGACAGCCCGACCGCATCGGCCAGCTCGACGTTGGTCATGCGGCCGCGCTTCTGCAACTGGGAGAGGATGCGCAGGTCGATGCGATCCAGCTTGCTGTCCGTCATGGTTACGTGAGAGGGGAAAAAATGGAATGTCCGGTTACTTTAGAGTCGAACGATGGCCGCCACAAGCCCGGCTTTCCCTCGGCCCGTCAGGCCGGCTGCGCGTGCGCGACGTCGAGCGCGCGCTGCACGCCCGGGTCGGCCAGCACGTCGTCGAGCGTCTTGCGCACGCGTTCGAACATCAGGTCGAACTCGCCCGCGGTGAAGCTCAGCGCCGGCGCGAAACCGAGCACGCCGTCGCCGAACGCGCGAAACACCACGCCGTTCGCGTACGCGGCCGCCGCGATCTTGTCCGGCACGTTCAGCGCCGGGTCGAAGCGCGTCTTGTGCGCCTTGTCGGCCACCAGCTCGAGCGCGCCGAGCAGGCCGGCCGAACGCGCGTCGCCGACGAGCGGATGCGCGCGCAGCGCATCGAGCCCCGCCGCGAAGCGCGGCGCCAGCGCCTGGCCGTTCGCGAGCAGCCCGCCTTCGTGATAGAGCTTCAGCACCTCGAGGCCGATCGCCGCGCTGACCGGATGCGCGGAATACGTATGCCCGTGACCGACCGCGGCCGACTCCGCGCGGCTGCCCGCGATGCCTTCGTAGATTTCGTCGGACATCAGCACCGCGCCCATCGGCGCGTAGCCGGCGGTCAGGCCCTTCGCGACGGTCATCAGGTCCGGGTCGACCTGTTCGGTCTCGCACGCGAACAGCGGGCCCGTGCGGCCGAAGCCGGTGATCACCTCGTCGGCGACGAACAGGATGCCGAGGCGCCGGCACGCGTCGCGCATTGCCTTCAGCCAGCCGGCCGGCGGCACGATCACGCCGCCGGAACCCTGCACCGGTTCGCAGAAGAACGCGGCGACGTTGTCCGCGCCGAGTTCGGCGACTTTCGCTTCCAGCGCGGCGACCGACGCGGCGATCAGCGCCTGCGGATCGTCGCCGAGCGGATGGCGGTACGGGTAGGGCGACGGGATGTGGTGTTGGTCCGCGCGCGGCAGGTCGAAATGACGGTGGAACGCCGGCAGCGCGGTCAGGCCGGCGCCGATCGACGACGAGCCGTGATAGCCGCGTTCGAGCGCGATCATGTGCTTCTTCGACGGGCGGCCGGTCGCGTTGAAATAGTGCGTGATGAAGCGCACCGCGGAGTCGACCGCGTCCGAGCCGCCGAGCGTGAAGTACACGCGGTTCAGCGAAGGCGGCGCGAGCGCGGCGAGCCGCTCGGCAAGCTCGATCGCCGGTTGCGAGCCGAAATGGAAATAGCCGGTCGCGTAGGGCAGCTTCGCCATCTGGTCGGCGGCGGCCTTCACGATGCTGTCGCGGCCGTAGCCGACGTTCACGCACCACAGGCCCGAGAACGCATCGAGCAGCGTATGGCCGTCGGCGTCGCGCAGGAACACGCCGCTCGCGGAGTCGAGCACGGTGACGCCGCGCGCCTCGTGCACGCGGTAGTTGACGACGGGGTGGATCAGGTGTTGACGATCGGCTTCGATCAGCGCGGCTTGGTTCATGGCGGGGAGGGACTCTCGTCGGGTGTCAGCGTGAGTTCATGCTACCGGGCGAGAAATCCGCACGTGTCTTCAATTTGCGCCCTGAAACGTATGAAAACGGTGTTTGCACGGGACGCTTCGGCATTTTCTGCTGCGCGCCCCGCCGGGCCGGGCGCGCGCGTCAGTAGCCGCGCGCGCGATCGACGACGCCGATCATCGGCTGGCCCGCGCGGTGGCGCGCGAGGTTCGCGAGCACGGCGTCGACCGCGGTATCGGGCCGCGTCGCGCTCGCGATGTGCGGCGTGATCCGGATACGCGCGTGCGTCCAGAACGGGTGGCCGGCCGGCAACGGCTCGGGGTCCGTCACGTCGAGGATCGCGCTGTCGAGCCGGCCGCTCGCGAGCGCCGCGAGCAACGCGGCCTCGTCGAGCTGCGGGCCGCGCCCGACCTGCACGAGCGACGCGCCGGCCGGCAGCGCGTCGAACACGCGTGCGCCGAGCAGCTCGCGCGTGCCGTCGGTGAGCGGGAGCAGGCAGATCAGGATGTCGGTGCGGGCGAGGAACGCGTCGAGTGCCGCGTCGCCCGCGTAGCAGTCGATGCCGTCGAGCGTGCGCGGCGTGCGGCTCCAGCCGGCGCACGGGAAGCCGAAGCGCCGCAGCGTGTCGAGCACGGCCTGGCCGAGCGTGCCGAGCCCGAGCACGCCGACGCGCCGCGACGCGGCCGCGCGCACCGGCCGCTCGCGCCACACCTGCGCGCGCTGCTGCGCCGCGTAGTCGAACAGGTCGCGGTGGATCGTCAGCACCGCCTGCGTTACGTACTCGACCATCCCTTCGACGATGCCCGGCTCGATCATCCGCACGACCGGGATGCGCGCGGGCACGCGCGACAGGTCGAACTGGTCGATGCCGGCGCCGACGGAGAACACGACCTCGAGATTCGGCAGCAGCGCGGCCGGATCGTCGGGCGGCTGCCAGGCGGCGAGATAGCGGACGGTTTCAGGGTCGCCGAGGTCCGGCCAGATCCGGAACGGGAGGTCGGGCGCCTGTTGCGCGAAGCGCTGCGCCCATTGCGCGCCGCGCACCGGGTCGGCCTTGTAGAGAAAGCTCATCGCGCGTGCCGCTCAGCCGAGCGCCTGGTTCACGATCGCGAACGTGCGCAGCGCCGGGTCGCGCGCGGGCGCCGCGCCGCGCGCCATCGCGACGACCGTGTCGACGCGCGGCAGCCCGAGCCCCTGCAGCCAGTCCGACAGCCCGCTGTCGCCCGGCACGTCGAGCCGCACGAACATCCCTTCGTGCAGCGCGAGCCAGTGGCTGATCAGCGCCTGCGCGCGCAGCGCGTCGGGCGCGACCACCGGGCCGATCACATGGCCGCGGCCGAAGCGGCGGAACAGCGCGAAGCCGAGCAGTTCGCCGTCGCGATCGAGCGCGATCCCGTTCGCGACGCCGAGCAGCGCATCGATCACCGCGTCGCGCGGATAGCCTGCCGCGCGCGAGGCGAGCGCCGCGAGGCGCGGGCCGTCGTTGGTGCCGAGCGGGCGCAGGCGCTCGCCCGGCGGCAGCGAGATCAGCGGCGGCTGGAACGCGGCGCCCTGGTGCTGGTCGATCGTGCCGATCGCCTCGAAGCCGAATTTCACGTAGAGCGGTTCGCCGGACGGCGTCGCATGCAGGAAGATCGTGCGTGCGCCGAGGCTGTCGACGACGCGCGCGAGCAGTTCTCGGCCGATGCCGCGGCTCTGGCGCTCGGGCGACACGATCACCATGCCGAGCGATGCGTGCGCGTCGCCGAATCGCCAGCCGAGCGCGGTGCCGACGATGCCGCCTTCGTCTTCGGCGACGAAGCCGTGGCCGAGCTGGAGCGCGAAGCGCCAGTCGTCGAGACGGTGCGGCCACTTGACCGCTTCCGACAGACGATGCGCGGCGGGCAGGTCGGTGTCGGTAAACGGACGATAGATGAGCGTGCTGGAAGGGTTGAGATCGGACACGCCGGACTCCGGATGGGTAGGAATGACATATCGACTCTGCCAGCGACATCGCGGCGCGGATAGGACGATTCGCCTGTTTTCCGGCGACGGCGGGCGGCCGGGCGAGATCGACGCAAACCGGCGCGATCGGCGCGCGCGAACGCGCGCTTCGTGCCGGCGCGGCACGCCAATCCGACAGCTTCTGCTGTGGGAATGACACTACGATGGAACTGCAGCGGCGCCGCCCGGGCGAGCCGCGCCGGGCCCGCCGGGCGGTTGGCGCGCCGCGGTCGCGCGAAGCCTGCCGGGGTGGCCCGCGGCGCCGCGCGCGACCGTGCCGCAGATCGTGCTGCCCGCGGCCCGCAACACGCGGCGAATCTGCGTTTCGACCGGCGTCGAACGATGCGCGACGGATTTTTTGCCCTGATTCAATTGCGTTGAACCCAGCCCGTCCCCGGCCCTGCCGGGGTTTCATACCGACAGGACCTCACCATGATCCAATTTGAACCGAAGTTCATCACGTTCGACTGCTACGGCACGCTGACCCGCTTCCAGATGGCGGACCTGGCGCGCGAGATCTACGCGGACCGGCTGTCGCCGGTCGCGATGGAGGATTTCGTGCGCGCGTTCGCCGCCTATCGGCTCGACGAGGTGCTCGGGGCGTGGAAGCCGTACCGCGACGTCGTCGTCAACGCGATCCGGCGCACCTGCGCGCGCATCGGCACGCCGTTCGACGAAGCCGAGGCCGAGCGCTTCTATCATGCGGTGCCGACGTGGGGCCCGCATCCGGACGTGCCGGCCGGCCTGTCGCGGCTCGCGCAGAAGTACAAGCTCGTGATCCTGTCGAACGCCATGGACGAGCAGATCATGAGCAACGTCGACAAGCTCGGCGCGCCGTTCCATGCGGTGTTCACCGCGCAGCAGGCGCAGTCGTACAAGCCGCGCATGCAGGGCTTCGAATACATGTTCGGCAAGCTCGGCTGCAAGCCCGAGGACGTGCTGCACGTGTCGTCGAGCCTGCGCTACGACCTGATGACGGCCGAGGATCTCGGCATCAAGCACAAGGCGTTCGTCAATCGCGGGCACGAGCCGGGCACGCCGTTCTACAACTATTACGAGGTGTCGGACATCGGCCACCTCGCGACGCAGCTCGGGCTGTAAGCGTCGCCGCCGCGCCGGCGGGCGGCTGCGCGCCCTGCGCGCGCGGCCGTGCCGGCAGGCCTGTCAGGACCGGCCAAGAGGGGCGCGACGGCCTTGCCGCTTCACGCGTCCGCTCACCGCACGAACCGAGGGTAATTACCGATACGGCGCCATTCAAGGCGGGGCCGTCCGAGCCGATATATGTACCGAACGGTTAATATCGCGAGGCCCCCCGCATGAAGTTGTCCACGAAACTGCTGATGCTCGTCGTCGCGGCGCTGCTCGGCGTTGCATTGCTCGCCGCGATGTCGCTGCACACGCTGCGCGACGCGCTGATCGACAGCCGTCGTGACGAGATCGTCATTCTGCTCACCAAAGCCGAGCATCTGGTCGACTCGTATCGCGCGATGCAGGCGAGCGGAACGCTCACCCGGGAGCAGGCCCAGCAGCAGGCCAAGGCCGCGTTGTCCGCGCTCAATGCGAATTCGAAGAGCTACTACTGGGTGACGACGTCCGACGGCGTCAACCTCGTGCATCCGAACGCGAAGTTCATCGGCACCCGCGCGAAGGGCAACCGCACGACCAGCGGCCTGACCGACAGCGAGGCGTACCGCGCCGGAATGGCCCAGGCGCATTTCGCGCTCGTCGACGTGCTGATCAAGCGCAGCCCGGACGCGGACGTGGAGCCGAAACTGCAGGGCGTGGTCGCCGTTCCGGACTGGGACTGGTGGATCGGCACCGGATTCTTCTACGACGACATCAACGCGGCGTTTGCGCGGCTCGCGCAGGTGCTCGGCGCCATCACGCTCGTCATCGCCGCGGCGCTCGCGGCGATCGCGTGGGGGGTGTTGCGCAGCGTCCGGCGGACGCTGGGCGGCGAGCCCGCGCAGGCGGCCGGGATCGCGGCCCGCATCGCCGCCGGCGAACTGGACGTGCAGTTCGATACGGCGCACGCCGCGCCGGGCAGCCTGCTCGTCGCGCTCGGCGACATGAAGGCGCGACTCACCGAAACCATCGCCGACATCCAGACCACGACCCGCTCGATCGCCGTCGGCACCGGCGAGATCGCGCAAGGCAACCTGGACCTGTCCCAGCGCACGGAGGAACAGGCCGCGTCGCTGCAGCAAACGGCCGCCAGCATGGAGCAGATCACGTCGACGGTCAAACAGAATGCCGACAATGCACGTCAGGCGAACGCGCTCGTGACCCACGCGAAGGAGGCGACCGAACTCGGCGGCGCCGCCGTGCGGGAAGTCGTCGAAACGATGCGGCAGATTTCGGACGGATCGGTGCGGATCGCCGACATTACCGTCGTGATCGAGAGCATCGCGTTCCAGACCAACATTCTCGCGCTCAATGCCGCGGTCGAAGCCGCGAGGGCGGGTGAGGAAGGGCGCGGGTTCGCGGTCGTGGCCGCGGAGGTCCGCTCGCTCGCGCAACGCAGCGCGGCGGCCGCGAAAGACATCAAGGGATTGATCGAGGCGTCGGTCGAGCGGGTCGGCAGCGGCAGCCGGCTCGTCGAGACGGCCGGCGCGCGCATGACGGAGATCGTCCGGTCGATCGACCGGGTCGCCGACATCATGGGCGAGATTACCGCGGCATCCGCCGAGCAAAGTACCGGCATCGAACAGATCGGCCTGGCGGTCGCGCAGATGGATGAAGTGACCCAGCAAAATGCCGCGCTGGTGGAGCAGGCCGCCGCGGCCGCGTCCTCGCTGGATGAACAGGCGGCACGGTTGAGGGCCGCCGTGTCGGTGTTCAGGCTGACGGCTTGATTGCTCGACTGTCTGACTGCGTGACTGTCTGACTGCGTGACTGCGTGACTGCGTGACTGCGTGACCGCCCGACTGCCCGACTGCCCGACTGCCCGACTGGCCGACTGGCCGACTGGCCGACTGGCCGACTGGCCGACTGGCCGACTGCCCGACTGCCTGACTGCCCGCCGTCCCTCCTGCCCTATTTCCTGACTGCCTTCGTGCGGTCCTGCCCGGCTGCCTGATTGCTCGACGTCTGACTGCCTGACCGCCTGATCGCCCGACTGCTGGCCGCCGCGTGCGCACCCGCCGGCAACGCCGTCACCTCGTTTTCCTGACGCCACGCCGGCAAGTGTTCGGCGTGGTGCTCACCAACCTGCCGGCTCCGACCGCGTCGCAGCGGGGAGTCGCGGCTTGACGGCCCGTCACGGGTTCGCGCCCGGCGTCGGATCATCCGGACGCATCCCTGTTGTCCGCCCGTCGTCCGGCAAAGCCGCTTCGACGTCGCGGCAATCTCCTGACCTTTCATGCGCCCGCCGTCCGATGCGCGCGCGACGTTCCGGTCGTACCGGGCGCCGCGGGCCGCGAGCGCGCATTCCACACAAACATGCGGTTTGCGAGTGTCGAACGCGTTTCGGATGCCGCGCGGCCAATTTTGTCGGCGCAATCTGCCGCGCGTATCACTTTACGATTTCCTTCGTCGCGCACGTATTGCGCAGTGGTCGCGACGCGGCATCGAGCCGATGGCGGTACGCGTGGTCACGCAGCAAATCATGCTGCGCGGGCGGTCCAAAACGGTCGAATCGTATCGTGCAGCCGCCCCGAATCGCGATAACCCGCATTTTGGCGATGCTTAAATGAACTCAATGCGCACGACGTCGCGCCCGCGACCAGCACACGGGCACGACGGGATTCTCGAACCACGCTGGACCCCAGGACCCACTTTCCACAGTCAGGAGCAGTTCGGATGAGCGACGATATCGACAACGGCAGCAAGGGCGGCTTCACGCGCCGCGACATGATGCGGGTCATGGCGGCGAGCGGCATGATGGCCGCCGGCGCCGGCGGGCTGCTGATGCAACCCGGGACTGCGTTTGCGGCACCCGCGCCCAAGCGCGGCGGCAAGATTCGGGTTGCGAACGAATCGGGCTCGACGGCCGATACGCTCGACCCGGCCAAGGGTTCGACGGGCGCCGACTACATCCGTTTCTTCATGTTCTACAGCGGCCTCACGCAGCTCGATGCGAGCCTGACGCCGCAGATGAATCTCGCCCAGTCGTTGCAGACGACCGACGCGAAGACGTGGATCATCAAGCTGCGCAAGGGCGTCACGTTCCACGACGGGAAACCGGTCACGCCGGCCGACGTGGTGTACTCGCTGATGCGCCACAAGAATGCGGCCACCGCGTCGAAGGTCAAGCCGCTCGCCGATCAGTTCGCCGACGCGAAGGCGAGCGGCCCGGACGAGGTCACGCTCGTGCTCGCGAGCGCGAATGCCGATCTGCCGGTGATCCTCGCGACGCCGCAACTCGTGATCGTCAAGGACGGCACGACCGATTTCAGCACCGGCATCGGTTGCGGCCCGTACAAGCTGAAGTCGTTCAAGCCGGGCGTGTCGACCGTCGGCGTGCGCAACGACAGCTACTTCAAGCCGGGGATGCCGTACCTCGACGAGATCGAGCTGATCGGCATCAGCGACAGCGCCGCGCGCCTGAACGCGCTGCTGTCGGGCGACGTGCACCTGATCAACGCGATCGATCCGCGCTCGACGCAGCGGGTCGCGTCGACGCCGGGCTATGCGCTGCAGGAAACCAAGTCGGGGCTCTATACCGACCTGATCATGCGCAGCGACAACCCGATCGTCGCGAACCCCGATTTCGTCGAAGGGATGAAGTACCTGTTCAATCGCGAGCAGATCCGCTCGGCGGTGTTCCGCGGCTACGCGGTGATCGGCAACGACCAGCCGATCCCGCCGGGGCATCGCTACTTCAACGCGTCGCTGCCGCAGCGGCCGTACGATCCGGACAAGGCGAAGTTCCTGTTCCAGAAGGCGGGCGCGCTGGGCGCCGCGCTGCCGCCGATCTATGCGACCTCCGACGCGAACGGGTCGATCGAGATGGCCGTGCTGCTGCAGCAGGCCGGCCAGAAGATCGGGCTGAACCTGCAGGTGAACCGCGTGTCGGCGGACGGCTACTGGTCGAATCACTGGATGAAGCATCCGCTCGGCTTCGGCAACATCAACCCGCGTTCGAGCGCCGACGTGCTGTTCACGCAGTTCTTCAAGTCGGACGCGCCGTGGAACGAGTCGGGCTGGAAGAACCCGAAGTTCGACCAGCTGCTGCTCGCCGCGCGCTCGGAAACCGACGACGCGAAGCGCAAGCAGATGTACGGCGACATGCAGGTGCTCGTCGCGCAGCAGTGCAGGGTCGGCATCCCGGCCTTCATCAGCTTCCTCGACGGCTACGACAAGCGGCTCGCGGGCCTCGGCTCGATCCCGACCGGCGGGATGATGGGCTTCATGTTCGCCGAGCACGTGTGGTGGAACGCCTGACGCCGGCGCGTGCCGCCGCCGTGCGGCCGGTGCGGATTGCCGCGCCGGCCGCACGCGGCCTCTACGGGAGTGAAGTTTCATGAATCGAATCCTGCTTGGACTGATCGGCCGGCGCATCGCGGTCACCGCGCTGACGCTGCTGATCGTGTCCGCGATCATCTTCACGATCACGAACCTGCTGCCGGGCGATGCCGCGCAGGCCGCGCTCGGCCAGTCGGCGACGCCCGAGACGGTCGCCGCGCTGCGCCAGCAGTTCGGCCTCGACATGCCGGCCCACGTGCGCTACCTGAACTGGCTCACCGGGCTGCTGCACGGCGATTTCGGCCGTTCGCTGTCCGGCGACATGCCGGTGTCGGCGATGATCGGCGGGCGCCTGCCGAAGTCGCTCGCGCTCGCGGCGATCACGACCGCCGTGTCGGTGCCGATCGCGCTGCTGCTCGGCATCCTCGCGGCGGTCAAGCGCGAGTCGGTGGTCGACCGCGTGATCAGCCTCGGCACGCTGGCGCTCGTCGCGACGCCTGAGTTCCTGATCGCGACGGTCGCCGTGCTCGTGCTCGCCGTGAAGCTGCACTGGCTGTCCGCGCTGTCGTACAGCGGCCCGATCGAAAGCCTGCACGATTTCCTGCGCGCGTACGCGATGCCGGTGCTGACGCTGTGCGCGGTCGTGATCGCGCAGATGGCGCGGATGACGCGCGCCGCGGTGATCGAGCAGTTGAGCGCGTCGTATGTCGAGATGGCCGTGCTCAAGGGCGCGAGCCCCGCGCGCGTCGTGCTGCGCCATGCGCTGCCGAACGCGATCGGGCCGATCGCCAATGCGATCGCGCTGAGCCTGTCGTACCTGCTCGGCGGCGTGATCGTCGTCGAGACGATCTTCAACTATCCGGGCCTCGCGAGCCTGATGGTCGATGCGGTCGGCAATCGCGATTTCCCGCTGGTCCAGGCCTGCACGCTGATCTTCTGCGTCGCCTACCTGACGCTCGTGCTGTTCGCCGACCTCTGCTCGATCGTGTCGAACCCGAGATTGCGGACCTGAGCGTCCCGCCCACCTTCCGAGATGCCGACCATGCACCCGACCGAACCCGTTCATCGCAGCACCGCGCTGCCGCCGTCAGGCGAACCGCGCTCGCCGTCGGGAGGCGCGACGCCGCCCGCCGCGCCGTCCCCCGACCAGCCGCGCAAGCGCCGCGCCGCGCGCATCAGACTGACGACCGGCGGCCGCATCGGCCTGTCGATGGTCGGCCTGATGCTGTTCATCGCGGTGTTCGCGCCGCTGCTCGCGCCGCACGACGTCGGCGCGATCGTCACGCCGGACGTGTTCGCGCCGTTCAGCGCGAAGCTGCCGTTCGGCGCCGACTTCCTCGGCCGCGACATGCTGAGCCGGATCCTGTACGGCACGCGGCTGACCGTGCTGCTCGCGCTCGCGGCCGTGCTGCTCGCCGCGCTGACCGGCACGACGCTCGGGCTGCTCGCGACCGTGTCGGGCCGCGCGGTCGACGAGACGATGAGCCGGCTGCTCGATGCGCTCACGTCGATTCCTTCGAAGATGTTCGCGCTGATGTTCGTCGCGGCCTTCGGCTCGTCGCTGCCGCTGCTGGTCCTCACCGCCGCGGTCAGCTACATGCCGGGCTCGTACCGGATCGCGCGCGCGCTGGCGGTCAACATCAGCACGCTCGAATTCGTGCAGGTGGCGCGGGCGCGCGGCGAGAGCGCGCTGTACATCGCGTGCGTCGAGATGCTGCCGAACATGATCCATCCGATGCTCGCCGATACCGGGCTGCGCTTCACGTTCGTCGTGCTGCTGCTGAGCGGCCTGAGCTTTCTCGGGCTCGGCGTGCAGCCGCCGTACGCGGACCTCGGCTCGCTCGTGCGCGAGAACATCGCGAGCCTCGGCGACGGCTCGGCCGTCGCGATCATGCCTGCGGTCGCGATCGCGATCCTGACGGTGGGCGTCAACCTGTTGATCGACGGCCTGCCGCATCGCGGCCGCCGCAAGGGCGCGGCCGCGGCCGCGGGAGAACACTGATGCGAGATGAATCGACTCCGCTCGTCGAGGTGCGCGGGCTGCGCGTGGTCGGCGGCCGGCCGGGCGGCGAGGAAACGACGATCGTCCACGGCGTCGACTTCGAGATCGGGCGCGGCGAGGTGCTCGCGCTGATCGGCGAATCGGGCTCCGGCAAGACGACGATCGCGCTGTCGCTGATGGGCCATGCGCGCACCGGCTGCCGGATCGCCGGCGGCTCGGTGAAGATCGGCGGCACGGACGTCTGCACGCTGTCCGCGCAAGGCCTGACCGCGCTGCGCGGTCGGAAGGTCGCGTACATCGCACAGAGCGCGGCCGCCGCGTTCAATCCGTCGCGCACGATTCTCGACCAGGTGATCGAGAGCGCGCTGATCCACAAGACGATGACGAAGCGCGACGCGCAGGCGAAGGCGGTCGAGCTGTTCCGCGCGCTCGCGCTGCCGGAGCCCGAGACGATCGGCAAGCGTTATCCGCACCAGGTGTCGGGCGGCCAGTTGCAGCGGCTGATGGCCGCGATGGCGCTGATCACCGATCCGAAGCTCGTGATCCTCGACGAGCCGACCACCGCGCTCGACGTGACCACGCAGATCGACGTGCTGCAGGCGTTCAAGAGCGTGATCCGGCGCTGCGGGATGAGCGCGGTGTACGTGTCGCACGATCTGGCGGTGGTCGCGCAGATGGCCGACCGGATCGTCGTGCTGAGCGACGGCGTGATCCGCGAGGCGGGCGCGACCGAGCAGATCCTGCATGCGCCGGTGCACCCGTACACGCAGAGCCTGATCGCGGCCGTCACGCCGAACGATGCGCAACGCGACGAGAAACCGGCGCCGGCCGAACCGGCGCCGCTGCTCGACGTGCGCGGTGCGGTCGCCGGTTACGGCGGCCGGACGGCAAAGGGCTGGCCCGCGAAGCTGATCCTGCACGAAGTCGACCTGCGCATCGGGCGCGGGCAGACGGTCGGCGTGATCGGCGAATCGGGCTCGGGCAAGACGACGCTCGCCAAGGTGATCGCGGGCCTGGTCCCGGCGGCGGCCGGGAAGATTCTGCTCGACGGCGAGCCGCTCGCGCTCGATATCGCCAGGCGCACGAAGGAGCAGCACCGCCGCGTGCAGATCGTGTTCCAGAACGCCGATACCGCGCTCAACCCGGTGCATACCGTCGAGCGCACGCTCGCGCGGCCGCTCGCGTTTTACCACGGGATCAAGGGCGCGCGTGCGCGGCAGCGCGTCGCCGAGCTGCTCGAACTCGTGCGGCTGCCGCCCGCGGTGGCCTCGCGGCGTACCGGCGAGCTGTCCGGCGGGCAGAAGCAGCGCGTGAACCTCGCGCGCGCGCTCGCGGCCGAGCCCGACCTGATCCTGTGCGACGAAGTCACGTCGGCACTCGATACGGTCGTCGGTGCCGCGATCATGGATCTGCTGCGCGACCTGCAGGCGAAGCTCGGCGTGTCGTACGTGTTCATCACGCACGACATCGCGAAGGTGCGCGCGATCAGCGACGACATCGTCGTGCTGTACGCGGGCCGCCGTGTCGAAACCGGTAGCCGCGACGCGCTGTGCGCGCCGCCTTATCACCCGTATTCGCATCTGCTGGTGTCGTCCGCGCCGGAGCTGCGCGCGGGCTGGCTCGACGATGCGGCCGAGCGTTGCCACCGGCCGCTGGTGCCGATCGGCGAACGCGAGAACGAGGCCGAGCTGTGTCCGTTCCTGTCGCGCTGCGCGATGCGCGTGGACGGCGTCTGCAACCGGACGGCACCGGCGCTGCGCACGCTCGGCAACGGCGCGCAGGTGCTGTGCCATCGCAGCGAGGAAGACCTCGCGCGCTTCCAGGCGGAACCGGCGCCGGAGGGTGCCGCGCCCGAGCAGCCGGTGCAGCTGTAGCGCGCGACACGCCGGAAGTTCGCCGCGCACGACGTGGCAAGTGAAGCGGCGAACGGCGCACCGCATAGTCTGCTGCGGCGGTCGCGCAAAACGGCGCTTTGTGCGCGTGCCGCGCGCGAATACGCGGCAACTGCGGTTTTTGATGGTGATTAAATGATTTCCCATGAACGGCCGCCGATCGTCGTCGCCGACATGCTCGAGAAGAATCCGATGAAATTCGAATCGTACTGGCTGGATACCCGCCCCGCGTTTCGCGCCGGCTGCGAAGGGCCCGTCGAAGGGCGGGCCGACGTGGTCGTGATCGGCGGCGGCTTCACCGGCCTGTCGGCGGCGCTGGCGCTCGCGCAGCGCGGCGTATCGGTGGTCGTGCTCGAAGCCGCGCAGGTCGCGGGCGAAGCGTCCGGCCGCAACGGCGGCCAGTGCAACACGGGCGTCGCGCAGGATTACGCGTCGCTGGCCGCGCGCATCGGCGCGGAGCCGGCGAAGCAGTTCTATCGCGCGTACGAAAGCGCGGTGAAGAGCGTCGAGACGATCGTCGTCGAGCACGCGATCGACTGCGATTTCCGGCGGGCGGGCAAGCTGAAGCTCGCCGCGAAGCCACAGCATTTCGCGGGGCTCGAAAAGACCTTCGACGCGTTGCGCCGCGATGTCGATCCGGACATCGAACTGATCGAGCCGGCGCGGATTCGCGACGAAGTCGCTTCCGACGGTTTCTACGGCGGACTCCTGCAGCGCAACGGCGCGCAGATGCACATGGGCAAGTTCGGCGTCGGGCTTGCGCAGGCGGCCGTGCGCGCCGGCGCACGCGTTTACGAGCATGCGGCCGTCACGCAGCTCGAGCGGCTCGACGGCGAGCGCCACGCGATCACCTGCACGCGCGGCAGGATCGTCGCCGATCGCGTGCTGGTCGCGACCGGCGCATCGCAGCACGGCCCGTTCGGCTGGTTCCGGCGGCGTATCGCGCCGGTCGGCAGCTTCATCGTCGTGACCGAGCCGCTGCCCGACGCACAGTTGAACCGGCTGTTCCCGCAGCGCCGCGCCTACGTGACGTCGCGCCAGATCGGCAACTACTTCCGCGTGACGCCCGACAACCGGCTGCTGTTCGGCGGCCGCGCGCGCTTCGCGATGTCGAGCCCGCGCTCCGACGCGAAAAGCGGCGACATCCTGCGCGCCGGCATGGCCGGGTATTTCCCGGAACTGGCCAAGGTGCGGCTCGATTACTGCTGGGGCGGGCTGGTGGACATCACCGCCGACCGGCTGCCGCGCGCGGGCCAGCACGACGGGCTCTATTACTCGATGGGCTACAGCGGCCACGGCGTGCAGATGTCGGTGCACATGGGCCGCGTGATGGCCGACGTGCTGTACGGCGCCGCCGCGTCGAATCCGTGGCGCGACCTCGAATGGCCGGCGATGCCCGGCCATTTCGGGCACGCGTGGTTTCTGCCGATCGTCGGCGCGTATTACCGGATCCAGGATTTCCTGCACTGAAGCGACTGCCCCCGGAGGATTGGATATGACCGCACGATTCGTTTGCCCGCCCGCCGCCGGCAACGGCCGCCGCGACGGGACCGGCGGCGACACGATGGCCGGGCCGGGCGCGCCCGGCGCCGCGCCGCGCGCTGACGCGCAGGCGGCCGCATGAGGACGGCGAGCATGGTCACTCCGTTCCACGACGCGGACGAAGGCGCGACGCCTCGCGCACCGCGTGTTCCGCAGCCCGTATCGCCGGCGATCGGCGACGTGCTGCGCACGATCGATGCGTCGTTCGCGCAGCCGCTGAACCTCGACACGCTCGCGGCGGTGGCCGGATTGAGCGTGTCGCGTTTCACCGCACGCTTTCGCGGCGAAGTCGGGTTGTCGCCGCACCGGTATCTGTGCCTCGTGCGCGTGCGGCGTGCGCAGGACTTGCTGCGCTCCGGCCTCGCGCCTTCGGTCGTCGCGACCGAGGTCGGCTTCTTCGATCAGAGCCACCTGTGCCGGCATTTCCGGCGGGTACTCGGGATCACGCCGCGCGATTACGTGGTCGCGCGGCCGGGCACGCCTGCGCGACCGTCTTCGATGCGCCCGCACACCGAGCGCCGCGCAGCGTCGTGTCACGCCGCGTAGGCGCAACGGCGACGGGCACGCCTGACGGATGGCCGGCGAGCGCGCCGGCGAACGACCATTTCCGATATCGCGCGACGGTTTTCAAACCGGCCGCCGCGCACTGCACAGGAGCAGAAATGACCGCAGCTTTCGTGTTGCACCGTGCCGACGGCGCACCTTCGTCAACCGCGTTTCGCCAGCAGGCGTTCGGCGCGAACGATCCGTTCGCGCGACATCGGGAGATCGCCTGGGAAGGGCCCGACGCGATGGCCGCCGGACGTATCGCCTTCGCCGGCGAACTCGACGTGGCGAGCTTTCCGCACATCGAAACCATCGCGATCATCGAAGGCGAGCTGACGCTCGAAGCGGCCGGCGCCGCACCGCTCGTGCTGGGCCCGGGAGAAGGGGCCGTGATCGGCGGCGGCACGGCGCTGCGCGTCACCGCGGCATCGCGCGTGCTGTTCACGTTCTGCGCGGCCGCGTGCGCGACACCGACGAAGCGCGGCGTGTTCGCGCTGCGCGCCGACGCCGACTTCAAGCCGTCCGCGACGCTGCCGCCGGAGGTCCTGCTCGGCCCCGCGCCGCAATGCCGCAGCGACAACGTGTTCGTCGACGACGGCGCCGCGTACTGCGCGGGCACGTGGGATTCGACGCCGTATCACCGGATCGTTCGCCCGCATCGCGTGAACGAGTTCATGCTCCTGCTGGCCGGCAGCGTCCGGTTCGCGGCGCCCGACGGCAGCGTGCTGTCGCTCGGCGCCGGCGACGCGCTGTTCGTGCCGCGCGGCGCGTCGATCGGGTGGGAAAGCAGCGAGCGCGTGGCGAAATTCTACGTCGTGCAGAACGTCCACGTATCCACCGAACGAGACTGACCATGTCCCCTCCGCTGCGCCTTATCGAAACCTCGCCCACGCTGCCGGCCTCGGCCGACGTCGTCGTGATCGGCGGCGGCATCATCGGCGTCTTTACCGCGTACTACCTCGCCCGGCGCGGCATGTCGGTCGCGCTGGTCGAGAAGGGCCGCATCGGCGCCGAGCAGTCGAGCCGCAACTGGGGCTGGTGCCGGCAGCAGAACCGCGACGCGCGCGAATTGCCGATGGCGAGCAAGAGCATCGACCTGTGGGAACGATTCGCCGCCGAATCCGGCGAAGACACGGGCTTTCATCGCTGCGGGCTGCTGTATCTGAGCAATGACGAGGCCGAGCTGTCCCGCTGGGCCAGCTGGGGCGACTTCGCGAAGACCGCGGGCGTGACGACGTACATGCTCGACAGCAAGCAGGCCGGCGAGCGCGGGCGCGTGACGGGCCGGCAGTGGAAGGGCGGCGTGTTCTCGCCGACCGACGGCACGGCCGACCCGGGCAAGGCCGCGCCGGCCGTGGCGGCAGCACTGATGAAGCTGGGCGGCAGCGTCCACCAGCACTGTGCTGCGCGCGGGATCGAACTCGAGGGCGGGCGCGTCGGCGGCGTGGTCACCGAGGCCGGCGTCATCAGGACGAAGACGGTCGTGCTCGCCGGCGGCGCGTGGGCGTCGTCGTTCTGCCGCCAGCTCGGCATCCGCTTTCCGCAGGCGTCGATCCGTCAGTCGATCCTGAGCGTGTCGCCCGTCGAACAGCGCTTGCCGGATGCGCTGTACACCTCCGGCGTGTCCGTCACGCGCCGCGACGACGGACGCTACGCACTCGCCATCAGCGGCCGCGCGCGCGTGGACGTGACGCCGCAGTTCCTGCGGTTCGCCCCGCAGTTCGTGCCGATGTTCGCGAAGCGCTGGCGCAATCTGCTGCCGGGCGGCCTCGAGGGCATGCGCGGCGGCCACGAAACGCTCAAGCGGTGGCGGCTCGATGCGCCGACCCCGATGGAGGCGGTGCGCATCCTCGATCCGAAGCCCGACATGCCGACCGTCACCGAAACCTATCGTCGTGCCGTCGAACTGCTGCCCGAACTGCGCGAAGCCACGATCACGCACGCATGGGCCGGGTACGTCGACAGCACGCCGGACGGCGTCCCGGGTATCGGCGAAGTGCCGGGCGTGCCGGGATTGATCCTGGCGGCGGGCTTTTCCGGACACGGTTTCGGCATCGGCCCCGGCGCCGGTCACCTGATCGCGGATCTCGCCACCGGGGCGCCGCCGATCGTGGACCCGGTACCGTATCAGCCGGGCCGGTTCGCCGATTCCGCCTGGGGCAAGGTTGCCGATTTCTAGTGTGAGGCCGTCTCGCGGACGACGGTGGCGGCCTCCGGGCTTCCGCCGTTCGCCGGCGCATGGTATCGATTCAAGGACACCCCGCAATGCATTCACCCATCGATTCACCGGTTCGTCACCTGATGGAAGCCGGCAGGCTGGAGCGCTTCTTCATCGACGGCGACTGGGTCTTGCCTGACGGCGGCGACCGGTTCGCGGTCGTCAGCCCGTCCACCGAAGACACGCTGTGCGAGATCCCGCTCGGCAATGCACGCGACGCCGACCGCGCGGTGCAGGCCGCGCGCAACGCTTTCGAGCGCTGGGCCGCGACATCGCCGCAGCAACGCGCCGCACTGCTCGACCGCGTTCACGCGTTGATGCTGGAGCGTGCCGAACGGTTCGCGCTCGCGCTCGCGATGGAAATGGGCGCGCCGATCAATTACGCGCGCGGCGCCCATGTGCCGCTCGCGGCCGAACATATCCGGGTCGCGCGCGACAATCTGGCCAGTTATCCGTTCCGGACACTGCGCGGGACGACCGCGATCGTGCGCGAGCCGATCGGCGTCTGCGCGCTGATCACACCGTGGAACTGGCCGATCTATCAAATCACGGCGAAGGTCGGCCCGGCGCTCGCGGCAGGCTGCACGGTGGTGTTGAAACCCAGCGAGCTGTCGCCGCTCAGCGCGTTGCTGTTTGCCGAAGTGATCGCCGATGCGGGCGTGCCCGCCGGCGTGTTCAACCTGGTGAGCGGCAGCGGAACCGAAGTGGGCGCGGCGCTCGCGTCGCACCCGGAGGTCGACATGGTATCGATCACCGGCTCGACGCGTGCCGGCGTGCTGGTCGCGCAGGCCGCGGCGCCGACCGTCAAGCGCGTCGCGCAGGAGCTTGGCGGCAAGTCGCCGAACATCGTATTGCCCGATGCGGACCTGGCGCGCGCCATCGCGCCGGGCGTTGCCGCCGCCTTCCGCAACATGGGCCAGTCGTGCAGCGCGCCGACCCGGATGATCGTGCCGCGCAGCGTGCTGGGCCGCGTCGAGGCGCTGGCCGTCGCGGCAACGCAGCAGCTGGTCGTCGGCGATCCGTTCGCCGACACGACGACGCATGGTCCGCTGGCCAATCGCGCGCAGTTCGGCCGGGTCGCGCAGATGATCGACGCGGGCCTCGACGAACGGGCGAAACTGATCGCCGGCGGCCCCGGGCGGCCGGCGGGATTCGACCGCGGCTTTTATGCGCGGCCAACCGTGTTTTCCGACGTCCACACCGACATGACGATCGCGCAGCAGGAGATCTTCGGTCCGGTCCTCGCGATCCTGCCTTACGATACCGTCGACGAGGCCGTCGCCATCGCGAACGACACGGTCTATGGGCTCGGCGCACATGTGCAGGGCACCGACAAGGAACGCGTGCGCGCGGTGGCCGCGCGCCTGCGCTCGGGTCAGGTCCATCTGAACTACCCGGCGTGGGATCCTCAGGCACCGTTCGGCGGGTACAAGCAGTCGGGCAACGGCCGCGAGTACGGGATCGAAGGGATGGAGGAGTACATGGAGGTCAAGTCGATCGTGGGTTTTGGCGATTGACGCAGCCGCTGCGCGCGAGCGCGGCCGCAGTACAGAATGGAAGCCGTCTACTTTCCGAAGGTGCCGACATTGGATAACCCCGACCTCCCCGAGACGTCCCTGAAAGCCCATTGCGCACACTGGGCGACCTTGCGTCGCGACCTGCATGCGCATCCCGAGTTGCGGTTCGAGGAATACAGGACGGCCGACGTCGTCGCCCGCGAGCTTGAAGATCTCGGCTATGCGGTGTCGCGCGGGCTGGGCGGCACGGGCGTCGTCGCGAGCCTGCCGGGTGCGGACCCGGGCCGCGGAATCGTGCTCCGCGCGGACCTGGATGCGTTGCCGATCCAGGAGGCCAACGACTTCGCCCACGCATCGGGCGCGCAAGGCATCATGCATGCGTGCGGGCATGACGGGCATACCGTCATGCTGCTCGGCGCCGCGCGCATCCTGAAAGACCTGCCGCAGTTGCCGGGCACCGTGCATTTCGTGTTTCAGCCCGGGGAAGAGGGCGGCGCGGGCGCGCGCAAGATGATCGACGACGGGCTGTTCGAGCAATGTCCGACGCAAGCCGTGTTCGGCATGCACAACTGGCCCGGTTTGCCGGCCGGGCAGTTCGGGTTGCGCACCGGCGCCATCATGGCGGCCGGCTGCCGATTCAGGATCACGGTGACGGGCAAGGGCGCGCATGCGGCGCAGCCGCACCTGGGCATCGACCCCGTGCCGCTCGCCTGTTCGATGGTGCTGCAGTGTCAGACCATTGCAGCGCGGCACAAGGATCCGGTGGACCCCGCCGTCATTTCCGTCTGCATGTTCCATGCGGGCACGACGGACAACGTCATTCCGGACAGCGCCGAGTTGCGCGGGACGATCCGCACGCTGTCGTCGGCACTGCAGCAACAGTTGCAGCGCGACGTCCGGCTCGTGTGCGAAGGGCTGGCCGCGGCTTATGGTGCGCACGTCGACATCGAGTTCTTTCAGTACTATCCGGCGACGGTCAACACGCCGGCCGAGACCGCACTCTGCGAAGCTGTGATTCGCGACACGTTCGGCGACGAGCGGCTTCACCCCGACGTGCCGCCGAACATGACGTCCGAAGACTTCGGCTTCATGCTGGAGGAGCGCCCGGGCGCGTACGTGCTGATCGGCAACGCGCCGGCGGGAGCGGCCGCGCCGGCGCTGCATCACCCGACGTACGATTTCAACGACGACATCATTCCGGCCGGCGTTCGCTACTGGGTCGCCCTGGCACAGCGTTACTTCACGCGATCGTCGTGAGTGTGTGCCGCAATGGCGGGCGACGTCGGATCCAATCCGGCTGATACCGCGCGATTCGCAGGCGCTCGTGCCGCGGAGACTCGAATATCGTCGGTCCGAGGTTGCCGCGAAACGCGCGAGACAGGCACTTTCGTGCATGCCGACCACGCGCGCCACTTGCTCGACCTTCGGCAGGTCGTTCAGCGAACGCGATGGACGACGAATCGCCGTGCGCACGAACCAGAACTGAAATGGTCCGAAGCGATCAGGCAAGTCCGTGCGCAAGCAACGAGCGTGTCAAGCCGGAGAGGTCTCCGCAGTTTCCGGTGGCCCGTCTTCACTATTCACGATATTCGTGTTCGTGCATGTGTTCATGCTCGTGCTCGTGTTCGCGCCACGGATCACGTTCACGTGGATGACGATGCATCCACGCCTCGTGCTCCCAGTAACGATGGCCGTCCCAGTAGCGGTCGCCGTGCATGCCAATCGTGACCGACACACCCGGCGCCGGGGCGGGCTCCTCGTACCTCGGTGGCGGTACGACGTAGGTTTGCGCGAAGGCCGTGCCGGCCGCGACGAGCGCGCCGCCTGCCACGAGTGTCGCCAGAATTCGGCGGTTTGCAATGGTCATGGGCTTCATAGCGCTGTCCTCCATTCAATACCCGAGACCGCGCACGATTCGTTCCCAAACGGAGCGGCGGCGCTTCGTTGCTATGTCAACCACGCCACCCGCGTCGCTTCGCAGCCAGCACCCATCCGGCGGCACGCACGACGTCATCGTCGCTGCGGATTTGACATGCAATCGCTTCGAGGCACAGTGCGACACTTAAAGGGAAGGAGTGCAGAGCATGATGACGCGAAGCGTACGCACACGCGGACAAGGTATACGGCGCACTCGTCATTTCGGTTCCGATCCGACAAAGGAACACTTACATCGGATTGAAACGAAATGGAGGGAAACGGGGAAAAGTCTGACCAGGGGGAATCGAATTTGCGATCGAGGGGCGTGAAAATCCCCCGTTCCTGCCATGCCGATGTCGGGTCGAATTCGCTTCGATCCGAAGGGCCGGCCCTGCGCGGCCTTGCGGGAAGACGTGCGCACTTGTCGGCATCACGGTTCTCCGCACCAGGCCGCCGGCGCAGAGGCGGCGAATCATAGCATCGAGGAAGGACGCGCGATTCGTCGTTCTCCCGCTCACTCATCCATATGCAGACGGCATAGGTGTTGCTCATTGCGCTGGCGGTGTTCGCAGCCGCGGACCGACGCATGGCGTCACGATGGAGCTGATGCGCGTCCGTAACCGGCTATCTCGTGCTCATGTCAATTCAATGGATACGTCCGCCGAACAGACCGAGCAGCCCGATGATGATCAGGTAGAGCGCAACGATGTAATTCAGCAGGCGCGGTACCACGAGGATGAGAATGCCGGCGATCAGCGAAACCAGCGGGCCGGCGCTAGTGACGATATTCATGCTTCCTCCGCAAGATTGGCAACGAGTGGCCACAGCCTGCCTTGCCTCCGGCACCCGTTACAGACGCGCGAGCCTGGCGAGCGTCCAGCCTTCGACCGTCAACTCGCTGGTCACAAGCGCGAACGCTTCAGGCGACGCAAGCGCCGTGCCTGCACCGACGTTTCCATCGCGATTCGCTCAGCGTGCCGGACGGGCATTCGCAGTTCCCGCATCCGTCAGTTTCAAGGAGCAACTCATGAACAAAGATCAGGTAAAGGGCCGCCTCAGGGAAGCAAAGGGCAAACTGAAGGAGCTGGTTGGCAAGGTCGTGGGAAATCCAACGGACAGATTGACGGGCAAGGCCGAACAGATCGTCGGCAAGACACAGGCATCATTCGGCGATGCGAAGGAGCGACTCAAGAAGCGGCAATAGAGCCTGACGTGGGAGACATCGAACTGGAAGCCATAGGCACTGGCTTCGCTCAATGCAGGTCAGGCGGTAAGTAATGAACCCCGAATTGCTCCGCCAGTTGGGCGAGCCGCCGATCGCGCGTCCAGAGCCACGTGCTCGGGGTCAACAGCACCGACGCCAGCAGCGTGCAATCCACTGCGCCGCATCCGCGCCCATACAGCCGTTCCCGCTCGATCCAGTCCGCTACTTCGGCTGGCGTCGCGAGCCGCGTTTGGCGCAATAACGCGAGATCTCCCAGCGTTCGGGCCCGCGGTTCGGGGGGCGTCCCGCACGTCAGCTCGAGTATCACCAATGGATGCGTCAAGACGTCATCGACACGCAGCAGCTGGACAAGCGCTGGTAGCGGTCGCCGGAAATGCTCGACCCAGACCGATGTGTCGATCAGAACGCTCATCGGGTAGCCGCCTCCGGGTTACGGCGTGGCACATCCGGCATGTCCGGGGCGCGACCGCCAAGCGCGGCTAGGCGTTGTCCGGCCTGAACACGCACGAACGTTTCGAGTGCAGCCCGGAACAGCTCGGCCGGCGGCATGCCCGGCTCGGCGAGTTCGAGGGCGCGCGCATAGAGCGCGTCGTCGACGGTAACAGTAGTACGCATGATGACTCCTTTGATGCCTTTATGCATCAATTTTAGCATCAATTCGGCAGCGGTCCAGTCGTTGATAAAAACGCCATGCCAGAATTTTTCACTTTCAACCGCGGCAGTTTTGTGGGCCCGGGCCCGGGTCAGTCCGCCGAAAACTCGCTCACACGACGGCAGTGTTAACCGGGAGCCGCTCATCGGAGCGAACTCGTCGACCTCCGTTCAAGCAACGCTGAATACGCGATATCGAAAGCTCGAATACTTGGTTGGGCACGCAAGGATGCTTCGCTAGTATCCAACGCTCCCATGCGAGCAGGAACCGGAAGGTTCCCGGTTGCGCCGCCCGTTGCGGCATTTCGCGACTTTCCAACGGCTGACATGTCTCCCCACTTGAATCCCGACGGCACGGCCGGCGACGTCTCGCGCCGGCTGGCCGCAGCGATCGCGTGCGCCGAGCCCGCGCGCAATCCGCCCGCCATCGCTGCCGCGCGGCGCGGCCTGCTCGACTTCGTTGCCGCCGCGTTCGCCGGCGCTCGCGACAACGGTTACCGCAAGCTGCTGGCGGCGTGCGGTCGGGATTCGACCGGCGCCGCAGCGGTGATCGGCAGCGCGATACCGGCGTCGCCGCAACATGCCGCGCTGCTCAACGGCTATGCAGGCCATGCGCTCGATTACGACGACGTGCACAGCAGCGTGCGCGGCCATCCCGGCACCGTACTGCTGCCGGCGTTGCTCGCGCTCGCGCAGGTGCGCGCACGCAGCGCGCTCGAACTGCTCGACGCCTACGTCGTCGGCGTCGAGACGATGGCGCGGGTCGGTCTCGCGCTCGGCAGCCGCCACTACGAACTCGGTTTCCACAACACCGCGACGCTCGGCACGCTCGGCGCGGCCGCCGCCGCGGCGCGTCTGGCCGGGCTCGATGCGGCGGCCACCGAAAACGCGCTCGGCATCGCCGCGACGCAATCGGCCGGGCTGCGCCTGCAGTTCGGCAGCGAGATCAAGCCGTTGCACGCGGGCCTTGCCGCGCGCGCGGGGCTGTTCGCCGTGGCGCTCGCCGAGGCCGGATTGACCGGCGCACCGGGCGCACTCGACGGCCCGGAAGGATTCTTCGCCGTGTTCGGCGGCGGCGCGTCGCAGCCGGCGCGCGTGCTGGCCGACTGGGGCGCGCCGTGGCAGATCGTGTCGCCCGGCCTGTACTTCAAGCCGTGGCCGTGCTGCACGGCAACCCATTACGCCGTGCAGGCCGCGCTCGATCTGCGCGAGCGCCACCGCATCGCGCCGGCGGACATCGAGGGCATCGTGATCACGTTCCCGCCGGGCGGCGACACGCCGCTGTCGGACCGACTGCCGGCCACCGGCCTCGAAGCGCGCTTCAGCGTGGAATACGCGGTGGCCGCCGCACTGACGGACGGGCCGCCCGGCGTCGCGACGTTCGCCGACGTGCCCGTGCGCGACGACCTGATCGCGCTCGCCGCACGCGTGACGCGGCGCCACGATGCCGCGGCGCCGCGCGCGTCGACCGATCCCGCCACGCGCTTCTCGGTCGTCGAGATTGCGCTGCGCAACGGCGACACGCTTCGGCAACGCACCGAACGCCTCGTCGGTGCCGACGACCTTGCCGCGAAGTTCGCGGACGCGACCGCCCACGATCCCGCACTCGCGTTCGTCCCGGAACTGATCGATACGATGCGAAGCACGGCCGATCTTGCCCGACTTTTCCACACCTTTACGTCGCTTCAATCATGAGCACCGAACGCAGCACACCTTCCCGCCGCCAGATGCGCCTCGGGTTGTTCCTCCAGGGCGCAGGACACCACGTCGCCGGCTGGCGCCATCCCGATGCCGAATCCGGCAGCGAGAACTTCGATCTGCTGCGCCGCGTCGTGCAGACCGCCGAGCGCGCGAAGTTCGACATGGTCTTCCTGGCCGACGGCTTGACGAGCGGCCCCGACGCGCATCCGTCGATGGCGATGCGCTTCGAGCCGCTGAGCCTGCTGTCGGCGCTCGCGATGCATACGCGGCACATCGGCCTTGCGGCGACCGCGTCCACGACGTACAGCGAGCCTTACCATATCGCGCGCGCGTTCGCATCGCTCGACCACCTGAGCGGCGGCCGCGCGGCATGGAACGTCGTGACGACTTCGTATGACCGCACCGCCGCGAATTTCACGCGCGGCAATCATCCGGATCACGCGCAGCGCTACGAGATGGCCGGCGAATTCGTCGATGTCGTGAAGGGGCTGTGGGACAGCTGGGACGACGACGCGCTCGTCAGGGACAAGGCGCGCGGCGTGTATTTCGACCCGGCGAAGGTGCACACGCTCGATCACGCCGGACGCTTCTTCAACGTGAGGGGGCCGCTCAACGCGTCGCGCTCGCCGCAGGGCCATCCGGTCGTGATTCAGGCCGGCTCGTCGGGCCCCGGCCAGGAGCTTGCCGCGCGTACCGCGGAAGTCGTGTTCACCGCGCAGCAGACGCTCGAGGAAGCGCAGGCCTTCTATCGCGACCTGAAGGGTCGGCTCGCGGCATACGGCCGCGCCGAGGACGCGCTTGCCGTGATGCCGGGCGTATTTCCGGTGATCGGCCGCACCGAGCAGGAGGCCAAGGACAAGTATGCGCAGCTCCAGCAATGGACGGATACGTCGGGCGCGCTGACGCTGCTGTCCGACCGTCTCGGCCACGACGTGTCGAAGTATCCGCTCGACGGCCCGCTGCCCGACCTGCCCGAATCCGATCAGCTGAAGAGCCGCGCGAAGCTGCTTACCGATCTCGCGCGCCGCGAGAACCTTACGCTGCGCGAACTCTACTATCTCGTCGCCGGCGCGCGCGGGCACCGGATCGTGTGGGGCACGCCGACGCAGGTCGCCGACGCGCTCGAGGAATGGTTCGACGGCGGCGCCGCGGACGGCTTCAACATCATGCCGCCGTATTTCCCGGGCGGACTCGACGATTTCGTCGCGCATGTCGTGCCGGAACTGCAACGGCGCGGCCTGTTCCGCACCGAATACGAAGGCACGACGCTGCGCGACCATCTCGGGCTCGCGCGCCCGCCGAGCCGCTACGCAGCGCGCTGAGTCAGACCGCGAAGCGCGTCAGGTCGAGTGCGATCGGCGCGCTGTCGCGGCTTGCGTGCGGGCTGCCGGCCGGACCGAGCGTATGCGCGAGGAAGGCCCGCGTGCGCGGGCTTTGCGGCGCGCGGAACAGCTGCGTGGCCGACCCGTGCTCGACGATCACGCCCGCCTCGGTGAAATAGACGACGTCGCTGATTTCCTCGGCGAAGCGCATCTCGTGCGTGACGAGCACGCAGGTCATGCCGTCGCGCACGAGATCGCGAATCACCGACAGCACGTCGCCGACGGTTTCCGGATCGAGCGCGGACGTCACTTCGTCGAACAGGATCAGGTCGGGCTGCATCGCGAGCGCGCGGGCGATCGCGACGCGCTGCTGCTGGCCGCCCGACAGCTCGCCGGGGTAGGCGTGCGCCTTGTCCGCGAGACGCACGCGTTCGAGCAGCGCGTGTGCGGTGCGCACCGCATCGTTGCGATCGCGGCCGAGAATCCGGACCGGGGCGACCACGAGGTTGTCGAGCACGCTCAGGTGCGGAAACAGGTTGTATTGCTGGAACACGAAGCCGACCCGCTTGCGCAGCGCGATTTCGTCGCGCTCCGATGCGAGCAGGTCGACGCGCGTGCCGTCGACCTCGATCAGGCCGCGCTGCGGCCGCAACAGCCCGGTGATGCAACGCAGGATCGTCGATTTGCCGGAGCCGGACGGGCCGATGATGGACACCGCCTGGCCGCGGTGCACGTCGAGATCGATGCCGCGCAGCACGGGCGTCGTGCCGTAGGACAGGTGCACGTCGCGCAGGCGGACGAGCGGCTCGTCCGCGCCGCGCGGAGTTTCAGTGGAATGCATGACGTCTTTCGAGAAGGCGGGTGAAACGGGCGATCGGGTAGCAGTACGCGAAAAACAGGCCGAGTACCGTGAAATAGACGACGACGGTGAAGTCGGCTCGCGCGACGGTGTTGCTCGCGACCTGCGCGGTGTCGAGCAGGTCGTGCACGCCGACCAGCGACGCGAGCGCGGTGGCCATCGCGATGCTCGCATACAGGTTCATCCACGGCGGCAGCATGCGGCGTACGCATTGCGGCAGGATGATCCAGCGGAACACTTGCGCGCGGCTGAACGCGAGCGAGCGTGCGGCGTCCCACTGCGCGTGCGGAATCGACTGGATCGCGCCGCGGAAGATTTCCGCGAAGTTCGCGCTCGCGGGCAGCGCGAGGCCGAGCGTTACCTTGAACCAGTCCGGAAACGGCAGCGACGCATGGCCGAACCTGATTTCGAACGGGAACACGTAGGTCGAAAAATAGATCAGCACGAGCAGCGGCGCGTTGCGGAACAACTGCACGTACGCGCGCGCCAGCACGCGCGCGATGCCGAGCCGCGACAGCGTCAGCGGGCCGAGTACGAGGCCGGCGAGCGTGCCGATCGGGATCGCGATCGCGCTGATGCCGATGTTGACCAGCATCGCCTTGCCGAGCGCCGGCAGCCATGTGGCGAGCGCGACGAGGGTCGGGTGACGGCGGCCCGCGACGGCCAGCGCGACGACGGCCAGCGCGGCCAGGGTTGCCGCGACGGCGCGCCATCGCACGAGGCGCGCGGGCTGCGCGTGCATGTCAATGGCCATAGCCGGGTATCCTCAGGCGGTGTTCCAGCCAACGTCCCGCGAGGTTGACCGTGAACGTGAGCGCGCCGAAGAAAAGCAGGATCAGGATCATCAACTCGAGCACATTGTCGCGTTGCGTCCAGATCATGATCGACGCATAGGTGACGTCGCCGACGGCGATCGCCGAGGCGACCGTCGTCATCTTCACGAGGTCGACCAGGTTGTTGACGAGCGCGGGCAGCGCGAAGCGTATCGCGAGCGGCAGCTGCACGTGCCAGAGCCGCTGGCGGCGGCTGTAGCCGAGCGACTGCGCGGCCTCGAGCGTTGCGCGCGGTACCGCTTCGAGGCCGGCGCGCAGCGCTTCCGCATGGAACGCGCCCTTGTGCAGCGAGATCACGATGACGCTCCAGATGAACGGCGTCAGCGGATTGCCGCCCAGATTGCGCAGTGCGGCGCTGATCAGCATGTTGACGACGAGGAATGCACAGAACAATTGCACGAGCGTCGGCGTGTTGCGGGTGACCTCGACGAATGCGCGCGCGGGGCGCGCGAGCGCCCCGCTCGGCGACACCAGCAGCGCGGCGAGCACGACGCCGCAGGCGAGGCTGCCGACCGCGGTCGCGATCGACAGTTCGAGCGTCACGCCCATCCCGTGTACGAACGACGCGCGTTCGTCCGCGGCGAGCACGAAGCTGTAATCGAGGCCGAGCTTGCGGAGCGCATCGACGGCGGCGGCCACCGTCATGTGCGCTGCGCCTTGAGCTTCGTGTGCAGGTCGAGCACGGCTTGCGACGGCGTCATGCCGTTCTTGCGCTCGACGTCGAGCAACCAGCCGCTGCGGTGCCAATCCTGAACGATCCGGTCGAGCGCGCCCTGCGTGTCGGTCTCGCCCTTGCGGATCCAGATCACCGCCGGCGACGGAATCAGGTCGGTCGACAGCGGCGTCGTGTAGTCCTTCCAGTCGGGGTTGCGCGCGACGAGCATGCGCAACGTCGGCGCGACGTGCACGGCGGCCACGCAGTTGTTGCCGCGAAGTGCGAGCAGCGATTCCGGCTGGCCGCGGAAGGCCTTCACCTGCGCGCCGTATTCCGTCGCGAGCGGCTTCGTGTAGTTGCTGCCTTGCGACACGCAGACCGGCTTGCCGCGCAAGTCGGCCCAGGACTTGATACCGCTGTCCTTGCGCGCGATCAGCGCGCCGCCGATGGATTCGAACGGCGTCGGCGCATACGACAGTATCTCCGCGCGCTCCGTCGTCAGCTCCATGTTGGCGATCAGCGCGTCGACCTTGCCCTGCTGCAGGAACTGCACGCGGTTCGACGGCTGAACCGGTGTCAGCTCGACGTCGACACCGAGTCGTTTCGCGACGTCGTTCGCCAGATCGACGTTGAAGCCGACCGGCTTTTGCGTCGCGGGATCGAGCGAGCCGAACGGCGGGCCCGACAGGATCACGCCGATCGTGATCGTGTGACGTTGATGGATGCGATCGAGCGTGCTGTCCGCGCGGGCGACGCCGGAAAAAACGGAAAGGAGGGCGGCGACGCACAGCGCGTGGCCCGACGTAGTGCGAAACGATCTGCTGAACATGGGAAAGAGGAACGTTGTTTGAGCGACGCGGGGCGGCGCATCGCGCGCCCGGTTGTCGGGAGCTGGTATTTTCGGGATGTGGAACGCATCCAAGAACCAAGAAATTCTCATACCGTTATCTGGTCCTTAGATTTACGCAGAGGAAGGCGACGCTCTAGCGCCTGGAATGGCGATGTGGCGGAGGGTTTATGCAGGTTACCCACTCCGCCGTGCACGGCTTCGCAACCGCACGCTACGCTGACCGCCCGATTACCGTTTTGTAATCAAAGGCGTTTGCGCCCGCACGCAGCGATCCCTTGTCGCCGTTTGCCGGTAACATCGCCGGATGTCATCACGAAAGCGACGGAGCCGGCCATGCGTATCCTGATAGTCGAAGACGAACCAAAGACGGGTGCGTACCTGAAGAAGGGGCTCGAGGAATCGGGCTTCAGCGTCGATCTCGCGAAGGACGGCGGCGAAGGGCTGACGCTCGCGCAGGAAGAGCGTTACGACGTGATCGTGCTCGACGTGATGCTGCCCGTGCTCGACGGTTGGGGCGTGCTCAAGCGGCTGCGCGACACGCATACGACGCCGGTGCTGTTCCTGACCGCGCGCGACGACGTGCAGGATCGCGTGCACGGCCTCGAACTCGGCGCCGACGACTACCTCGTGAAGCCGTTCGCGTTCGTCGAGCTGCTTGCCCGTATCCGCACGCTCGCGCGTCGTGGGCCGCCGCGCGAGACCGAACATCTGGCGGTCGGCGATCTGGAAATCGACGTGGTGCGCCGCCGCGTGAAGCGCGGCGCCACGCGCATCGACCTCACGCCGCGCGAATTCTCGCTGCTGCAGCTGCTCGCGCGCCGGCAGGGCGAGGTGCTGAGCCGCACGCAGATCGCATCGTACGTATGGGACATGAATTTCGACAGCGACACCAACGTCGTCGAGGTCGCGATCCGGCGCCTGCGCGCGAAGATCGACGACGCGTTTCCGGTCAAGCTGATCCATACCGTGCGCGGCGTCGGCTACGTGCTCGAACCGAAGGACGACGCATGACGCGGCCACGCTCGCTTGCCGCGACGCTCGCGCTCGCGTTCGCCGCGACCACGCTCGCCGCGTTCGCGCTGGTCGGCGCGTACGTGTATGCGGGCCTCGAACGGCAGGTGAACACGCAGGACGACCTCGACATCGTGCTGGCCGCGCGCCACACGCGCCGGCTCGCGGGCGAGCTCGAGTCGCTCGATGCAGTCCGCACGCATGCCGAGCGCTTGACGAGCCAGGTGCTCGGCAACGAGGCGCTGTCGATGGCCGCCGTCGATGCGCGCGGCGACGTGCTCGCGCGCCACAACGTGCGGCTCGCCGCGCTCGACGATGCGCCTGCCGCCGCGTCGGTTCCGCTGGCCGACGCGCAGCTGTTCGCGCCGCATGCGGCGCCGGTTCCGGCGGACGAGCGGATCACGGCCGACCGGCTGGTCACGTGGACGGCCGACAACGGCACGCCGATGCGCGGCGTCGTGATCGAGGCTGCGCTCGGCGACCGCACGCCGATCCGCATCGCGATCGCGCGCAACATGCACGACCGCGCCGACCTGCTCGACGGCTACCGCGACCGGCTCGAGATCGCCGGTGGGCTCGGCGCGCTGTTCGCGCTGCTGCTCGGCTACTGGCTGATCCGCACGGCGCTCGCGCCGCTGCGCGAGATCGTCGACAACACCGGCCGGATCACCGTCGACAAGCTCGACACGCGGCTCGACGCGTCGCGTGCACCGAGCGAGCTGCGCGCGCTCGTCGATGCGCAGAACGCGATGCTCGGCCGCCTGCAGCAGGCATTCGCGCACCTGTCGCAATTCAGCGCCGATCTCGCGCACGACCTGCGCACGCCGTTGAACAACATGCGCGGCGCCACTGAAGTCGCGCTCGCGCGGCCGCGTGCGGCCGACGAGTATCAGGCACTGCTCGAATCGAATCTCGAGGAATACGATCGTCTCGCGCGGATGATCGAGAACGTGCTGTTTCTCGCGCGCGCCGAGCATCCGAGCTTCGTCACGCGACAGCGCGCGTTCGACGTGCACGACGAACTCGAGCGCATCGCGGAGTATTTCGAGGGGCTCGCGGACGAAGCGGGCTCGACGTTGCGCGTCGAAGGGCAGGGGCAACTGACCGCCGACGTCGAGCTGTTTCGTCGCGCCGTCGGCAACCTGCTCGCGAACGCGCTGCGTTACACGCCCGCCGGCGGCGTCATTACGCTGAGTGTCGATGACGCCGCCGACGCGGTGCGCGTCGTCGTCGCGAATCCGGGCGAGCCGATCGATTCCGCGCTGCTGCCGCGGATCTTCGACCGGTTCGTGCGCGGCGATCCCGCCCGCAGCGGCGGGGCGCCGGGCGGCACGGCCGGGCTGGGCCTCGCGATCGTGCGCTCGGTGATGGAGCTGCACGGCGGCACCGCGCAGGTCGAAAGCGACGCGCGCGGCACGCGCTTCGTGCTCACGTTCAACCGGCCGTCGGCTGCGTGACCGCGGAGTCGGGTAACGCGGCGACCGGGCGTTCGTGCGTGCCGGTGTTCGATTCCTCATCCGCGCTCGCTTGCCAGCCGCCGCCCAGCGCCTTCAACAACCCGACCGCGGCCTCCATCCGGCGCGCGTCGATCTGATCGGCCGTGCGCCGGTTCGTCAGCGCGATCGTCTGCGCGGTCACCACGTCCAGATAGCTGACGGCACCGGCGTTGAAGCGATTCGTCGTCAGCCGCAGCGACAGGTCGGCCGCGTCGGTCGCGCGCTGCTGGCTGCCGGCTTCGGACGCGAGCGCATCGAGCGTCGACAACTGATCCTCGACCTGCTGGAACGCGACGAGTACGGTCTGCCGGTAATCTGCGACCGCGCCGTCGTACTGCGCATGCGCGCCGCGCAGCGACGCGCTGCGGCGACCGCCGTCGAACAGCGTGCCGGCGAGTTGCGGGCCGAGCGACCAGAACAGGCTCGGCGCGGCGAGCCACGGCGCGAAGAACGAACTCTCGAGCCCTGCGCTCGCCGACAGCACGAGATCGGGAAAGAACGCGGCGCGCGCCTCGCCGATCTGTGCGTTCGCGGCCGCGACACGGCGCTCGGCCGCCGCGATGTCGGGCCGCCGTTCGAGCAGTTCCGACGGCACGCCGGCCGGAATGGCCGGCACATGGAACGCCTGCACACGCGGCGGCAGCGCGAACGTCGACGCGCTTTCGCCGACGAGCGTCGCGATCGCGTGCTGCAACTGCGCACGCGACGCGTCGATGTCGGTGTCCTGCGTGCGCGTCGATTCGAGTTGCGTCTCGGCTTGCGCGACCGCCGACGCATCGATCGCACCGGCCGCGAGCTGCTGCCTGAGCAGCGTCAGCGCGTTCGCGTATGCACGCACCGTGTCATCGAGCAACTGCTTCTGCGTGTCGAGCGAGCGCAGCGCGAAATAATCGGTCGCGAGTTCGGCCGTGACCGACAGCTTCACGGCCTGCAGGTCGGCCGTGCTCGCGGCGGCGTTCGCCTGCGCGCCCGTCACCGCGTCGCGCACGCGGCCGAACACGTCGGGTTCCCAGCTCGCGGCGACGCCGGCCTGATAGTCGGGCGTCGTCTTGCCGGCGAGCGACGAGCCGAGCCGGTTCTGCGACACGCGCGCGCGGCTCTGCGCGGCGCCCGCCGTGATCGTCGGCAGAAACCCGGCGTGCTGGTAGTCGACCATCGCGCGTGCCTGTTGCAGATCGGCGACGGCTTTTTTCACTGTCTGGTTCGACACGTCGACGCGCGCTTCGAGCGCGTTCAGGTCGGTGTCGCCGAACACGGTCCACCACGCACCGCGCGCGGCCGCATCGGCCGGCATCGCGACGTGCCAGCCGGCCTGCGCGGCCGGTGCGCCCGCGTAGTGCGCGGGCACCGCGACGGCAGGCGGTGAATAGGGTGGCAACGTCGAGCACGCGGTCAACGTGGCCAATGCCGCGACGGCGCCGAGCGCGACGGCGTGGCGGGCGAACGGGAGCGGGTGAGGAAGGCGCATGGCAGGTATCTCGTGAGTCGTCATCGATGGGTCAGCCGCGGGCGGGCGCCGGAGCGGGCGTCGACGCGGCCGGCGCGGTGCCGGCCGCGCGCAGCGGCGGCGCGTCGCTGGCAATGGCCGCCACCCCTGTTTGCGCGACCTGCGCGACCTGCGCGGACGAAGGGGACGAAGGGGACGAAGCGGCCACCGGAGCCGCGGCGCGCACGGTCGACACGATCTTCACGGCTTCGCCGGCCGTAATCGCATCGCCCGGGTTGTCGATCACGCGATCGGTCGCCGCGAGCCCCGCGACGATCTCCACGCGCGTGCCGAAATCGCGCCCGATCTGCACGGTCTTCAGCACGGTTCGCCCGTTCGTACCGACGGTGGCGACCGTCACGCCGTTCGGGCGGAACAACAGCGCACTGACCGGCAGGTCGAGCGCCGGCGCCGCGCTCGGCACGACGAGATGCGCCTGCGCATACGCACCGGGCATCAGCGCGCCGTCGCGGTTGTCGACGTCGATCTCGACGCGCAGCGTGCGCGTGACGGGATCGATCGCGCCCGCGGTGCGCGCGACACGCGCGGCAAAGCGTCGCCCCGGATACTGCTGCGTCGTCAGGTAGACGGAGGTGCCGGTCGATACGCCGGTCGCGCTGTCCTGCGGCACGTCGACGAACACGCGCAGCGTGTCCGTCTGTTCGAGATGGAACAGTTCCCCGGACAGGCCCGGGCTGCCCGGTGTGCCGCCCGCGGTGACCAGCGTGCCGACGTCGACGCTGCGCGCGGTGATCACGCCGTCGAACGGTGCGGTGACGGACTCGTACGACACGAGTTCGGCAAGGTGCGCGACGTTCGCCTGCGCGGACGCGAGCATCGCGCGCTTCGCGTTCATGTCCGCGACCTTCGTGTCGGTGTCCTGCTGCGAGACCGACTGCGTTTTCAGCATGTCCTGCCAGCGCTGCGCGGTCGATTTCGCGTAGTCGTAGTTCGCCTGCGCGCTCGCTTCGTCGGCGCGCGCCTGGCGCAATTGCGCGTCGAGATCGGGCGCCGAGATCTGCGCGAGCGTCTGGCCGGCCTTCACGTGCGTGCCGAGATCGACGCTCCAGTGCGCGATGTAGCCACTCGTGCGCGCGTAGATCGATGCGTCCGCATAGGGCGCCACCGAACCGGGCAACGTCAGCGTCTGGTCGGCCGGCGCCGTGCCGGGCACGATGACCGACACCGGCAGCGCCTGTTGCGCGGCAACCTGTGCACGCTGCGCGGCGCGTGCATCGATACGCGGCACGATGCCGAGCGCGAGCAGCGCGGCGGCCAGCGCGACGGCCGCGACGGGCACGGCCAGCTTGCGGCCGCGGCGGGCCGGCGGGGTGTCGGGCGCGGCGCCGCGCGCGGCGGACGTCACGGCGGTGGCTGCTGTGGCCGCCTCGGCGGCGGGCGGCGGGGCGACGGGTTCGATCGAGTCGTTCATGATGGGTCCGGGGTCGGGCGAATCGAAGGATGATGAGAAGGGGCGGCCGTCCGAGCTCAACGCAGCGCCGGCGTGTCGGGCGCGTGCTGCGTGCGCCGCGTGGCCAAGGCGTCGCGGCGCCGCGCGAGCCATGCGTGGACGAAGCCGAACAGCACCGGGACGAACAGCAGCGTCGAGAACGTGCCGAACGCGAGGCCGCCGATCACCGCGCGGCCGAGCGGCGCGTTCTGCTCGCCGCCGTCGCCGAGGCCGAGCGCCATCGGCAACATGCCGATCAGCATCGCGAGCGCGGTCATCACGACGGGCCGGAAGCGGCTGAAGCCGGCGTCGAGCGCCGCCTGCCACGGCGACGCGCCGCCCGCGAGCAGCTCGCGCGCCGCGTTCACGACGAGAATGCTGTTCGCGGTCGCGATGCCGATGCACAGGATCGTGCCGGTCAGCGCGGGCACCGACAGCGTGGTGCGCGTGACGAACAGCATCCACGCGATGCCGGCGAGCGATGCCGGCAGCCCGCCGACGATCACGAGCGGATCGAGCCACGACTGGAAATTGACGACCATCAGCAGGTAGACCAGCGAGATCGCGAGTACCAGGCCGCCGAGCAGGCCCGCGAACGACTCGTGCATCGCCTGCACCTGGCCGCGCAGCACGATCGACGAGCCGGGCGGCAGCTGCGCGCGCGCGGCGTCGACGAGCTTCGTCACGTCGGCCGTGACGCCGCCGAGATCGCGTCCCTGCACCGACGCGAAGATATCGAGCACCGGCTGCACGTTGTAGTGCGACACCACGGCCTGCTGCGTCGAGCGCGAGAACGTGCCGAGCGCGCCGAGCAGGTTCTGCGCGGGCGCACCCGCGGCCGGGCCGCCGGCCGGCGTCTGCGGCGGGCGCGCGGTGCCGGCGGGCAGCGGCACGTTCGCGAGCGACTGCAGCGAATTCACCGTGTATTGCGGCGTCTGCACGAGCACCGGGTAGCTGACGCCGTTGTGCGGATCGAGCCAGAAGTTCGGCGTCGTCTGCGAACTGCCGGACAGCGCGATCAGCAGATTTTGCGCGACGTCACGCTGTTCGAGGCCGGCCTGGATCGCCTTCGTGCGGTCGACGTTCACGTCGATCGCCGGTTCGTCGCCGGGTTGCTGGATACGCGCGTCGACGAGCCCGCGCACGCCGCGCAGCTTCGCGAGCAGCGTATTCGCGACCGCGCGGTTCTGGCCGAGCTTGTTGCCGACGATCTGGATGTCGATTGGCGCGGGCAGCCCGAAGTTGAGGATCTGGCTGACGATGTCGGCCGGCAGGAACGCGAACGTCACGCCGGGGAACGACTGAGCGAGCACGTTGCGCAGCCTGGCGACGTATGCGGCGGTCGACGCGTGATTCGGCTTCAGCGTCACCAGCACGTCGGCATCCTCGGTGCCGATCGGATCCGATGAATCGTACGTGAGGTTGATCCCGCTCACCGGCACGCCGATGTTGTCGAGCACGCCAGCGAGTTCGCCCGCCGGAATCACGCTGCGGATCTTCGCTTCGACCTCGTCGGTCAGCCGCGCGGTTTCCTCGATCCGCGTGCCGGTCGGCGCGCGCAGGTGCAGGCGGATCTCGCCGGTGTCGACCGACGGGAAGAAGTCCTGCCCGGCGAACGCGTAGAGGCCCGTCGACGCGACGCATGCGAGCAGGAACGCGGCCGCGAAGCGGCGACGCCGCGCGATCGCCGCCGAGAGCAGCGCGCGATAGCGCAGCCGCACGGCCTCGAAGCGATGCTCGAACGCAGCCTGGAAACGCGCCAAATGCACGAGCGGCGCGAATACGCCGCGCGGCGGCCGGCCGCTGCCTTTGGCGCGCATCAGCGCCATCGCGAGCGTCGGCACCAGCGTGCGCGAGAAGAAGTACGACGCGATCATCGCGAAGATCACGGCCTCGGCCAGCGGCACGAACAGATAGCGCGCGACGCCCGTGAGCAGGAACATCGGCACGAACACGATGCAGATCGACAGCGTCGACACGAAGGTCGGCACCGCGATTTCTCCCGAACCGGTCAGGATCGCGTCCTCGAGCGGCGCGCCGAGCTCGAGATGATGCGTGATGTTCTCGATCGCGACGGTCGCGTCGTCGACGAGGATCCCGACCGCGAGCGCGAGCCCGCCGAGCGTCATGATGTTGATGGTCTGGCCGAGCGCGGACAGCGCGAGCAGCGACGTGAGCACCGCGAGCGGGATCGTGATCGCGATGATCAGCGTCGCGCGCCAGCTGCCGAGGAACAGCAGGATCATCAGCGCGGTCAGGCACGCGGCGATCAGCGCCTCGCGCACGACGCCCTGGACCGCCGCCTTCACGAACACCGACTGATCATCGAGCGACGAAATGTGCAGCGCCTTCGGCAGCCCGGCCGCGATCTTCGGCAACATCGCCTTCACCTGGTCGATGATCGTCAGCGTCGACGCGCTGCCGGTCTTCTCGACCGTCAGCAGCGCCGCGCGCTTGCCGTCCACCCGCACGATGTTGGTCTGCGGCGCGTAGCCGTCGCGAACGTGCGCGACGTCGCGCACGTACACGACGTTGCCGCCGATCGTCTTCACCGGCAGGTCGTTCAGCGCGGCGACCGTCTGCGTGCTGCCGTTCATCTGCACGTTGTATTCGTGCGTGCCGATCTTCGCGGTGCCGCCGGGCAGGATCAGGTTCTGCGCGTTGATCGCGTTCACGACGTCGATCGGCGCGAGTCCCTTCGCCTGCAGCGCGCGCGTATCGAGGTCGACGACGATCTGGCGGATCTTGCCGCCGAACGGCAGCGGCACCGCCGCGCCCTGGACGGTCGCGAGCTGCGTGCGGATGAAGCTGTTGCCGAGGTCGTACAGCTGCTGCTCGGCGAGCGTGTCGCTCGACAGCCCGAGCTGCAGGATCGGCACCGTCGACGCGTTGTACGTGATGATGTTCGGCGGCAACGTGCCGGGCGGCAGGATGCGCAGGATCGACGCGGCATTGCTCGCGGCTTCCGCGATCGCGCGATTGATGTCGGCGCCCGGGTGGAAGAAGATCTTCACGACCGACACGCCGTTCAGCGACTGCGACTCGATGTGCTCGATGTCGTCGACGTCGGACGTGAGCGCGCGCTCGTAGTTCGACGTGATCCGCTTGGCCATGTCCTCCGCGGAGAAGCCGTTGTATGACCAGACGATGCTGACGACCGGAATGTCGATGCTCGGGAAGATGTCGGTTGGCGTGCGCAGCAGCGCAAGCGGTCCCGCGATGAAGATCAGCAGTGCGAGTACGACGAACGTGTAGGGCCTGCGTAACGCCAGCCGGACGATCCACATGATGGTGCTCCTCGAAGCAGGGCATGGATGCCGCGTGCGATGCGGCGAGCATGCAGTCTGCCGGCGCGGCGTTGACCCGACCCTGACCCGAGGATTACGAAACCGTTATCTGTGCTGGCGCGCAGGTGCGCAGTGTCCGACCGGACGGGCCGGTCCGTGACCGACATGCGGCCGCGACCAGATGACAAGACCGTAATCGAAGCCTCACCTTCCGGAAAGCGCGCGAATCGCAGAATGGACACAACTCTTCATCACATCGATGCGGAGCGGATGTCCGGCCTGATCTGCGGACGCGAACATGCCATCTTGAGAGGTGAACATCATGAACAACCTGATTCGTGCGGTCCTGCTGTCCTGTGCGCTGAGCGCACCGGTCTTCGCATTTGCGCAAACCACCGACCATGCGGTCACGCGGGCCGACGTGCGCGCCGATCTCGTGCGGGTCGAGAAGGCCGGCTATAAGCCGGTCGGTAGCGATCCTTACTATCCCGCCGACATCCAGGCCGCGGAAGCGAAGATCGCCGCGCAGCCATCGCAATCGGTGGCTGCACGGCCGAGCGTCGCCGCAGAGACGACCGCGCAATCGCTCGCGTCGCTCGATACGGAGCAGCCGTACGAGCATCACTGAGCCCGATTTTCAACTGCCATCCGCGGCCCGAAGGAAGCGGCCGCGGATTTCGAATGCGTCGTGTGCCGGTCGGCGCCGTGCGCGCCGCGATCGTGAGAATGAACGTGTCGGGCAGTACATCGCACGTGCGGGCGTGCCGGCGGCGCACCTTCGGTGCGCCCTCATCGAGTCTTTCCCGGGAGTTTCATCATGCATCCGACGCGCGCGAGGAAGAGCGACGGCAGCCGGTGCGGTGAATCAGCTTCCGGTTTAGCGGTGTGTCATCCAGCAAGTAAAGCACTCGATCGCGCAGCACTGCCGGCGATTTTGATACCCGGCGTATTTCACGCCAGGTCAACACTGTGTCCAGATGCTCGTCATCCCGCAACGGCCGATGCGCATTTGAAATCGTTCTTCGGCGGCTTCGCGAAGCCTGTGTGGTAAGCAGCGGTGAAGGAGGGCGCATAAGCGTTGGCGCGGGTCCCACTCCACGCATGTGTATCCGAAAGCGTGCAGTGAATAGTCGGACCCGGCCCCGGAACAGCAGTCACTCTCCCGTCGACTTCCGGTCGCACCACCGTTTACGCGTCGTTCAACCAGGGCATTTCCACGGGCGACACGACCAGTTGCCGGAATTCTCGCTTCAGATCGAAGATGAACCCGACCAGGATCATGGAGTCGGCGTAGGGAATCGGAAAGACCTGCGGATTCTCCGGCGTCCGCAGGGGCCGCTCGGGCGTGTCCGCTGTCGCTGCGGCGTTCTCGCGAACGCTTTCCAGGTCGTCAGCCATGGCCGGGCCACCGGCTTTCAGCACACGGCTACGCAGCTCGCTGAAGGGTTCGATGCGCGCAGCGTCTTCGTGGTATTCGGGCACTTCATAAACGAACCAGGACATTGTCGTCTCCCATGAGAAGGGGCGCTATTCTAACGCTGCGCAAGGATCCACCAAACATCGACAGTCGGCTTGCGAGGCGTCTCCGCGTCTCAACTTTCAAGAACGCCTTGCGGGCGGTATCATTTGCGCTGCAATGAAGTATCAAATGATACTGAATGGGAGTCGCCATGTTACTCGTTACCCCTGAGGCCGTGGCTGCGGTCATGGGGCTGCGGCCGCTCCCGCATACGCTGGCGGAGCTGGAAGCGCTTGTGCGCGGCGGTCTGCCGAAGTCCGCGCTGCGCGCGGGCGTCGAACACGCGACGCAAGGCGCCGATGCTCGGCGCGCGCTGCTCGCCCGCATCATCCCCGAAGCGACCTACAAGCGCCGCCGCGATCGACTAACGCAAGACGAATCGGAGAAGACGGAGCGTCTGGCCCGGATCGTTGCAACGACCACCTACGTCTGGAACGACGAAGAGGACGCGCGGGAATTTTTGTCGACGCCACATCCTGAACTTGAGGGGCGGGCGCCGCTCGACGTCGCGCTGACCGAGCTCGGTGCGCGCAGGGTTGAAGAGTTGCTCTGGAAACTGTTCTACGGGCTACCGGCATGAAGTTGTTTCGCATCGGTGACACGCGACACACGATCTGGAGCGGCACCGGCGCGATGCTGGTCGGTGGCCGCTTTGATAGTCCGGGCCGGCCTGTCATCTACGCGGCGTCGACCTTCGCGGGTGCGATGCTCGAGGTGCTCGTGCATGCACGCATCGGCAAGGTGCCGAAAACCTACGGATGGGTCGAAGCAATCGTTCCCGACGACGTCAGCGTCGAACGCCATACGGCAGAAACGTTGCCGAGAGGATGGGATGCGGCGGCACTGCAGGCAGCACGGCAGTTCGGCGACGAATGGATGGCAGAATCGCGTACAGCACTCCTGATCGTCCCTTCCGTCGTCGTCCGTGCAGAGTTCAACGTGCTCGTGAATCTGGCGCATCCTGACACCGCGCGGATCATCGTGACGGATCCACAACCGGTCGTGTGGGACGAGCGACTTTTTGCCATACCGCCAGTTGGCCGATCATAAATGCTTGATGGTGGTCTGCTAACCAACCTTCGAGGCGTCGGTTGCTCGCTCGTACCGCGACGCACGGTTGGAAGCCGATGTGGGAACCCATTCCTAAGCTTAAGCGAGTCGACATCGAAGCGTATGGCTTCGGGCTCACGATTGACGGTGTCGGCGTACCGCTAATTGCACGAATGCGTAGAGCCGCGAAAGATGTGCTGTCGGTCAAGATGCCGGAGCGGGATCCTCGGCAGATGAGTTTTCTCTAAACGTCAATTTCAACCTCGCCATCGACGTATGGCCGCTTATCCTTGCAGGGGCAAGGTGACCGAACTCGTTCCTGTGCAGGGGCGGTTGGGGAGGCGACTGCTACCCCCTTAATCGCAGCTAGAGCGGGCTACACCGGTAAAGTGCATGGAAATCCAAGGGCCCCGTGTTGTGCCGCACAATACTTTCCGGTATCATTCACGCCCCCCACAAGCTGCGCATACGGATTTCGAGCGAGGCGTCCCGGCCTCGACCATCTTTGCGTATCACGATTCCGTTCGCATCCCGGCAGGCAACCCATTCTGGCGTCATGCTCGCGACGATCGTCGGCTCATCTGTCGAGGAGCATGTATTGGCAATTTCTGATCGGAACGATTCCACATCCCCTGAAATCATGGCCACGGCAAAAGCCGGCCGCCGTGTGTCAAAGGGAAAGCCCCAGGCCCTGACGCCGACGGACATCGCGTCACTGGCACGCCAGAATGAGGAGCGCCAGCACCAGATGCGCGCGTTGATCGCGCTCGGTCGCGAGCGCGGCTATCTCACCCACGCGGACATCAACGATCACCTGCCCGACAACTTTGCTCAAACGGCGGCGATGGACACCATCGTCAGCACGTTCAGCGACATGGGCGTGGCCGTGTACGAACAAGCGCCGGACGCCGAAGCGCTCCTGCTCACCGACGCTGCGCCGGCCGTGGCATCCGACGATCAGGCGGACGAGGAGGCGGAAGCTGCGCTATCGACCGTCGATTCCGAATTCGGCCGCACCACGGATCCGGTTCGGATGTACATGCGTGAGATGGGGGCCAGCGAACTGCTGACCCGCGCCGGTGAAATCGAGGTCGCGAAACGGATCGAAGATGGTCTACAGGACATGATTCAAGCGATTGCCGCGTGTCCGTCGATCGTGTCCACGATTCTTGCCGATGTCGACCGCATCGTGGCAGGCGAACTCCGCATCGACGAACTGGTCGATGGCATCAGTGTCGACGCCGATGAAAGCGAAATGACGCCGGAGTCCCAAGAAGAGGATGCGGAAGCACTCGCCGCTGACGATGATTCGGACGAAGACGACGTCGAAACGGATGCCGGGGATTCGGAGAAGGCGAACGCGGCGCGCCTCGAAGAACTCACGAACGACAGTCTTGCGATTTTCGCACGCGTGCGTGCACTGTTCGAGCAGTTGCCGGATGTGCCTGTCACTGGCGGTGCCCGTTCCGCAGCCGCTGCGCAAGTGCGCATGGCGATCCAGTGTGAGCTCGCGCCGATCCGCTTTACCGCCAAGACCATCGACCGCCTGTGCGCGATCGTCCATGGGCAAGTGACTGAGGTTCGCGCGATCGAGCGCAGTATCCTGGCGATTGCTGTCGACCGTTGCGGCATGCCGCGCGACGCGTTTGTCGACTCGTTCCCGGGCCACGAGACCGATCTTGAATGGACGACCCGAGCGGCGGCGACCTCGCAGCAGTTTGGCGCGGCGCTCGAGCGGCATCAGCCGGCGATTCAGGCGGCGCAGCAGAAACTCGTCGACATCGAGTCCCGGGTCTCGTTGCCGCTCCAGCAGCTCAAGCAGATCAACCGCCAGATGAGTGCCGCGGAACTGAAAATGCGGCAGGCCAAGCGCGAGATGATCGAGGCGAACCTTCGTCTTGTCATTTCAATCGCCAAGAAATACGTGAACCGCGGCATGCAGTTCCTGGATTTGATCCAGGAGGGCAATATCGGCCTGATGAAGGCCGTGGACAAGTTCGAATACCGGCGCGGCTGGAAGTTCTCGACCTACGCGACCTGGTGGGTCCGGCAGGCTGTCACGCGTGCGCTCGCCGATCAGGCGCGGACCATTCGCGTGCCGGTCCACATGATCGAGACGATCAACAAGCTGAATCGGATATCGCGCGAAATCTTGCAACAGACAGGGCAGGAAGCGCATCCCGCAGTGCTGGCAAAGCGCATGGAGATGTCCGAGGAGAAAGTGCTCGGTATCCTCAAGATCGCCAAGCAACCTGTCTCGCTCGAAACCCCGGTGGGTGACGACGCCGATGCAACACTCGGCGACATGATCGAGGATGTCTCGGCGAGTTCACCGGCCGAGGCGGCGATTCACGCGAACATGCGCGCGGCGATCGACGAAGCACTCGCCGGGTTGTCGCCGCGCGAGGCCAAGGTTCTGCGGATGCGATTCGGGCTCGACACAAACTCCGATCACACGCTTGAAGAGGTCGGCAAGCAGTTCGACGTGACCCGCGAGCGGATCCGTCAGATTGAGAGCAAGGCGATGCGCAAGCTGATGCATCCCAGCCGTGCAGACAAGCTCAGGCCCTTTCTTGAGCGCTGAGGCAATTTCGTCTTTCACCCTCGAACTCACTTCGCTGGCCGGAACAAGTCGGCAGGCGGCATGCCCGGCGAGATTTGCTGCTACGTCGCCCTCGGGAAATTCAGGCAACGTGCCTTCGAAAACTGAAAAAACGAACCCGATTGACACGGGGCGTCATATCAGCCGCCAAGGCACGGTTGCCCCGGCGCGCACGTTCGACATCGAACCGCGTGGCGGGCAACGCGCCGGGTGTGAATCCGCGCGCACGGCGCCGCGCGCGGCTTCGCTCGCCGTTACGCCGGGTTGCCGCTGCCGCCGGTGCCGCCGGTGGGCTTGCCAGCTGCCTTGCCGGCGTCACCCACCTTGCCGAGCAACGTCGCAGACGGCTGGCCGTTTCCTCCGAGCGCGCCCTTCGATTTCAGCGCTTCGAGGTCCGAATCCTGGCCGGCCTGGCCGGGCTTGAACGGCGTCGTCAGGAACGCGGACGTCGACAGCGTGACGCCGGTTTCGTTCTTGATGGTCTGGGCAACCCCATTCGCCGCAGCCGCAACGACAGCGGGGTTCGTCAACGCGCTTTGATACGTCGGATTGGACGCGAGGCCCGACAGCAGCCCGTTCAGGTCCGTGCCCAGTTGCCCCGCCAGATAGGCCAGCAGCAGTTCGGTCAACGGCGTCACGTTGAACGTGCCGCCGCCGCTCGCGAACGAGTGCAGCGTGGTCGTCCCGTTCGTGCCGGTGATCGCGCACGGCCCCGCGAGCACAAACGTGACCGAGAAAGCGCCGTTCGCGTCGGCCGTGCCCGAACCGTTGCCGGTCGCGCACACGATCGTGATCGCCGCGTTCGCCATCGCTGCGCCGGTCGCGGCCGTGCCGTTGATCGTGGCCGACGACGCATTCGAAGGCGTCGTGCTCGGACTGTCGTCACCTCCGCCACAGGCCGCGAGCGTACCCGCGAGCGCAAACGTGCCGACTTGCAATGCCCTCAGTGCCGCTTTCTTCATGGTCTTCATTGATTTTCTCCGTTAGATCAACCCGATTTTCCCGAGGACTCTCCGGTCCCTCGATCATTGAATGCTTGCCTCGCGCGCGGTCGACGGCTGCACGCCGTCAGCCGGCAGCGCCGCCTCCGTCGCGGGCGGCGCCACGCCGGCGGAATGCGCGTAGCGCTTGTAGGCATCGCGCATCCGGTAAAGCTGCGTCGCGAAGTACTCGGCGCTGAAGCGCCCCTGGTTGAGCAGGAACTGTTGCGCGTTGTAGGCAAAGTCGAGATTCTCGGCGCCGTCTTGCGCGAGATAGTTCGACGATCCGACACGCGTGCGGAAATTGAGCGAGAACTGCTCGGGCCCGTTGATCTGCACGATCCCCGGCTTCATGCCCTGGCGCGGCGTCAACGGGAAACTGACCGACGCGCCGACGAACGAGCCGTGGCCGCTATGCCATCCCTGCACGCTGAACGACACGTCGTCGAACCAGCGCGTCAACGTGATCAGCGGGCCCTTGTCGCCACCGACATAGCGCGCGACGCCTGCCTCGATCCACATCTTCCATGCGGGCTCGACCCACCGGTACGTGAGCAGCGCGTTCTTCTCCGCCGGCAGCGCATCCTTGCCCGGTTCGTGATGCAGATAGGCGAGCTTCAGCCGCACCACGTCGGGACGGCCCGGTACGAACGCGGTCGTCTCGTTCTCGACGCCCAGGTACTGGAGGTCGAACTTGCCGAGCGCGGTCACGTTGAAAACGCGCGGCGCAATCCAGAAGCTCTGCACGAGCGCAACGGTCGACAGCCCGCCGCGCAAGCGGTATTGGTCGTAGACGCGGCCGTTGTCCATGTTCTTGCTGTTCGCAATCGGCACGATCACGCTCGAATACAGTTCCGCGCCGCGCCACAGCGGCACGAAGCCCTGGATTTTCGCGCCCACGGAGTAGTCGAAGTTGCCGTACTCAGTGCCGTAGAGGTAGTGCGTGACCGGCGCGATCTGGATCCGTACGAGCCCGTGCGCGCGGGCGTTGCCTACCCACGCAATCGAATCAGCGTCGTGCGTCGGCCGCGTGCGCATCGACAGCGACGCGCCGGCGGCGGTCGACGCGCCACCCGCGACGAAGCGCGCATAGTCCGCCCGATCGACGCTCAACTCGCCCACCGGCTCGTTCGCCTTCTTGATTACGATGCGCACGGTCTCGACGCCCTTCGGCGCGTACTCCGCCGCCGCGCCGAGCGCGATGCCCAGCGCGTCCGCCTCGTTCTGGTTGTAGCGGTGGTTTTCATATTCGACGACGAGATCCGCGCCCGCCATGCCGGCGCGCACGCGCTCGAGTCCGGCGTCCGTCAGCGCGCGCACGATCCTGTCGAGCGCCGCCGGGTCCGGCGCCGCGTCGACTGCCGGCGCGGCGGTCCGAACGAGATCCGGCGGCGTGTGAAGCGACGGCATGACTCGATCGTCGCGTGACGCATCCGCCGCCGCAGGCGTGGCAGGCTCGATCCGCGTGAATGCGCTGAGCGGCGCGAGCGCGGCCGCAGGGCGCAGCGTGTCGTCCGGCGCCGATGTGCCTGCCGCGACAACCGGCGCGTCGCTACACAAGCCGTCGCCGCAGCGCGCGGCATCGAACCGCCGACCGAGCGGAATCTGCACGCCGATCGAGAACGACGTGCGCGGCGCGATCCCGTCCGTATGCCTGAGGGAGCGCATCACGGTGCCCACGAGGCTCGCGTCGGCCAGCCACTTGATCGGCGGCGATTGGAAGCGGATGCCCGCATAGGGCGTTTTCGAATCGTGCTCCGCCAGCAGCGACAGGCCCGTGTGCCACAGTCGAAGCTCGGCGCCGCCGAACGCCCCGTCGAGCCGGTCGCCGTGCCCGTAGCCGACCGTCAGCGTAGCGGGCCCGAGCACTTGCGATACGACACCGTAGGTGGACCGGAAGTAATGCGTTTGCCCGCCAACGTCATTGATGCCGATCGCGATGTCCGGCTGGTATGTGAAGAACTTCGGAATCGAGACCTTTGCGTTCGCCATCAGATGTCGAAGCACGATGTGGTCGTAGCCCGGCACCGTCGTGCGTACGTCGCCTGGATAGTTCGCCAGACCGCCGGATATCTCCACGTGCGGAAACAGGCCGATCGCGCCCCAGACGATGTCCGAACTCGTCGTCTGCTTCCCGAACCGTGGATCGATGTAGTTGTTGTATTGCCCCTCGAATGTTCCTTCAGGCAGCGTGAATCCGTATGGAATCAATAGCCCGCCGGACTGCCCCAGCGATGTCAGCACGGGCGTGCCCGCCGCACCAGCCGGCAGGGAAAATGCCACCGCTGCCCCCAGGGCAATGGCCGCCGGCTTGTTCGTGGTCGCGTTCGCACGTAGCTTGATCGTCATCGGTCGTGTACTTGGTTGTTCGTATCGTGTGTGGCATCCGACATCGCCGAACGTCGACATGCACCGCCGCGGCACTGGCATCGCTCGTGGCCGTGAACGCTCATGCGGCGACGATGCGATCGAAGATCCCTCTCGATCCTCTACCCAACCCCGTCCCGCGGAACGGCGAAGTGCCCGCATCACCCGCGACGCACCGGTATGCATAACTCCGATCGCTGTCGCGCGCCGATCACATGGGACCGTGATCGACACATGGCACCGTGATCGACACATGGCAACGCCCCCCCAACATCGCGCGCCCGTTAGCGATTTGGCGCGCCCACCGCGTCCTGCCGCGTGGACCGTTCCCCGAAGCGACTCGCTCGCGCAATCAAGCCCGGCGACCGCAATCGGCACCGGGTGTCGTCAATATCATTTCATTCGTATAACTTATAATTAGACCGACTTTCACCCCATGCTCATGCGATCCGGCGATCGGGCCGACGCCGTGCGGTACACGTCCGCGGGCAATCGTTTCATTCAGACGTGCGCTTCCCATGGGTTCGCATGTCTCGCTGCTGTATTACGGATCGTTACCTATATGCGAGTAAGTCTAGTGGAAACCGGAAGCGCAATCGGCGCCGGATTCTTGATCAAATCCGACAACTTGAGTCGACGGAAATAAGCATGCCCGGGCGCGCGAACGGGATCGCCTTTCGCTTGAACACCGGATAAACCAGTATTGAATCAATCGCTTGATGCGTGCTTGCGCACCTTGGAGCGGCTCGAACAGTACCTCGACGTGCTCGCGCGATTTGGCTATGGCGATCGCGCTTCAATCGTGGCTTTTCATCCGGGTTATGCCGCCGTGACGACCTGGTCACTGGTCAAACTGTTGACCGTGGCAGGACCGTTAAATGACCGGGCCGCCGCACCGGACGTGGCGAGCCGGGCGGTGCGCGTCTACCGGCGCGCAAACGCGGAGTCGCTGGAGTACCTCGTCGACAGAATGCCGGCAAGGATCATGGACGCGTTGAATCAGAGGCTGTTCGTCATGGACATGTGTCTGACGCTCGTGCGCTATGTCGTCGAAGGGCAGAGACTGAACGATATCCGGTCACTGTATGACTGGGACTACGCTGAAGCCTGGGGCGATAAAGATTACGCGGGCTTCCGGACAATCGACGACGCCGAACGCGCGCTGATCGAAGATGCGTTTCGGCGTAAGAATCTCGCGGTGCTGGAGGGCAATCCTTCTTATCACTACAGCATGATTAGCGTCCCAAACTGGCCGGACGGAAAATGCGCCTGGCCTCGGCACCGTCCGCCGAACCCAACGATTTCTCTGCCGCCGCGGCGGTCACGATGCGGCTCGCCGTACCGGCTGGCTCGATCGTTCGCAGATCAGCCGAACGTGATCTGCCGAATTACGTCAGGGCCGAGTGGTCGGCGCACGGTATCAGGGACGGCATCTGCCGCCGCCTCATGCAGATTGCGCGGCGGGCCGGTCGGCTGGATCTGATCGACGTGCTCGCCCATCCGGACGGTGAGCGTTTTCGGGAGGTGAGGGCGGTCGCCGATGCGATCACCGGCCTTAATACATGTGTGCAGGTACCGGTGCTTCATGATCGCGCCACGCAGTTCACGACGACCGCAGGGCGGAAGTTTTCCGTGCCCCATAGTTTTGCGACGCGCTACACCCGCGGCAGGCGCGTCTGGCTGCCGCGCGGGACGGCGTCAGGCTCGGGGGAGTGACCTCGAATGGACCTTGTAGCGCTCGCTCAGTCTTGGCGTAAACGGACGGAAGCAGGGCGCGCGGCGATAGTTCCGCTCATCACGATTGGTTCGAGACCGCGGCGTGCTGCGGGTGTTTGCGGGCGTCGACATGAGAAAGCGCAACCGGTTACCACTGTTGCCCGACGAGTCTCTCGCGCAGTTGCGGGCACGGCTGCGGCGTTTCGTGCTTGGCACCCGCGACGATGCACCCCGGTCCGACGTGCCCCCTTTTCCCGAGCACGCGACCGTGCTTACCGGCCCCTCTTGCCTTTCGTGGGGGGGGGCGCCATAGCGGGTGCGGCGATGCGCACTAAAAATCAAGGCATTGCGCGCAGCCGCGCCAGAAGTGCGTGGACAGGCGCATCAAGTCCGTATATCTCGCCTACATTCGCGCCAGAGTAGTAGCATACAGTTTCGAAGAAATCGAGGTTGCCGCGAAGCATTGGCATGACTTGATGTCATTCTGGATCACGTGCTGATTGGACAATGAATGAATTGGGGGAGATATGGCCAAAAGCAAAGAGGAACTGCTTGATAGTTGCATCGATCAAGCATTCCAATCAAACCCGGAATTCACAAACTGGTTTCTCGCTCGAACCAAGTTCGCCAATGATGGAGGTGTATACCAGTGGTCTCGTAGTAATAACCCTTGGGGTACTCATCCACACAAGACCATAGACCCCGCAACTGGCGAGCAGATGACCAAGTACGTGCAAAGTGAAACGGACATATTGGTCGTGTTCTCGCGCCGGAATAATTGTCCATTTGCCCTGCATATCGAGAATAAACTCGAAGATGGTTCGTTTGAGCCGGAGCAGCCAGAACGATACCAGTCACGGGCAACGTATTGGCTCAAAAATCCAAAGTATGGGGAATATGTTGATTTCGAGACAGTCCTGATCGCGCCTCAACTTTTCTTCGAAACGCACCGCGTCGACGCCGAAAAATTTGACCGGTATGTTTCTCACGAGGACATCGCCCATTATCTGCCGGAATTCCGGGCAAACGGCGAGGAAACGAAGGACGATCCAGTAGATATCAGGATCGTCGCACAGACCATTCTGCGTGCGGGCATCTGGTTAATCCGACATGGCTACGGTCGATTGATGATCCTGCCATATGCAGCCCCATCTGGAATGCACTGGCGCTGTACCTTTCATCCGCCAGAGGGATTCGACGAGGATGTCTACCGGTACACGACCGGCAACGAACGAGCGATTATTCAGGGTGAACCGGATATCTTGATGTCATCCACCATGACGCCTCAGGCACTTTCTGAACTAATTGTTGCACGAGCGCCTCGCGATGCACTGGCTTTGTGTGAAGGAGAAGCGAGCCAAGCGATACTCGATTGGCTTCAACGGTTCGAGAAGGTGCTGGATGAAGGTTACATTCCTGAAGCGTTCAATAACGACGATCCTATCACCGAGCGATGGGTATTGTTAGGCGCTGGCGGCTCAAGCGACATGGATCCTCAGCCCGGGTACCGTGTCCCGTCGTAGCGTGTGACCCAAGAAAGTGGCTTGTGCTTGATATCGGATTGCATGTGCTTTCGGAGCGTCAGATGGTCGCTATCCGGAAATTGCAAGACAAACAGAGTGGGAGTCATAGCCACTATGGCCTACTACATCGACCTTTTCTCTCCCGAGACCTATGATGCGTTTGCTCAGTCACCTCGTGACGTCTCTGGATTTCGTCGTCGGCAGATGAGCATGGCGGAGCGAGTCAAACCCGGTGATGTGCTTGTTTGTTATCTGACGAAACTCTCCCGCTGGGTAGGCTTGCTGGAAGTCGTTGACGGACCGTTCATCGATGAGCAGCCAAGATTCCTTTCCGAAAACGATCCCTTCGTCGTGCGGTTCCGGGTGCGTCCCACTGTCTGGCTCGACATCGACAAAGGCATTCCGATTCGTGACCGATCGGTCTGGGACGGACTGTCATTTACGCACGGCCTGAAGCAAGGAAGCACCGCTTGGACCGGCAAAGTCCGAAGCAGCCTCGTGCATCTCGGTGACCACGACGGAGCTTTCCTCGCGGAACGACTGACAGCCCAGGCTAGCGAAGACAAGCAGTATCCGCTAGACGAGCAGGACAAACGCAACCTTGCGACGCACACGGTAAATCGGCCCGACAAGGTCGTCGCAGTTAGCATCCCCGAGGACGCAAGTGCAATCGAGCCGACCGAACGGATTTTGGAGACGGAAGCCCGCGAATCCATCCGCATGCAGGCGCAACTCGCCGATATCGGCGCCAAGATGGGAATGAAAATCTGGATTCCACGCGCTGACCGACGCGGAGTACTTCGAGAATGGGCCAATGACGGGGGCGCGCTGCTCGATCGACTGCCGCTCAACTACGACGACACAACCCTGCGGACGATCGAGCAGATTGACGTTTTGTGGCTCAGGGGGCGATCGATTGTTCGCGCCTTTGAGGTCGAGCACACGACATCTGTCTATTCCGGCATTCTGCGCATGGCCGATCTTGTGGCGCTTCAGCCCAACATGAGCATCAAGCTTCATATCGTCGCACCCGAAACAAGGCGGGACAAAGTTTTTCAGGAGATCCGGCGGCCGGTGTTTTCTCTTCTCGAAAAAGGTCCCCTCGCGGAATATTGCACATACCTGTCATATGCCAGTCTTCACAAGTTGGCCGAGCAAGAACATCTTTCGCACATGTCGGATACCGTGCTTGACGAATACGAGGAGGAAGCGGAGTAAGTGTGCTGGCTTACTGTCGATAGCAGGGCGACAGCCGCGCTAGAGCCCGCCGCATCAGTCGCGAAGGGGCAGCAGGCGACTGCGGATTCAACCCGTCGATGCAACACATTTGAAGCTGCATAGCAGCAAGGAGTGTTGCATCGACGGGTTGAATCCGCAGGACGCAACGGCCGTTCGGTCACCATCACCGTCACCCGCAATGGGGTCGAGGTGTGGAACTGCAATACTTGAGACGAGGCCGCTCATGTCGACGTTCAGGCGGCACAGCAAAAGCGAATGGAAGCGCGAAATAGCCTAGACCTGCGATCACGAAAGTTGCAATCGCTGGCGACGCGGCCGGGGAAAGGGTGTTCGTGGGTAGCGGGCGTGCGTGGCAGCTACGACGTGTACGTGGATGCGCATGGTCTGAATTTTCTTGGTGTTTGTACACGGTGACCTGCCCCCTGCAAACAGGGCCAGCTGGAGTCTAGTAAAGTTTGTTTTCGGAGAAGAAGACGAACATGAAGAAGCGCTTTACGGAACAGCAAATTAGCGTCAATTTTGACTGTAGTAGCTTTTTAGAAATGTCGTGTTCTGGGGTGCGGCGGAATACATGGACTATCAGGAGCTAGTCCATGTATTCGTACGAAGACCGTATCCGAGCGGTCAAGCTCTACTTGAAGCTTGGAAAGCGCCTTACCGCGACCGTTCGTCAATTGGGCTATCCCACAACGGAAACTCTCGAACGTTGGTATCACACGTACCAGCGAGGCCTCGATCTGCCGAGGGAACGTATTTGCTTGAGGCCGCGCTATTCGGCAGAACAAAAAACGGCGGCCACTGACCACTATCTAAGCCATGGTCAGTGTCTGGCAGCAACGACAAGGGCCTTGGGATATCCGGGACGCGGGACGCTCGTCGCGTGGCTCGACGAACTGCATCCTGAACGGAGGAAACGCGCTCTCGGGAAGACTTCGGGTATTCGGTACGCACCAGAGTTCAGGCAGACAGCGGTCATCGATCTGTGTACTCGACGAGAAAGCGCTGAGGAAGTCGCTAAAAAGATTGGCGTGAGCCGTCCAACGTTGTACAACTGGAGAAATCGGTTACTCGGTCACGAGGCTGTTTCAACCATGACACGCCGCAACGATCCGCCGCAGACCTCCGAGCAGGCGACGCTGGAGCAGCAGGTCGAATCACTCCGACGAGACATTCGGAAGCTCCAGATCGAGCATGACATCCTGAAGAAGGCCAATGAAATATTAAAAAAAGGCCTGGGCGTCGACCCGCAACTCCTGACGAATCGGGAGAAGACGGAGCTGGTTGATGCCCTGAAACAGACTTACACGCTGCCGGAGCTTTTTGCTGAATTGGGGCTCGCCCGTAGCTCCTACTTCTATCACCGGGCGCGGATACGGGCTGCCGACAAGTACGCTGATGTGCGCCTTGCCATTGCAGATATCTTTGAACTGAATCACCGCTGCTACGGATATCGCCGAGTGCGTGCGGCACTTGGCAGGCAGAAAGTCTTCATCTCGGAGAAGGTCGTTCGGCGCTTGATGAAGCAGGAGGATCTAAGCGCGGCCACGACGAGGCGACGTCGATATGGCTCCTACGCTGGAGAAATCGGACCGGCCCCGGAGAACCTCATCAATCGGAATTTTCAGGCCGCGGCACCGAATGAAAAGTGGCTCACGGACATCACGGAGTTCCAGATTCCTGCTGGCAAAGTCTATCTGTCCCCGATCATTGACTGCTTCGATGGGCTTGTGATCAGTTGGTCGATCGGTACGCGACCAGACGCCGAGCTTGTGAACACGATGCTCGATGCCGCCATTGAAGCAATGGGCAGTAGCAACAGCCGACCTGTGATCCATTCAGATCGCGGTGCGCACTATCGCTGGCCAGGCTGGCTTACCCGGATACGGGAGGCCAATCTGATCCGTTCAATGTCGCGCAAGGGCTGCTCGCCCGATAACGCGGCGTGCGAAGGCTTCTTTGGACGGCTGAAAACGGAACTGTTTTACTCTCGGGACTGGCAGACCATCAGCACCGATCAATTCATCGAGGTCGTCGACTCGTACATTCGCTGGTACAACGAGAAACGGATCAAGATCTCGCTTGGCGCGCTCAGTCCGATTGAGTACCGGGAGAGTCTCGGGCTGACGACATAACCCAGTCCAAGAATTCCGCCGCACCCCCGAACACGACATTTCTAAAAAGCTACTACAATCAAAAAGTTCGATCATCGGCATTATGTAAAATCCCCGAGGCTAACTTGAAGTGGTTGTAAGGCTGGCGTACGTTTTCGTAATAATACTTACAATTTGTAACAAAACGAAACACACGCTACTCCAATGAATGCCGATGCACCGCGTCATGGCGCGCTGGCCGACTTCCTCGCCCTGACTGACGGCCTGTCCACCGCCAAAGTCGCCACAATCCTACGCTGCTGCACAAGAACGATCCGAAACTATGTTGCGGGGCGTTCTCCGATCCCCTGGCACCGCCTAGAGCTTTTACGCCTGCTTGCCCGCGAAACAAGCGCGCCTGCTGCGCCGATTTCCTGCGCCGTGGCCGAAACTCAGCCCGCGAGCGACATCGCAGCCAACATCGAGCCCGATCCTAGCGCGCCGGACGTTCCGCCGGCCGAAATGCTGGCATGGGTCGGTGTCCACGCACCGCATTACCTCTCCAGTCAACGCAGCTTCAGATATTACGTGCGCGGCTGGAGCGTGGTCGACAAGATCCGCCGCGCAAAGCGAGACGGAACGTTCGCGGCGGTCCTGGCTCGCTGGCGTCTCCTCACGCTTGACTTGCCTCGTGCGTGGCGGTCTGGCCCGATGTGGTCAGCCATTGGCCCGCCGGCATACACGCGCGCCGAGCCGGGCGAGTAGCCCGCTCGGCTCCCATCGTTTGACATTCTCGAGCGCGACGCAAATACTGTATATATATACAGTATTGTCAATCATCATGAGCGGTCCCGATGATGACTCCGTTTGGGAGTTCTTCAACGAGCGCGCAGCGATCATGTGCTTCGACGCCGGCTTGCCACGCTACGATGCGGATTTCCGCGCGTATGCACGCACACGCCTGTTCTTCGAGGCCCGGCATATCGCGCTGCCGCTGACCGGCTATTTTTCCGCTTTCCGCTCGACTAAGGTTGGATGGGACGACGACACCGGCCACGTCGTCGTCTTCCCGAGCGCGGCCACGTTGGCCATGCTGGCGTCTCAAGCGTTCGATGAGGCGATCCGCACCGGCCGTCCCTATTCCGCCTTGATCCGGAAATGACGGCTTCGCGACACGCGTGGAAACGCCAGCTTTTCGCGGGCCATTCTACTGGCGCACCTTCCGGAAGTGTGATCGATGCTTGTCCGTCGCCGGATCGTCGCGTACTTCGAGCGACAGGACGCTCATGAAACCTCCGTCAGCGATCGTGTGGCGCACCGTGCGCACGAGCCACGGCGTTGCGTCGATATCCGGTTTGAAACCGCTAACCGTCACCGGCACTTCCGGAAACACATCCTCACGCCCGTGCGCAAGCGTGTAGTCCATCGTCGCTTGAGCGCGCTGCGTGCGTGCATATTCGGCCAGGGCTGCTGCCCGCGCTTCGGTCTCGCTCGCGTAGTCTTCTGGCAGCACCTTCACGTTCCGATTGTTGTCGCCGCCGATGACGACCGATTTTCGCTTGCCCTTGCTGTTCGAATGCCAGTGCGCGCGCACCGCCGTGTAGCTCTCGCGCTGCGACACGTGGTATCGATGCTGGTCCCCATCCCGACGTTTCAGGTTCAGCACGGGTAGAGCCTTGCCGCTCGCCGTTGCGCCGGTGCCGATCGGCATGAACAACAGATTACCGTCCTTCACGTTCATCACAGCGTCGTATCGACGCGCGAGGCGCGTCAAGAACGACATATCGCTTTCGTGCGTCTGGTCGATGTGCTCGATCAGCACGCCGGTGACCTTGCCGCCGACGACCGGTTTCAGCGAATGCCGCGCGGCGATGGTGCGGACGATCGCCCCGATCGTCTGCCCGTGCCAGCTTTTCTCACGTCGCTCGTGCATCGTGTTTGTCATTGACACGGAGCGGGCGCGAACCGTGATTATGTCCGGCGTCCCGCTGTGCTCGATTTCGTCGACGGTGAATGTACCCTTGTCGACGAGCGGTTTTCCGACCCATCCGATCGAAACCTTGATGCTCGCGCCACGTTTCGGAATTGCGAACGTTCCCTTCGAATCGTCGATGACCAGATCGATCGTGTCGGCTTGATCCGAACGCGACTCGGACAGCGACAGGCTGATCAGGTTCGGTGCGATCAGGCGTGAGAGATCGCGACCGTCGAGCGTGATCCGGTAGTCGGCCTGGGGCTGGTTGCGTGCGCTTTCGGTCATTTTCCGACCGCCCTGTTTAACACGTCGATGACGATCGAGCCGACCGGTTTTCCGCTCAGTGCGGCGATGTCTTTCGCGGCTGAAATCGCCGCGCTCAACGAAATCCCGCTCGCGGTGCTCAACCCTTTCACGCCGGCGGCCGCCGCAATCGAATCGATCCCGCCGACGATCGTCGTCGCGGCCGTGAGCGCACTCGACGTGTTGACGTTTCGAACGGCCGTATAGACCGCCCGACCGACTTCAAGAACCTTCTTGGCATCAGACACCACGCCGGCCGCCTTGTCCGACAGCACCTTGCCAGCCTCTTTCGCGGCGGCTTCGTCCGCAGCCGCCTTCGACATGGCGGTGTCGTCGACGCGCGTGATCGTCAGGTTGAAGTCGATCTTGCGCGGTACGCCCTCCGGCGTGTGGTACGTCTCCGTTTCGTTCAGGCTTTCGATTACGAATGCGCCATACACGACGCCGGTTCCGTCGACGAGCACGTACGCTTCGCCTGCGTCAGCCATCTTTGCCAGTTCATCGAGCGACGCGGCCGTGCCGATCGAATTGTCTTCGGCGACCATACCGTTCAACGTGATCGAGTCGCTGCCGGCGCCGGTGAACTGGCTCGCGTCCCGCGTGCCGACGCGCGAGGTCGTGCGGTGCTTCCAGTTTCGCTGACGCTGCAGTTCCTTGAACGGCGCGGTTGACAGGCTGAAAACGAACTGGTCGAGCGACATCATCATGGTTCGTGCCCCTTACTCGTGGTCCGACAGGCTCGACGTCCGGCGCGCACGCTGCTCGCGCTCGCGCCGATCCAGTTCGGCCGTGACAGCGCGCGCGATGGCCTGCGGGTCCATCCCCGGCGCGGCGTAGATATGAATCGGGTACGTCGCCGGTGCGGTTGCGGCTGCCTGCGCACCGGCCGGTGCGGCGGACAGCGGTGCGCGCGAGTCGAACGGAACGGTCGGTCGCACGATCGGCGCGGCCGACACCGGCGGCGCTGCAAACGATGTTGCCGCGACCGTCGCGAGGCTGATCGCGGCGCGCGCGACACGACCGCCCTCGCCCTCGATCCCCATCGCGGCGCCCTGCCCGATGAAGCCGCCGAGTTCACCGAAAACGCGGCTCGGGCTATGGATGCCAAGCTTTTCCTTGAACCAGCCGACCGTCGAATCCGCGACGTTCACGATCGCGTCTTTCACCGTCCCTAGCCCGCTCGTGATGCCGTCCACGAGGCCCGTCATCAGATTCGAGCCGAATGTCGAAAACTTCGCGGGCAGCTCGATACCGAACCACGACATCACAGCCGCGAACGCCTGGTAGAACAGGCCGATCGGCGACCAGTTCAGGATGAGCGCACCGATTCCGGACAGCCCGCCGTCGAATGCTGCACGCACCTGCCCCCATAGGTCGCCGAAAAACGCCTTGATCGGCTCCCAGTATTCGTAGATCAGGAATGCCGCGAGCGCAATGCCCGTGATCGCGAGGCCGATCGGGTTCAGTAGCAGAGCACGGCCGACGAACGCGATCGACGCACCTACCAGTCGAATCGCCGCCCCGGTAAAACCGAGCACGCGCGACAGGATGCCGCCCTGCATGCCGAGCATCGTCATGCTGAAGCGCAACACCGCGAGCGGGCCGAGCATGCCAGCGAGGGCAATCGTGAACGTCCCCATCACAACGAGCAGCGCGGCAATTGCGGCGAGAACGGACAGAATCACTTTCGCGGCGGCGCCGTGACGCTGGATCAGTCCGATCAACCCGGTCAGAACTTCCCGCGTTTTGTCCAATGCCGCGTTGTACAGCGGCGCGATCCGCTCGCCAATCTCGCGACGCAGGTCGCGGGCCTTGGCAAGCGCATCGTTTTCCTTGCCTTGGGTCTGCAACGCGCCGAGCCGCGCGCTTTCGTCAATGCCGTATGCGCCCCGGTTCAACCGCTCGTTTTTGTGGATCTGCTGACCCTGCATGTACATCGTCGTGAACAGGTTCGCGGCCGTCCGGTTCGTGATGATCGTCGAGATCATGTCCTTGATCTTTTCCGGATCCTTGATGCCCTTCGCCGCGAACTTAGGCAACAGCACCTGCTCGATCCATTCGAGCGGAGAGGCCTTCAGCAGGTCGCCGCCGGCGAGCGCGCCGGGCCGGATCTGCTTGATCATGCCGATCTTGTTGTACTCGACCTTCTTCCCATCGAGCAAGCCGAGGGCCATCATCTGTTTCGCCGCGCGAACGGTCGTTTTGCCTTGATAGAGGTTGCTGTATGCGGACATAAGACCTGTGCCGACCGCGTGCCCGCCCATTTCCTGAATCAGCGGCTCCATCTGGTAATAGAACGCGTCCTGCCGCATCTGCTTGGCAGCGACACCGCCGGTCTGGATGAAGTTGCGCCACTCGTCGCCACCGACACGGCCGCCGGTCGCTGACAGCACCTTTTGCACCATGTTCGCTTCGTTCTTAAACGTCGCTTCGTCTTTCGTGCCGCCGCGCAGCTCGATCACCTTCAGCATGTTCATGAACTTCTCTTCGTTCGCGTGCGCGTCTTCGGCACCGAACAGCGCTTCGTTCGCGAACTTCATTTTCGCGAGCGTTGGCATCACCATTTGCGCATGGTGCTCGTCTGCAAAGATCGACAGCGCGTCGCGCATCAACGTCATGTTGTCGCTCGTGCTGACGCCCATCATCTTCATTGCGCGGACGTACTTTTCAGCGTCGGCCGTCGCGTGGTCACCGAGGCCAAGCGCAGTAATGCGCGCGCGCTCGTTCGTCATTTTCTTCGCTTCGTCGAGCGTGCCGAACAGGCCGCCGAGCACACGCTCGCCGGAGCTGCGCGCGGCATAGCCGGTGACGGCCATGTTCGCGCCCGCCGATTGCAGCCGGTTCATGCTCGCGCGCGCTGCATTCACGCGCTTCTCGCGCTGGCTGATCTGGTCGAGCTTGGCCGCCTGTGCGTTCATCGCTGCGGTCGTCGACGTGATGCTGGTCCGCAGGTCGCGTTCGTGCCTCGACAGGTTCTGCGTGTCGACGCCGGCCGTCTGCAACCGCGTGCGCAGTTCGTTAACGGCGGCGGTCTGCTGTTTGTGCTGCTGCGAGAGCTTGCGAGAAGCCTCGCGGGCCGCGTTCAGGTCGGCAACCATTTTCTCGGTCGGCTGGTCTGTCGACCGCACCGCTGCCGCCAGTTCCTTGACGCGCGTGCGCGCCTCCGCCAGCTTCTTCCCGGTCGCATCAAGACCGGTGCGCATCTGGCGAAACGACGCGACATCCTTCTGCGCCTTCTGCATTTCTGCGAGCTCGCGCCGCGTGTCCTTCAACGCGCTCGCCAGCCCCTTGCTGCCGGCGAGCATCGTTTTCATCGGTTTCGTGATGTTGTCGATCATGTCGAACATCACGCGGAGCTGTAGGGCCTTGTCCATCACTCTTTCCGTTCGTATCGCACGCGTGCGCGCTCGCGCCAGTCCATCAGCTCCGACAGGCTGAACTCGTCCATCACCACCGGTGTCCAGCCACCGAACACGAGCGCGATGTCCGCCATCGCATCTTCTACGCGGTCTGGAAGTCCAGCTTCGATTTCACGGCCTTCGGCATCAAAAAACCGGCGAAGATGCCTCCCAGCATCACGAGGTCAGCCGGGTCCATGTTGTACACGTCCTGTTCCGTGAGCGTCGGCGAGCTGATACGCGGCAGCACCTTCGACATCGCGGCGACGTCGAGATTGACGAGATCGGACAGCGAAGCGCCGCGCAGTTCGCCCGACTTCGGCTTGCGCAGCGTGATTCTCGTGATGGTCTGCTCGCCGCGCACGAGCGGCGTGTCGAGCGTGTGCGAGTTCGGATCGTCGGCCGCCACGATCGGGCCTTGTTCGGTGTTCGTCTTCATTTTCGTTCCTAGGTGTGGTGATGGGGAAATTGCCGGCCGCCGTCATCCGCGGCCGCCGCGTATCTTCTGCGTTACAGGCCGATCGCCGTGCGCAGTTGTGCCCAGAGGTCCGAGCCGTCGACGTTCTGGATCATGTTGACGAAATCCAGTTCGATGATCGTCTCGCCGTTGATCGTCAGCTTGTAGTAGCTCGCCGAGGTCGTAACCTTGAATGCGGTGTCTTCCTTCGCCTTGGCGGTGCCCATATCGATTTCGGTGTGGCGCCCCTTGATGACGATTTCGATCGAATCGAACGTTTCTTCGTCTTCGCGCTGGTAACCGCCGGCGAAACGCAGCAGCACGCCGTCGTGCTTGAGCACGCCATACTGTTTCAGCACCGATTTCATGATGCCGCCGGCGGTCCACTCCATTTGGATCGCATCGTTGCCGAAATCGATCTTGATCGGGCCACCCATGCCGCCACCGCGCCAATCTTCCGTTGCGCGCGTGAGCTTCGGCAGCGTGATTTCGCCGACCTGTCCGACGAAGTTTTCGCCGTTCTGGAAGAGGTTGAACCCCTTCAGTTTGCTCGGCATACCCATGTTTCCGACTCCTTTTCCGTTGATCTAGTGACGGTGGCCGCCCTGCCCGGCGCGGCCGACCTGACGTGTTACGCGTTCACGCGCGCCGCGAAGTCGGCGAGATACTGGTCCGTGATGCGCTGTTGCAGCACGAGGTTTTCGAGCGGCGGCACCGGCGTGTAGTCGTAGTCGATGTACGTCTTTCCCGACGACAGCACCTGCGTCGTGTTCGGATCCGGGTCGTACCAGGCCGAGCCACCGATCAAGTAGCCCTGCGATACCCACTCGCGGAACTTGCCGTTGATCGACTCGATGATGTCGCGTGCGAGCGACGGATTGAGCGGCCCGTCGACGTCCGGCATCTGCGCTTCGGCCATCGTGTCCGCGAGCACCTGCGCCGTGCGCGTGTAGTTCTCGAACACGAAGCGATCGTCGTCGGCGCACGTGCGCGAGCCCCAAAATCGATAGCCGTTCTTGTTGATCAGCGTCGTCACGTCCAGCTCGTTCAGATAGCCGGCATCGGTGTTCGGATCCTGAAGATCCCACGACACATCGGCGGAAATTCCGACGACGCCGTTCACGCCGACGTTCGACAGCGTCTTGTGCCAGCCGGTATCGTTGTCGATCTTCGAGCGCAGGCCGAGCGCGTATGCGACGGCCGGCACTTCGACGTTCGCATTGGTCGTGTCGTCCCACGCGAGGAAATTCGGCCAGATGACCATCACTTCGCGCTGGCTGAACTGCGCGCGGTACGTCGTCGCTTCTTCCTTCGTCTTCGCGCCGTATGCCGAGGCATAGAGGAACCCACGCAGCGACTGCGCGATCGCGGCGAACGCCGTCGTCACCGCCTGGGTGTCGAGGCCCGGTGCGCCGAGAATGCGCGGCTTGACGCCGAGCTTGGCTTGCGCCGCAAGCAGCGCCTTCATGCCGGTGTATTTCCCGTCTGCGGTCGTGGTGCCGATCACGTTGGTCGTCGTCGCGGCGTCGTCGAAGCCTTCGGCCACGCGAACGACGACGGTCATCGCCTTCGCCTGCTTGCCGATCGCATCAAGCGTCTTGCGCAGCGTGCCCTTCGTGCCGGCCTTGCCGAGCGCTGCGACGACGTTCGTCAGCAGCACGGGCGTGTCGAGCGGGAACGTGGTCGCGTCGGCGTCTTCGGCGGTGCAGACGACGCCGATCACCGACGTCGACACCGTGCGGATCGGGCGCGAACCCGAATTGATTTCGACGACGCGTACGCCGTGGTGGTAGTCCTGGGGCATGCTATGCGCTCCGATAGGTGAGTGAATACAGGAAAGTCGCGGCCGAGCCGCTTACATGCCGATCAGCTCGGCAACATCGGGATTCGATTGCAGGAAAGCGCGCAGCTTCGCCGTCGCGTCGACTGGCGGTGCAGCAATGGCCGGGTTCGTGACAAGGTCCCACGCCACGCCGTTCCAACGCGGCCACTTGTCGTCGGGCCACGACTCGGGCGGCGCCGTCTCGATGGCGCGTGCCGGCATCAGGAATACGCCGGGCTCGAGCGGGCTTTCATCCGCGTCGACGGGGCCGAGGTAGAGGCCGGCGCGATCAGTCTGGAAAACGGTCTTCGTGTTCATGGTCAGAACTTGATGCACGCGAGCAGCGCGACGTTACGCGGCCGCGCTTCACTGCCGCCGCTCGTGTTGATCGAAATGGTGTGGTCGTGTTTGCCCGCCGGATTGACAGTGATGTTGTGTCCGTGCTTTCCCGCAGACCTGATATTGATGTTGACGCCGGAAACGTCGGTTCCGTACGTGTCCTGCCGGTCCCAGTTGTACGGTCCGTTGCCCTGGCCGTACGATGTCGCGACGACGCCGACCCGACCGATGCGCACGTTATGTGCGTGGCCCTGATCGTCGTAACCGTGCGTGTGTTCGCCTTGCAAGTCGGTACTCGCCCCGTGCGAGTGGTCCGGGGCGGTCGAAGCCGACGCGCCGTGGACGTGTGCGAGATTCTGGGACGCTTGCTGCGAACCTAGCGCGCGGCTGTTGTCGACGCCGCGACCATCATCCCAGCCACGCGGAAACTCGCCTCGCATGTCAGGCACGTTGAAGGTATTGAAGCCGTCGCCCTGCCCGTACATCGTGCCGATCGCGGCAAACAGCCCAGCGTATGCGGTCCGACTCACGGCCGCGCCGTTCGCCTTCAACCATCCGGCCGGCGCCTTCGAACATGCGAAGAATGCGATCTGCGACGGCGGTGCCTTCTGGTCAGTTTCTTCCTTGCTATACACGCCAAGATTTGACCGTGCCGTCGCAGCCGACTCGATATCGGCGAGGTTGCGGCTGCGAAGAAGCGCACGATCCGCACCGGGTTCGTTCTGGACGAAATCGACCTTGGTGCCGTCCGGATACGATGCCGCGAGCGTGAGTTTTCGCACGTCGACGGGATCGGGTGTCCAGGCCGTCGGCAGCAGACGATCGCCGGCGACATACACGGCGAGCCCTTCCGTCGTGCATTCGGTGAGCAAAACGGCGGTCTGGCCTGCGGCGAGCGTTTGCACCTCCTCGACGATTGACACGATCGCATCCGCGATGCTCGGATCGGCCCATTCCGTATCGCCGTCTGCATTCGACTTTTTCTTCAGCACCTGACCGGTTGTGCCGCCCGGCAGCAGATACGGCACGGTGATCGTGTTCTTGATCCACTGCTGCGTCGCGACGACGACATTCGGGTCGATCATCAACGTGACGACGTCCGCGTTCGTCACGAGGAATTGCAGCCGGAGCGCTGTATCACTGAACGCGCCTTCGCTACCGTCGCCGACCGGCTTGTATGCGCTCGGCACGTTCGCAACAACAAACATGCCGCCCTGGTCATCGAATGCGGCCGCCTCGCGAATCGTGAAGCCGCCAACCGATGCGGGAATCAACAGTTCGACCGTGAACAGATTACTGTTATCCGGATCCTGAAACACACGATTCGGCGCCCCGCGAAAGATTTCGCGAACGAGTTGCGTCTGTTCCGGGTCCGGCGTGGTCGGGTTTCCGCCGCCGTCGCCAACAGAGATTGCCGTCAGATTGATCTGGACACCTGATGCCTCGGCCTGCGCCATGCGGCGCTCGCCGTAGTTCGTGTGGATAGTTTTGTATGCCATATCGCGATCAGATACCGTAGTTCAGCCATGCGACCCAGTTGACGGTCAGCGCCGAAGGGGCAGCAGAGGTCAATGAAACCGTGACGTATTGGTTGTCTGCCGTGACATATGCGTCGACTCCGCCCGCCGACTTCGCGCCCGGAAATGCGTAATCGGGCGTGCGCGGCATCCCATGTGCTGCGCTCCCGCTCGTCGCGCCTGCCGCGATCGTGACCGTTCCTGCGTTCATGGTCACCAGCCCGCGAACGCCCGTTGCGCGGTTCGGTTGCGTATTGAAGACTTGCGTTGCGCCGCTCGTGACCACCGAGCCATGCTTAAGGCGTGTTCCGTTGCTCGGTTGCAGCTTGTACAGATAGTCAACGTCACCGGACGATGCCAGAAAGTCCTCGAAGAAAATTGGATTCAGCGAATTGTTTTCAATGAGTGCGATCCCGGCCGCACCATTCGCATTCCCGTTCGTGGCCGACCCTTTGAATCGAACCTGCCCTGACACTTCGGCATCGATGACGATGTTCTGTTTCTTCGATTGCGTGCTGCGGAAATGAAGGATGCCGTCGCTACATGCGCCCATCAGCCGGAGATTCACACCATCGGCGTATTGGTTCGTCCCAACCTCAAACTTCTTGCAATTGTTCAGCGTGATCCCGATGTTTCGATTCAGGCGGGTCGTGATCTTTCCTGCAGTCATGCCCTGTCCGGACGTGTTGCCGACGTTTTCTGCATAGAGGCCGTCATTTCCGCCGACCAGAAACAGTTCGTCGATACTGACGTTTTGGCAGTCGACGCCGTCTTTCGACAGGATTCGCAGCAATTGCATAGTGCCGGTCGGCAGCTCGCTACCGAGATTGATCTTTCCGCCCCAGAAACTCAGGCATGCGCGGATTTCCATACCTGTAAGGCCACGCCACAGCGTCTCCATGTCGTGCAGTTTCACGTCGGTCGTCTTTTCGAGAACCGGACCGTACAGATCCCATGCCAGCGTCACCGTATTGATTGAACCGAACGCGTTCGTCCCGGTGTCGATAAAGAATGCTTGCCCGACGCCCTGCGCGAGTCGCGTCGGCTCCGGGTCCGTGATCTTCGCGGTCGAATTGCACTTCACGCCTTCGACCAACACCCACTGCGTCTTAAAGCAGTCCGGGCCGATATTCGCGGCGTCGCTCGTGATGCGCATCATGCGGCCGGCATAGTTTCCGCCCTCAACGTGAATCTTGGTTCCGTACACATTGACGAATCGATATGCCTCATCCGCGCCGACCGGGTCTGCCTGCGTGTAGTCCGCAGTCTGTCCGCCGCCATAGACGCGACCGTGCACGCGACCGCCGCGCATATTCAGGAAAGTGATGGCGTGACCGATACCGGGGTCGGGCTGGATCGCGCCGTGCACCATGAGTTCACCGGCACGCGCGAGACCGGTGAAATCTGCAACCACCGGCGCATCGATACGCACGACAAACCCGCCTTTGATGAAAAGGCGCCGTTCATTGCCAGCGGTCAACCAGTTCAAGGCCCGTTGCAATGCGGCAGAATCGGCCGCGACACCATCGCCGACAACGCCGAAGTTCTCGACGTCGATCGGGTGATCGAGCATCAAGGCGCGCAGCGTCCGTGCGACACCAACGACTCCCGTCACCCATGCGATCTCGCAGATTGTCAGCACGAAAATCGCGACAGTGGAAAGCTTGGCTTTAGCCCACCCGCCTGCGTTCTTAAACGACCACGATTCATCACCATCGAGCGCGATGGGTTCTTCCTGGGTGTCGGGGTTCAGCGTTTCGGTACGGTTCAGCAGCGCTTGCGCCTGCCAATTCATTGGACCGTCAGGCCCGCCCAGCGCCTTTGTCTTCTTCTCGAGTTGCGGGACATCGTCCCAGCCAGCGTTCGGAGTAAGGTTCGTCATACTTTCAGTCCGCTCATGCTGATCGTTCCATCCAGTTCCCACGACCCGTCCAGCACGCAGTCAGACGGCAGCATGCCTTCGTACATGACGGTGATTTCGTTCCCCGTGGTCAATGCGTTGGCTACGGTGGGGCCGCCGCGCGTGGTGATGCTCGGGCGTATCGATCGAAGGTGCGAACGCAGGTTCTTGAACGTGTCGATGATGCGCATGATCCGCGCGAGCCCGGCCTCATCGATTCCAACCTGGCTGCTGTCGATCAACACATCGAACGTGTACGGCTCACCGGCCGGGATCTGGTTAAACCACTCCTGCACTACGATGTCGTACCCGAGCGCGGCGAGCGCGCGGCGAACGGCACCGATGGTTCCCTTGTGACGTTGTACGTACAGTGCGCTCGCAATCGCCTCGCGCTTTTGCGCTTCCGACCACCCGCTGTCCCATTGGTCGACACCGAACCCCCATGCCATCCACGGCAGGAGCGAGACGGGGCACGTCGCCGGATCCCACACGTCGCGAACGGGGATCGACACGTCACTGATACCCGCGTTTGCCCGCGCGACCCGCTTTTCGAGCGTCGTCGCATTCGGTGGCAGGAGTTGAGCGGCTTCAGGCATTGGGCTTCGTCCGCGTCGTGATGGTGATGCCGGTGCAATATGCAGTTTGCCCCTCGGCAACCTCGATATCGGCGGGCGGCTGAGCAATTTCGGCTTTCGCCACGCCGGATTGATGAAGCGCCTTGAAGTACCCGGACAGAGCGACATCGAGCCCGATGTAATGAACGCTTTCGGCATACGCTTGCGCGCTCTTCGTCGCGGCATCGACGACCGTCTGCTCGTCCGGCCCTTCGAACAGTTCCAGTTCCGCGACGAGCTGGTACGTGATCACCGATGCCGACAGCACGTCAACCTGATCATTCATCGGCCGCACATCATCGACGTTCAGCGCAGCTTTGACCTTGTTGATCAGCTCATCGCTCGCCGTGCCGTCGCCGGTACGGGACATCACGTAGACCGTGATTTTTCCGGGCGCCGGGCTCGTCGGATATGCATCCTTCACCTGCCCGTCAGCGGACAGTGCGTGAAACTGGTATGCGCCGCGCGGACCTGCGGTCGAGTAACCCTGAAACGACAACTGACAGCGGGTCCGCAAGTCGCTGTCCTCTTCCATCACCGCAGGTGTTGGCGGGTTCGTCGTGTTGTCGGCCGGCGTGACGGTCAGCCGCTCGACGTTGAGGTTCGCCGCCACGTTTTCGAGGTCTTTGCCTTGCGCCCATGCAAGCATCACAGCGCGGACAGCGTCATTGACGCGTTGCCGCCACACGAGTTCGCGATAGCTGCTCTCTTGCAGCAGTCGTACAACCGGCTCGGATTCGAGTTCGAGCGTCGCCGCGACTTCCTCCTGCTCGTCGTCCGGATACATTGCGATGAAGTCTGACTTGCGTGTGGCGAAAATCGTCTCGAAGTCGAGTACCTCGACAGCGTCGGGAATCGGCAAGCCCGCGAGGTCGATAACGGTAGTGCTCATGCGGTTTTCCCCGTTGTGAGGTCGACGCGCGTACCGACCGCAGAGCCGGTCTCGGTCGTGTATCCCTCGATGTCGATGATCTGCGCACCAGCGGCCGTTGTTTCATCCGTGACGAGCTGAACGCGCGTCAGCGTCAGGCGAGGTTCGTATCGCATCAGCGCGGTTGCGATGGCAGCGTAGAGCCGCGTTCGCTCCGCCCCGTTGTTCGGCGCATCGACCTGCTCGAAGAGATCCGAACCGAACGCTCGGCGCTTGATGCACGTCGCAAGCGGGGTAGTCAGAATTTTCGCAATGGACTGGTACAGGTGATCGCGCCCGGACACCGCGCGGCCGGTTTCGGCATTCATCCCCTTCATGGTGCGGTGTCCTCGATGTTCAGCGGCGGGCTGACAAGATTGCCGTCGCCCTGCTCTCGGTGCGAGTGGCCGGGCAGGCTGACGCCGGACGACGTCACAACACCCGAGAAATCCGCGGCGCCTTCGATCTGCATCGTGGCGCCTTCGCCGTCACCGTGACCCGTCATACCGGATTCGAACGTGAATGGCCCCTTTACCGTCATCGAACGCGTCACCTCGACGTCTGCATCGAGTGTGACCTTGTCGGCCTGGACCGTGGCCGCCTGAGTCTGGACCATCACCGAGCCCGGCGCGATCACCGTCACCGTCGCGCCGGCCGGCAATGCTGCCGTCAGCGCGTGCTGTTCATGGTCGTACGCGAGCAGCGCGCCATCCGGAAAACGACGCAAGTTCGCAACGCCCGAATGGCTGGGCGCCGGGAAGGCGTCGGAATAGAAGCCGCACAGCGCGACGCCCTGCGCGGGGTCGCCCATCGGGCAAAGCAACATGACCTGTTCGCCAATCGACGGCGCACGCCAATCGATGATTGCGCCGGCGGCGATCGAGAACCACGGAATCCAGTTCGTGACGAGCCCTTCGTCGGCATCGTCATCACCGCCGCCGACTGCGACGCGGCACAAAGCCCTGTCGAGGTCGATCGCGGTGATCGAACCTTTTCGGACGGCGTTGCGCGCTTGGCGCTGGATTTCATTTGCGTTCATGCCGCCCATGTTGCCGCTCGTGCGCGCGTGGAGCGAGCGAGCAGCTTACGGGGCGGTCTGGGTACAAAAGGACGCGCGCGGCGCTATTTCGTGACGTGTGCGAGCAGCTTGTCGCGGATCAGCTCACGATCTTCGGCCGTGATACCTAGCAGTTCCCGGACGGGATATTTGTATTCGACGCCGCGCGGCGCGACGCGGTCAATCTCGCCGAACTGATGCACGCGTGCGACGCGTGCAACACGTCCGGCAAAGCCGATCGTCAGGCCGGCCGCATCAGACTGCATTTTCAGATAGGTCGCGGTGCGCAGCTTCATGAACATCGCCGTGCGCTTGATGCGGCCGCGCTTGTCGCGCAGCGTCTTGCCGCCCGGCTTCACACGATGCTTACGCGACTCATACGTGCTGCCGTCCGTGTTGCGCTGCGCTGCGATGCGCGTCTGCTGGCTGCGGCGTAGTACCTGGGCGATATCGCGCGACGCCACGCGGCGGCCGCGCTCGTCGAGCTTGCCAAGCAGGCCGCCAACGAACGATTCGAGAAGGTTCAGGTTGTCTTGGGCCACGGCTGCGCTACCCACGTGATGTCGTCAGGCTGCACCGAATCGTCGACATGCGTGACGATGCGCCTGCCGTCTTCATCGGTGCGCACGACGACGCTTTCGGTCAACTGCAGTTTGATCGATACATCGGCCGTCACGTTGTTCAAGATGTCGATTTCATACGTGATGCCGGTGGAGCGCTGATCCCAGTTCGTGACCAGATCGGGCTGATTCTTCCGTGCCCACTCCAAAACCGCGATGAATACGTCGTCCGGGTCGCCGCCGAAGTCGAGCAACAGCACATTGCACACGTACCGGTATTCGAACGACAACGACTTCGTTCCCTTTGCCGCGATTGATCCTTGGTCTACGAACACGGTCAACTTGTCGGCGTTGGTCGCGAGATCCGGGATTGCTGCAACAAGTGCCGAGCGCAGGCTCGCCGACTTAATCATGTGGCACCGCGCCCGCCTCAGCGTCGATACGTGCCTGCGCCTTCGTCTGGCAGTCGACGATCATGTCGACCTTGGCTGCGCACTTCCCCCACGCGCCCTCGACCGTGACGAGCGCGTTCATCAGCTCGCCGTTAGTCCGCGGCGACAGCGCCGGCAGCGTGCACGGCGACAGCGTCTGGCATTGCTGCACCAAAATTTGCGGTGCCGGTGCGGGCGGAACGTGCTGACAGGCGGGCAACGTCGTCAGGCAAAGGAGTGTCAGCCCAAGCACGGGCAGCGGCATTTTCATTGACGGCCTTCCGGATCTGTTGGCGAATGGTAGACGTAACGGTTTCGACGGCGGCGGTCGACGAGTCGAGCTGCGTTTGCTGGCGGCCCTTCTCGACTGCATCGGACTTCAAGCCACTGATCGTCGCGTCACGCGCTGCGATGCTCGCCTTCGCCTGGCCGAGCTTATCCGTCAGGTCGTCGTTCTCCGCACGCAGCGCCCGAACGTAAAGGGCGCCGCCGGCGAGCGCCCCGAGCAGCGCCGCGCCCAAGAGTAACTTGATCACGAGCGAACTCATGCTTCCTCCTGAGCGTCCGGCACGTACCGTTGATACGCGCGCTCAAGCTTTATGTCGTACAAATTCGCCCGGTAATTAGGACCGTTGTAGCCGGCCGCGAATTTCGCCCACTGTCGGGCCTTCAGCGCGGCGAGCAGCTTCGCGTCGGCCGCGACATATCGAACGAACGCGTCGAGCTGATCGGCTTCGCTCGCTTCCATCCGCGCGACGAAGTCGTCGGCGCCGGCGTAACCGAGGCGTTCCCAGTTTTCGCCCATGACCTGAAACGCGCCCCAGCTCGCAGCCTCCCACGCTGCGTGCGGGTCGATCAGCTCGGCGGCCGCGAGCCGCGTGTATTCGGCCGCCCCGCCCTTATAGCCTCCGGGCGTCTGCGACAGGATGTCCGGATAGCGTGCCGCGATCGGCGCCGGATCGAGGCCGCGCGCTTTCAGCCGTCGCCAGAAGACGTGTCGCTCGAACAGAATCACCGACCGCCCGTCCGTCAGGAAACCCGAGCCGCGTGACTCGACTTCGTTGACGGCGCGCACGCATGCGAGCGGCACGTCGAGCTTCGCGGCTGCCGCGACCAGCTCAGCATCGGCGAGGTGCTTCGGTGCGCGCTGGCCGGTTGCGAGTGCCGATTGCGTTTTCGGGCCGGCGATGCCGTCGACCACGAGCCCGGTTTTCGTTTGCAGCGCCTGCACCGCGCGCTCGGTCGCATCGTCGAACACATGCGTCACGGTCAGCGGATAGCCGGCGCGAATCAGGCGGCGTTGCAGCAGGCCGACATCGTCGCCGATCGCATTTAGCCGTAGGGTTTTCATGCTTGATCGCTCCGCAGCAAGCGCGCCACGTTGCCGCGCGCGCCGAACACAAACAGAGTAAGCAGGACCGCCGTCGCCGCTTCGAAGAAGCCGACGTGACGGGCGTGCAATGCGAGTTCTATCGACGAGCCGCCCGAGACGGCAACCAGCGCCCATGCGATCCACGAAACGTGGTTCCGGTGCCGCGCGCCGTTGCGGCGGTACGCGAGGATGCGCAGCATCGCCGCGATGTGGGCGGCCAGTGCGATGACGGCAAACGAGATGTGCATGTCAGCCACCCCGCTTGAAGAAGGCGAGCAGGTCGGCATTCTTCAGCCGCTCGATCAACTGCAGCGTGACGGTGATCACAAGAGCGGCCGACAGGAATCCGGCGACGCCGGTCGAGCGAATCGGCGTCAGGTTCACCAGCTCCGGTGCAGCGATGTAGCCCATCACGAGCGAAATCAGCATGTACGCGATGCGCTTGAACATGCCGAGCTCCTTCGATGTCACCACGACCAGCGCGGCGCCGGTGAACGCACCGATCAGCGCGTTCCCGTCGATGCCGGGCGCGAGGCCTGCCAGACCGATCACGGTCGACAGCGCGGCGGCGGTAGTGGTGTTCGGTTCAGCCATCACGCAAACTCCCTTGTCAGTCGAATAGTTGCAGCAGCGGCGCCGTACTCTCGATCGTCGTCAGGTCGGGCATTTCGACGACGGTGCCAAGCGGCAACACCGTGCCGAGGTCCGCGAGGCCGGCATTCGCTTCGAGTACGGCTTCGACCGTTCCATCGGTGCGCCCGTAGTGGCGCCAGCACAACAGGTCGACCGTGTCGCCTTGGATCGTCCGGACGTTCATCACACCAGCTCGACGGTTGATCGCGGAATGCCGCGCAGATCGTTCAGCGCCCAACGCGCATTTCGGCGCGACGTGCAAATCGTCCCTTCGAGGTCTTCAGCCTTCTGACCGCCAGATTTCGTCGTGTCGAGATCGCGATATCGCTCGGTCAGGTCCGCGTGCGCGAGGTTGTAGACTGCGCGGCGATACAGCGACACCAGCTCACTGACACCGCCGACCTTCTCGGCCGGCACGTCGGCCAGCGTCGCGTAGCCGGCGCTGATCTGTGCGCGCCACGTCTTCAGTTCGGCGTTCACGCTGCGGATCGCGTCGATCGTCGCCTCGCGCACACGCTCGTGAGTCACGGTGCCGTCAAGACGCGTCGCGCCGCGCAGCTCGGAAATCGAGATATCGGGGAAAAATCCGTTGTTCTCGATCACGTCCGACTCGGTTGTCGGCGGTGCAGCGTCGGCAGGCGCAATAAAACTCGGCATGTCGTGACTCGGAATAGATGGCGGTGGACCGGGGTCGGAGACGCGTAGCTGTCAGCCGTTGCGCTCGTCACCCGGTGCCGCCATTGCCAGGGGGGGCTCAGTTCGTGCGGCCGGCTTTTGCCGCCGCACTCCTCAACTCGGCTTCGAGTCGAGTGATGTCCTTTTTCACGCCGATGCGGTCGTTCAACTCGACCGCGCGGCGCAGCATTTCCAGCGCGCCGGACTTGTCCGACGTCTCCATCGCGAGGCCGACTGCCTTGTGCAGTTTGGCGCGGATCTGGTCGTGCATGTCGATGCCACGCGTCAGCGCCTCGACCTCGACCAGCAGCGCAAGCGGGAACTGCTCGCCGGCCGCCTGCGAGCGGATGCCAGCTTCCGCGAATTCTTCGGCGACGGCCGCCGGCAGCGATCGTTCGTACTGGTCCGGCAGCGTCATGCGGTGCGCAAGCGCATATCGGGCGATTTCCAGCGCGCCGACGTAGTCGCCGACGTCGACGCGCCAGATCAGCACCGTCGTCAGCACGTCGTCTTGCACGCCTTTGCCGCCGGCGAGCGCGCCGTCGACGTAGTCGGCGTAATCCGGCAACACTTCCCGTTTCACTTCGATCTTTCGTGCGACGGACTGGAATTCCTTCAGTCGTCGGCGATCCGTCGCCAGCTTCGCGAGCATGAGGTCGTACTGACGGTGTCCGGCCAGCGTGTGACCGGGCGTCGCGGTCGCGGCGGCCATTGCCGCGCGCACGCGCATCTGGTGTCGGCGGGCCGGAGTCGTCATGATCAGGCCGCCGGTTGGATTTCGATGTTCTGCACCATCGCCGCGCAGCCGTAGTCCTCGACGACATAGGCTTCGTTGCTCGACTCGTAGTTCTCGATGCGGTCGCGCTTCGCGTTGTCGACGATCGTGCGCCGGCGCGCGCCGTTCTGGTAGTACAGCGACAGGTTGTCCAGGCGCGTGATCAGCACCGAGTTCGCGGGGAAATACGGCGCCGTGACGGCTTGCTTGCCGCCGAGACGCTTCGCGCTCACGACGAGATCGAGCGCATTCGCGTTCACGGCGTCGTTCGAGCCGTTCACGAACGGGAAGAACTTGTCGTGCAACAGGCCGCTGCCGACCACGGCCACGACGGCAGGATCCTCGCGATACCAGTCGTCGAGCATCTGCACCGCATCGAACACCAGTGCGTCGAGGTTCTTGTAATCGGCGCCGGCACCGGTGCCGACCTTGATCGCGCCGGCCGTCGCGCCCTCGCTCATCACCCTATCCGGTGCCGCCGTCTGGATTTTCTTCAGCCAGCCCACGTTGACATCCTGCAACAGCGGGTTCGCCGCACGATCGGACGTCGCGGCACGGGCCGTGCCGTTGAAGCCGATGCAAATGCGGTCGAGCGCCTGACGCTGAACGATCGCGTCACGCAGCATCGTCTGGAACTCCGGAAACTTCGCCCACGCGTCGAGGCGCGCATACGGAATCGCCGTGTCGAAGTTCGTCTGCGTGCACATGTAGCCGAGTTCGTCGAGCGTCGACGGGTCGATCGGCGCGCGATCCTTCGTCGACGTGTCGGTCGTGCTTGCGATCGGTTGCCCGATGCCGAGGCCGATTTTCGCGCCCGACTGCTCGTCGACACCGATCATGTTGATGCGCTTCAGGAACTCGCTGGATGCCTGAATCTTCTGTTCCAGCTTCTGCTGCACCGAGGGATCGACGTTGAACTTCTTCGTCGCATCCAGTACGTGACTCAGCTTCGCGATCGCGGCGAGGTACGCATCGAAGGCGATGCGGGTGTCGTTACGCATGGGTGATTCTCCGAATCGTTGGTAGGTGGCGGGCGCTACGTGGTGCGCAGCAATCAGCAGTCGGTCGTGACGGCGGCAGCTTGGCCGGTCGCCGGCGGACGCGGTGCACTCCCCGGTTGCGCCGACAACGTTTCTTTCAGCGCGTGCAGCTCGTCGGCGGTCGCCTTGTGCGCATCGCGCTCTTTCGTCAGGTCGGACGACAGCGTGTCGACGCGGCCCGTCAGCTTCGCGAGTGCTTCGGACTGTTCCTTGCCGAACGTGGCAAGTGCCTCGATTGCCTGGGCAGCGTCGGTGAAGCGCTTCTCGTCGGTCTCGCTCTTGTTGCGGAACACGCCCAGCAGCTCGGCGACGCGGCCGAACAACGACGGCGTTGCCGTTTCGAACTCGATCACGGTTTCTTCGGCGGCCGTGAACAGGTTGTCACGGTGTTGCTTGCGGCCGGCGAACGGGCTGTTTTCGCCCTGGCCCGCCGCGAATGCGAGAATTTCGGTGCCGAGGCTCGCCGGGCTGTCGGTGACAGCGAGGCCGATGAGGTATGCCTGTTTGGTGTCGGCGAACGACGGCGCGACCTCGATCGACGTGTAGATTTTCTGGGATTGCTTCGTCAGCTCGACGAGCGTGGGCGTCGGTTGGATCTGCGCATACAGCGCGAGCTTGCCTTTCAGCGGGCCGTCGCTGATCACTTCGGCGCGCAGCGCGATCACGTCGCCATACGAGCCGAACGGGTTCGGATTCGATCCGGACATCGGCGAGTAGCCGCGAATATGCTCGCAGTTCACGCGCGCGCCGTACATATCGCGGTTGTACGTGGCCGCCATCTGCGTGATCCAGTCACGCTCGATGGTGCGGCCGTCCGTCGTTGCGCCCTCGACTGCGACGCGGAACCATTTCGACGTGGTGGCGTGATTGCCCGTGCCCGCCACGCTGCCGATCGCGAGCGATACGAGGCCGAGACCGCCAACAACAGAGCCGTGACCTGCGATGGTAGCGAGCATGTCGGTATGGCCGACCAGTGCGCGAACCTGCTCGCCGACGACAGCCGCGTGTGCGTACATCGGTGTGAGCATCGCGGCGATCGCCGCGCTGAGCGCAGACGCGCCCACAATCATGATCCGTTTCGCCGATCGCTTCATCGAAATCCTCTCAGGTTCCGTTCTGATGTGACGTCGCTTGTTACAACGTGCGACTTGTGTAACTGAATGTTGCCGGGTTGCTCGTCCATGAACAACGATAGGGTTCCGTAATCTGTCGGAGTACAAACGGTCATGCGCCGCGCGCGCGCGCGTGGCCGTTACGCTTCGGGCATGATCGAAACAGCCGAAACCACTGCGACCGATATCGAACCGAGGCGGATCGCGCGCGACCTGTATTGGAAGGGTTGGCGCATCTCGTCGATTGCGCGTTCGCTGAACGAATCCCGCTCGACCGTCGAATCGTGGAAACAGCGCGACCAGTGGGACAAGGCGACGCCGGTCGAGCGCGTAGAGTCAGCACTCGAAGCGCGGATGATGTTGCTGATCGCGAAGGATCCGAAAGATCCGGTCGACTTCAAGGAAATCGACCTGCTCGGCCGCGAGATGGAGCGGATGCACCGCTGTCGCAAGTACAGCGAGACGGGCAAGGAATCCGACTTGAATCCGGCCATCAAAACGCGGAACGAAGGTCCGAAGAAGCGCCACGCGCGCAACGTCATCACGCCCGAGCAAGCGGCGAAGCTGCATGACGCATTCCTTGAATCGCAGTTCGACTACCAGAAGGTCTGGTATCGAAATGGCGACAACCGCACGCGTAACCTGCTGAAGTCGCGGCAGATCGGTGCGACGTTCTATTTCGCGCGCGAAGCGCTCGACGACGCGCTGCAAACCGGCCGGAACCAGATTTTTCTGTCGGCCAGCAAGGCGCAGGTCCACGTGTTCCGGCAGTACATCTGCGCGTTCGCGCGCGAGGTCATCGAGGTCGAGCTGACTGGCGACACGATCCTGTTGCCGAGCACGGGCGCCGAGCTGATTTTCTTGAGCACCAACTCGAAGACCGCGCAGAGCTATCACGGCAACTTCTATTTCGACGAGTATTTCTGGGTCCACGGCTTCAAGACGCTGAACAAGGTCGCCAGTGGCATGGCGATGCACAAGCACTGGCGCAAGACGTACTTCTCTACACCATCGAGCATCACGCACGAGGCGTATTCGTTCTGGACTGGCGCGCACTACAACCGCGGCCGCGCGAAGGCCGACCACATCAATATCGACGTCTCGCACGCCGCGCTGTCGTTCGGACGGATCTGCGAAGACCGTCAGTGGCGGCAGATCGTGACCGTCGAAGATGCGGTCGCCGGCGGCTGCAACCTGTTCGACATGGACGAGCTGCGTCTCGAGTACAGCGCGGACGAGTTCGCGAACCTGCTGATGTGCCAGTTCATCGACGATAGCCAGTCGGTGTTTCCATTCGCCGAACTGCAGCGTTGCATGGTCGATACCTGGGACGTATGGGAAGACGTCGAACACCTGATGATTCGCCCGTATGGCCACCGTCCGGTCTGGCTCGGCTACGACCCGTCGCTCACTGGCGACTCGGCCGGCTGCGTGATTCTCGCTCCGCCTTCCGTACCGGGCGGGAAATTCCGCGTGCTCGAAGCGTTGCAGTGGCACAAGATGGATTTCGAGGCGCAGGCCAACGCGATTCGCCAGCTCACGCAGCGATACAACATCACCTACATGGCGATCGACACGACCGGCATGGGGCAAGGCGTGTATCAGCACGTGATCCAGTTCTTCCCGGCCGCCGTCGCGCTGAACTATTCGCCGGAGGTGAAGGGGCGGCTCGTGCTGAAGGGACAGTCGGTCATCAGCAAAGGCCGCCTCGAATTTGACGCCGGCCGCACGGACATTGCCCAGGCGTTCATGGCGATCAAGAAGACCCTCACGGCCAGCGGCCGCCAAGTCACCTACTACGCCGGTCGCAGCGAGGACATTGGGCACGCCGACCTTGCGTGGGCCTGCCTGCACGCGCTCGGTAACGAGCCGCTGGAAGGCATGACCGCCAACAACACCAGTTTCATGGAGATGTCGTGATGAAGAAGAATCAACGCCTGCCGCGTGCACGTGCGGCGCGCCCCACTCCGGCACCGGCCGCGCCTTCCGGCGAGGCGTTCACGTTCGGCGATCCGATGCCCGTGCTATCGCGCGCGGACATCCTCGACTATTGCGAGGTGCTGTCGAACGGCGAGTGGTACGAGCCGCCCGTGAGCTTCATCGGACTCGCGAAATCGTTCCGCGCCGGCACGCATCACGCGTCCGCGATCTTCTTCAAGCGCAACGTGCTCGCGTCGACGTTCATTCCGCACCCGAAACTGTCGCGCGAAGCGTTCAGCCGATGGGCGCTCGATTTCCTGATCTTCGGTAACGGGATCATCGAGCGGAAAAAGAACCGGCTCGGCAGCACGATCGAGTACGCGCCGGCGCCGGCGAAATACGTTCGCAGCAAGGTCAATCTTGTCGACTACGTTCAGACCGACGGGTTTCGGACGAAATACGAGTTCCCGACCGGCTCGGTTTTCCACCTGATGGAAGCCGACATCAATCAGGAGGTGTACGGCCTGCCCGAATACCTCGGTGCCCTGCACGCGGCCTGGCTGAACGAGTCGTCGACGCTGTTCCGCCGCCGCTACTACGAAAACGGCAGTCATGCCGGCTTCATCATGTACCTGACGGACGCGCAATCGAACCAGGCCGACGTCGACAACCTGCGCAACGCACTGAAAAACGCGAAGGGACCGGGCAATTTCCGCAACCTGTTCGTGTATGCGCCAAACGGCAAGAAAGACGGCCTGCAACTGATCCCGGTGTCGGAGGTCGCGGCGAAGGATGAGTTTTTCAACATCAAGAACGTGACGCGCGACGACCTGCTCGCCGCGCATCGCGTGCCGCCGCAGCTGCTCGGCATCGTGCCGAGCAATACGGGCGGCTTCGGGGCGGCTGACACTGCTGCGCGCGTGTTCGCGCGCAACGAAATTTCGCCCTTGCAGACGCGGTTCCTCGCGCTGAACGACTGGGCCGGTGAGGAAGTCGTTCGATTTGACGACTACGCCCTTCCGGCGGTCGAAATGCCGCCCAAATCGACCTGAATTTTGGTTCTTCGTGGATTTTCGGGGGGAACGCCGGGGAGGAGCGTCGGCGTTCGGGCCAAAAGCGGACGCCCAGCGATCTGCTTGCAGGTGCCGAGTTTTCGGCAGTGGGACTCGCTTTCCGACCCGTAGGCCTCGTTATCGGATGTTGATAGCAGCTAAAATCAGGCGTAAGAATTAGCAGAGTCGATGAGGAAAAAATGGGGAACGAAAAAAGTAAGTTCACGAACAAACGGGGTGCCGAATTGCGGCCAACGCCGCAAACGCCGGTTGCGCCACGTGTCCCGGCTGGATCGAAGTTGCAATGGACAGCCATGATTCGGTGGTGGGGCATGTTTTGGGGTATTGCTGGTCCGCTCTCTACCGCCATTTCACTCTGGACTTATTTTGGACCGAGCGTTGCAATTTCACCGGGGGTCAATCTCGATCCCAGTCAAGAATTCCAAACGCAGTTTGTTGTGGCCAATAAGGGAAACTTCCCTTTATACAATGTTCATTTCTCTTGTGAGATTATGGGCTCCTCTGCGGACATTAAAGACCTGGAAATCAATGGTAGAACGCTGAGACGAATTGAGAAGTTTCAATCTGGCGGAGTTGCATCGAGAGGGTGTTTCACGCAAAGTCGGATACCCACGGGTGGTCGCCTAAAAGTTGACGTTTATTACACTTGGAGGATGGGCTTCGGTAGAGAAGAGGTTCAGTCAGCATATTTCAGAGTCGAAAGTGGGGCATCAGGGAATTACCTTGTGCCTGATGATAGTGCTGATTCTTCAAATCACCATTCACTTATCAGGTTTTCTGGATAAATGTGAATGGCAAAGAGGCGGAAATTGAGGTTGTCCTGCAGAGTGTTGAGGAGACACCGCAGACGGCCATGCATGGTCTCGACGATTTACTCAGGGTGCAGCGAGAGCGGCGCGTGAGTGGGCTGCGCAATCTCATAGTTATCGGTAGTTCGGTGACGTTCGTGTTGCAAAATCTACGATCAGTGGTCGATGCCGGTGATTTCGACGCTTGGTATAGTTCAGACCGACCATCTGCTCGTCGTCGTGTCCAAGGGAGGTGCCGAGTAGGTCGCACGGCCGGTCCCGATAAGGGCGCGCGTAGGTCTTTGCTTTGGCTGCGCGAGTTTACTAGCGGCCCGCTCGGGACCGCTCGAAGTTCACCGTTCGGTCAGTTGCCGCTCGGGCGGCTAAATGGTACCTGCCCGCGCTACGGTTCTAATCTCTCTACGCAGACGATATATGCCTGCCAGCAGTGACATTAGAAGGGGATTTCCTCTTCTGACACCGAGGATGGCATCCACGGGTAGCGAGATGTAGACGAAATGAAGTCGGTCGTGTAATGCGATCTTTGCCCCCAGTATTCGACTTCGTCTATATCTACTACCGATGCGGTCAGGGACTCGGTGTTGAAGCTCCAGTAAGAATTTCCCGAAGTGCTATCGCGAAGTACAGCCGAAATATTTTTGGCCTCAACAAGATCCCCGCGAGCAAGGCCGTCTTGCTGGATTAGCTCGGTCTCAGCCTCGACCTTGAGCGCCATTGCCTTTAGCGCGGTCCCAATTTCATTGAGGCTGGATTCAAGTGTGGATTTTGAAAACACGATGCTTACGGTCTTCGTTGCTTGTAGTGCTTGGTTATCGCTCATTCTCGCGAGGGCAGCACTCTCACTCAGGTAGATGCAAGTTTCTCTTATCTCTGGATAAAGGCGAAGTATTTGAGGGGTTCGCAGCGCTCCAACTTTGTAGTTGATGTATTTGGAAAATCCGCTCTTTTGCAAGACTGGAATGGTGTAAGTAAGTTGGGCTCTGATCCATTGTTGATCGAGGCTCGAAAGTAGATTTGTACGCCAATGGTCATTTTCTATTGGCTTCAATTCTTTGTACCATGCGTCACCGGAATTTGTCGGTACCACGTCACTTATCGAGGTTAGCCGTACGAGACAATTTTCGATCTCGATCAGCAAATGTTTGGAGTTTTGCTTAATGAGGTCGATGTCGTCTTGCTTAATTGGTCGGAAATGAGCCAGCGAATTGCGGACGGTTCCAATTTCCTGAAGCTTAGTAAGTACGATAGCTTTGCTTGCCCGAAAAAAAGGTGCAAAGTACTTCCAGTAAACTTCAGAAGTGATTATTTGCGTAAGTTCGCCACTATTCAAAAAGAGCATTGGCGATGAAACTTCATATCCGAGATATCCATGCTCACGGGTCTGATGAATTCGCTTCTTTGTTTCGGTTCTAATTGTAATGCCGTCCCCTAGGGATGCCAAATCCCAGTTTTTCCCGAGTTGGCGCTTAAGAACCACGTAGACAAATAGCCGAAGGGCATTTTCGAACCGAAAAAGGATATTGAAGGCCTCATAGTAATATATATGCAGCCATCGTTCCGGTATCTTGAAGTTGCGGTTATCACCTGCCTCTGCGGGACGCCATTCCATAACTATTTTCCCCGATGTGTTTGTTTGCCGAACGCCTGTGAATGTCGCTCTATTTCTGTTCGTCTATGGTGAATATAGCGCAGTTCAAACTTTACTACAGCAGGTAAGAATTTGGGGAAACTTGCGACTTCCTTAAACTTCCTTCAACGCTTTCCTGGACGCGAGCACTAAGCTTTGTTAGCTGCATGGAGTTTCTCGGAGTGACCGACTACCTGCCGCGCGACGCTGATTGTTGTTCGCGGCGCATCAATTGCCCCGCTTTTCGCGTCAAATTGCGCCATTCTTGCAACGTCAAAATCGGCCGGAGACAGCCAGCCGGCGCGGCTGGCCGGCTGGTTGCCCAGTGCGTCAAAAGTAGGGAGACAAGAACCGGGCAGGCGGGGAGGGGGGACCGCGTTTCAGGGATCGTGATCGATGTATGCGAACCGCGATCCGCCCTCGCGCCGGGCCCCCTTCTCGGCCGCTGCCAGCCTCGCCACCGGCCTCCAGCACTCGCGGCAATGACGCAGCCACCCTTGCACCCGCCGACCGCTTGCTGGCGCTCTGCGCGCGCTGACTCGCGTTGGCTTGGGAGTCTTCGGTATATCCGGACAGTGTTTCGCCAAACCATGCGACACTGCCTGGAAAGCCGTCTGACCGGGTCAGTTCTGCTTACGTTGGTATTCATTAGTCAGCAATTGCACATAGCGCAACCCGAACAGCGATGCAGTAAGTAAATCGGCAACTGTGTCTTTCGTCAGAGGCTTTTCAGTACGGCCATGGTGCGCAATCTCATTACGCAGCCCTCGCAGCGTGTTGAGACGTCCTCGAATGTCATCCGACAGCTTGGGCAGCCCGGTGAGACTGGTAACAAGTGGGAGCAAAACGTTAAGCTGATGGCTATAGGTAGCGGCGTCCGATAGAAACGACTCTGTGCGCTTCCGTGCGATACCTTGGCAAGTAAGGAATTCGTACATAAACTTGGACAGGTTTGCTTCTACTGCGACGTTTGCTGGAACAATTGCCGCGTCATAGTCATCGTTTACGTAGGCTTCGAATGCATTTACCAATCCCTCCCAAACGGCGTCACCTCGCGCATCGGGTATCCAAGTAACCATAACGCAAACCGTCACTTCATCCGGTGGAATCTCGCCAATCGGCTGAGGATAAAAACTCACCTCATCGCGAGGGCGAACGCGTGTCGGTACGTTTCCGTGTACCTCGATAGGCATCAGGGCGCCCGTTGGTGTCCCTTCAGGCGTGTAATTTGTATACAGCACACGTGCGCCATCCGGGACATTGAAATCACTCAGGCGATAATGTCCGCTTTGACCATTTTTGATATTTAACTTAAACAGGGTTGTTTTCGCGCCGATTGGGGAAAACGCCTCATTAAACATGAAATTTTCGAAAATTATAGTGCGAACCATTCCCCACCAATCAATGGGCTCTTCGCAATTTGGGCATTTAATTTTGTTTCCAACCAAATAATCAAATATGGAATTTTCTAGGATTGGATTTAATGAGTCGCAGCTTGGGCACCTATAAGTTTTTTGCGAATCGAATGATTTGCTTTCCGAAGCCATTGTCTTTATTGCCTTTAAAATAGAATTATCTCGTAATATATAATCGAATCGTTCCAATAGTGACCCGCTGAAATCACTAGCCCTGTGGCACGTAATGATCCAAAGCGCCGGTGAATTTATTCCATAAAAAGCAACAGCGCCCAGTCTGCCTATTGACAACGAATTTAAAACTCATTACGTCTCTTGCGCGCCAATGTGTTGGCACTTCCGTCCGAAGTGCCCCAAATCGGTGATCTGACGCGACGGCGCCCAAGCCGCCGCGTGGTAAATCCACCGTGCGCCCGATCTATCATGCACCCTCCGCTTCGACGAACCGCGATGCCGCCATCGCGAATGCGGCCGCCCTGCTGACGCCCAGACGTGCGGCCACCGTGTCGACGCGCGCGAGCAGCGTCGGATCGATCCCGAGGCTGATCGTCTCCTTTTTCTGACGCCGGTGCGCATGAGCCTTCGCGACGGTCGACTGTTCTGGCGCGGCCGCGTCCGGCGCACTGCCGATGAATTGCTCGATCGCCGCCGCTTTGCGTGCGTCCGGCCGTTTCGTGATCGTCATGCTAACCCTCTTTCGATATTAAACCTATATCGCTTTGATACCGGTTCGGTATTGCTTCAATAGCGTTACGCGGCCAGAACGGCATCGAGCAGGCGCTCGGCTTCCGCGCACGCGGCCGGATCCCGGCGCGGCATTTCTTCGACGTGCAGCCCGGCGGCGGCCGCGTTCGCGAAGGCCTTCCGGCGTGTGAGCCGGCAGTCGAGCAGTTCGAACGTGGAGAACTCGCACAGCGCCGCCGCCGCGTCGCGATTGTCCGGTCCGCTCACATCGGCGAGGTTCATGAACGCTAGCGCCTTCAGGTCGTGCACGGCGCGTGCTTCGTCGATCAGCTCGGCGATGTCCTTCACCGCCCACACTTCGAACGAGCGCGGCACGAAGGGGATCAGCGCCACGTCAGCGACCGTCAGAGCGGCGCGCAACGCGGTCGAATCGCCCACGCCTGCATCGATGACGACGTGATCGAATGCGCCGGCCTGCGCCGTCACCTGGGCGCGCAGCGTGGCGCCATTCGAATAGGCTGACGCCGCCAGCGGCGGCCGGCCGCTTTCGGCGCGGATCGTGATCGCGCTGATCGCGGTTTCCTGTCGATCGCCGTCGACGAGCCAGACGCGCGCGCCGGTGAGCGACAGGCCGATTGCGAGCTGCAATGCGGTCGTCGATTTGCCGACGCCGCCCTTGGTATTCACGACTGCTATTTTCATTTTGCCCCCCCCGAGCAGTGATCTATATATAAAACAATATCGAGTCGATATCTATCTGATACTGATTCGCAATTTTTCCGATATCGCCTAGATACCGTTCGGCCGATGTCCGCACCATTTGCACTGAGCAATCAGCTGATCCCATCCGATTCCAACGTCGGGCGGCACCGCTTCGAATATGTGTTGACAGTGTGTGTGTTCCATGACTATAGGGCGCCCAACTCCTTTAAACTGGTGATGACTCGTGATCCCGTCGACGCCGTTGCAAACGCAGTTCGTGGCGAGGCACCGATATTCCCGCTGTTCGGTTGCCTGCCGTTTATCCTGTACCGGTGCGATCTCGAGCAGACTCGGTAAAACGCAGCGTTCGAGGAGCATGACGCTTGCGTCATGCGGCTCCCCGACCACACTTTTATCCCCGTATCGCGATGCGATACTTCCCACATCGGGTTGTTTCCACCCTTAAGCCATTTGGCGTGGGCCTTTGTCGTTTGCATAGTCTCTCCAATTAAACTTCGAATTCGAACTCTTGCGTCGTGCGGCGCGGCCGCTTCGGAATCGGCAGCTCGGGCGGCTCCATCTGCACGCGCGTGCGGTACGTATGTCCGCACGTCACCTCATCGCATTGGAAGTCGATCAGCCACTCGGTCTCGGAAACCTTCTCCATCGCGCGCGCGATGCCGCGCGTGTCGCAATGCGGGCATGCGATCGTGAACCTCATGCTCGTGCGTCCTGGCGCATTGTCGTGCGTGCGTTGACCGCTCCGCGCAGTGGCGTCGACGGCATGACGTCGAGCTGGACGCCGGCACGTGGCCGTGCCGACGCCGACAGCGAAAACAGAATCTCGAAGCCGGCCGGCGTGCGATAGCCGCAGTCCTCGCAGACGAAGTACATGCGGCGGAACGTCGTCGACAGCCCCTCTGTGTGACGCGCGTCGATTTCGCCGCCGCAGCACGGGCAATCAATTTTCATAGTCATATGGCCTCCATTCGCGCTCGTTTCGGCCGCCCCCGGCCCCTTCGTTGGTCTGTTCCGGCCGATCGTCGTGCGTCCAGCCGCTGTTTTCGTACTCGCTGACGCCGCCTTCAAGCGGCGGCGTACAGTTATTGACACGAGTCCAAGGCGCACGCTGCGCGTGCTCCAAACCCAACTCCCAATCTGCGGCCGCCGCCGGATGCTCGGCCGCCCACTGCGCGTATTCGTCGCCCTTCAGGATCAGGTCCGGAATCTCGATGCCGTCGACGCCGCGCTCGGCGTATCCGCCGCGCGTGATCGCGACATCGAATGTCCCCGTGACCTTCGCGGCCGCCGAGCGCGATGCGCGCGTGATCTCCCACGTGTACCGCTTGGACGGCACCGTGACCGTGCGCGGCATCACGTCGATCCAGTTGCCGAGCACATCGCGCACCTTCGCCACCTCGTGGTACTCGATGCCGACAATGCGCGGTGCGCCGTCTTCACCGTACTGGTTCGGCTGGTCGTTCTCGATTTTCGCGATGCGCACACGGTAGTCACGGCCACACGCGACGCCGCCTTGCGCCTGCACGTAGTGATCCCATGCGACGGACGCGTTCTCGCGCCCCTCATAAACGGCTACCTTGTTTACGGCGTTGTGTGCGAGCTGTACGAACTTCGGCGCATCGCTCGGCACGGCCTCAACGCGGCGCAGCTCACGCCAGACCGACACCGGCGGGCCGCCGATCTGCTGAAACTGGCGGATTCGCCAGCGCGTCGCCCAGGCTTCGACACGTTCCGACGTTTCGAACGAATCGTTGCCGTGCAGATCCTTTTCGAGTCGATAGCCGTCGATGTTCTTCGCTACGTACTTTGCGATGTAGCCTGCCGCCGTTCCCTTGTCTGGGTCCATGCGCCTGAGTTCGACGCGACGTTCCTGCGCGCCGCGCTCGTCGCCGTCGACGGCGAGCGCATAGCGGCGGATCGTCGCGCGCACCGTCGCGTCATGCTGCTTCGGATAGAACAGCAGGCAGTGCCAATGCGGCGTGCCGTCATGGTTCGGTTCTGCAATCCGGAAGCCGTACATGCAGATGTCTTTGCGCGCGAGCGCTGCGCGGATGCGCGCCCACGTTTTGCGCAGATGAGCTTGCGCCTCGCGGGGAGACGTGCCGTCCCACTTCGTATTGGCGCGTGCTCGCCCGTACACCGTCGTCATGCGATGCATGCGCGACGGGCACGTGATCGTGGCAAACATCCCTGTATCGCCGGCTGCGATTGCGATGCGCTCGAACCCGTTGATGCGCGTCATCAGCTCTGCTCGGCGGATCGACTTGTTGGCTGTACCCTTCGCGGCGAGTTGCGCGAGCGTGAATTCCTGATCGGTTTCGATGTTGCGGGCGATCGTCGCATCGAGCGCGGCCGCGTTGCGGTCGTTCTGCTCTTGACGATCGCGCACCGAGACGTTCGACACGTAACACTCGCGGTCTTGCGACACGAGCCCCAGCAAGATCGCGGCCGATTCCTTCGCCATACCATGAGCTTTCCGGAGCCGGCCCTTCCACCACTTCGCGGCGACCATCCGGCGCACCGCCGGGCCGTCTTCGTACGTTTCGTCCGGCGCGTCGATGTTGTATCCGGCGCAGATCGCCGACAGTGCGACACGCTGCTCGAACACGTCGGCACCTTTCGCCTGCGCTTCCGTCAGCCCTGCGGAGCGCAGCACGCCAGCATCGAACATGCCACGACGCTGCTCGCGCTCGATGTGGAGCAACTTCACACGGCATGCCTCGGCAGCGCTCCAAGCGAGATCGCACACATCATGGTCGTTTGCTCCGAGCGGCAATTGCGGGCACGCAGGGAGCAATGGCGCAACGCTGTCGCGCAGCGCTTCGTTTGCCGCCCGCCGCGCGGTGCCCTCTGCGGTGACTTTCGAGCGGTTGAACGACGACCGGCGGCGCTCCCACTGCGACAGGAGACGCATTGCCCACGGGCGCGGAAGATCCGCGACCTGCGCGTTAGCCCATTCGTGGTCGTTGTTCCGGACGTTCATGCAGCGACGCTGTCCAACAATACGAGTTCGCCGAGGGGCAGGCGGATTACGCATTCGTCGCCGGCGAGATAGCATTCGATCGTCGCGATGCCGTTATCGACGCTCGCGATCCGACCGCGCATGCCATCCGCCGATTCCGTTTCTTCCGACTTCGACGACACCATGACGGTGCGGCCAATGCTGAACGTCCGGCCCCGCGTCATACGAATCCCCGCGCGATGCGGCAGATGGCTGCCCAATATCGATCAGGCGTTACCGCGTTACGCTCTGCGCGCGATTCGTGTGCAGCTGGGAAGCGATGATGAAGATGGTCGACGAGCGCGGCACAGGCAGCGCTGCCGGTCGGCGTAGGATTGATATGCGCGACGCTCGGCGTCGGCCGAGCAGTGAACGAAATGTGCGAATCGCCGAGATAACCAATGTCGCCGTCGTCCAGGCGGTATCCGAGGTCAGAGAAAGCGGTCGAGGCGGTCATTGCGGGAATGCCTCCTCGTAGTCCGGGCAGCGGTCGTCATCGTTGTAGGCGTCGCACCATCCCGCGTCCCAATCGTGCCAGTCGCACGACAGCATCGGATACGGGTTGTCGGTCTGGTCGCAGCCGCGCGCATCATCGGCCTGTCCTGCCTGATATGCCATCGAGCCTTCCATGATCACGCCCCCAGCCAATAGAAGAAGCGATCGAGCGCGCGAGCGACGCGCCAACCACGGCGGAAATACGGGCCCTCCAGCGTAAAACCGCCGAGGCTCGACGGATGGATTCGGGCGTGCTTCAGGTGCAATTGCGACATGTTCGACTCCATTCGGTTAGTAGTCCGATTTTCGTAAGCCAATGCCTAGTCGATAGCCGATGGACTGCTGCTCAGGCGTGCAACCTCTCCGCGCTATACTCCCCGAGCCCTACAAACTACTTTTTACCAATCGGGGGATTTATGAACGATGAGGTCGACCTGAACAAGCCCGCCACCATAGGCAACGTGATCGACTTATCCAGCACCCTGGCACTCGCCACCGGCGCCGTCATTGCGCGGGTGGTTCCTTTGCTTGTTCAGCATCCGGTGACCGATGCCGATAGCCTTGATGGGCTGCTTGCCGCTTTGGAAGATTTGGCCGTAGAGATTGAGCAGGTTTCGCCGGCTTTTGGCCCGTCCGTGATAGACGCTGTCATTGCCTCCATTGAGGCGAGCTACAGCCATCTTTACTGACGCAACGACGCGAGCTTCGAACTCTTTTGCCCGCGCGTGCTGAGTCGCTCGGCGCGCAGCGCGGCTACCCGGCGCCCCACTCCCTTCCCCACTATCTACTCCGAGCAAATGCGATTCAGTGGCTGCGCAAGCCTTGACCATCGCAGCCATCCGGATAGCGCGTTCCGGATTTCGTGAAGCTGCCGCGAGCGCGGCGAGCGTGAACTGATGATCGGCTGCGGCGTCGACGGCGCCAGCAGTGCTGCTCTGGCGCGAATCCCGGCCGACAACCAGTTTCGAAGTCGTGAGATTTGTAACGGTCTGTTGCGACGAAGTCTGCATGTTGCTGCCCCTTTTTCAACCCCATAACGATGTTTTCGTGAAGCACCGCCCCGGCGGCCGGGTAGCAAATCCAGCACTGGCGGGGTTGAGGACCAGTTGCCGAGGCGATAGGTCGGAGGATAGTTCGAGGTCTAAAACTATGTCAAGGTCTCGAACGATTCGTAACCCTCGATCGTTGCATGTTCTCGAATATCGAACTACCCTACGCCGCAGGGTTGATCTTCATTTTCAAGGGGTTACAAATGAAAGGAACCGTCGACTATCTCGACGATGCGAAGCGGTCGCTTCGTGTTGAATCGGACTACGCGCTCGCGAAGGCACTCAACATCCGCGCTTCGACGATCAGCGGTTACCGCGCTGGCCGTAGCCATTTCGATGAAACCACTGCCCTCAAGATCGCAGAGGCCTGTGGTATCGATCCGATGGAAGTGATCGCCGCCGCTGCCTACGAGCGTGCGAAAACGCAAGACGTCCGGACGATCTGGCTGGGTGCTTGGGAAAAATTTTCCAAGGGTTTTCGGTGGCTGGCGCTACCCGCTAACGCTTGTGGGGCCTTGTTCCCGCAGGTGTAACGCCAGCATAAGTTAGCTTTGGGGCCGTACCAGTTTCGGCATTATGTCAACTACACTTCCGACTGTACCCGAGCAGTCAAGACAATTGCGCACCCGTCAGTCTTCCGTAGCGGCAGTCGCGGAAGACGCCCGTATCCGCATGACGGTTTGACGCGAGGTGCCGAATTTACGTGCGACCTCGCTGACCGACAGGCCTTTGTCGAGCGAACGCATGACGCGCTCCTGATCGTGGCGCGACAGCGAGGCTGGGCGGCCAGTATGCTGTCCGCGTTCCTGCGCGAACTTCAGGCCGTTCTGGCTGCGTTGGCTTCTCGTCGCGATTTCCATTTGGACGATCGCGCGCAGCGTTTTGACCGCTTGCCGTTCGGGACGGCCTGCGAGGTCCACGTTGCCGAGTTCGACGCACAGGACGGAAATTCCTTTGTCGCGACATGCCATCAACGTCGAAAGTACATCGCGCGCGCTGCACCCGAGCGCGGAAAGTTCGAGTACCACCAGAGAATCGCCGGGAGCAACACGCCGCAAGAGCCCCTTCAGTTCCGGCCGACCGGCTGCCGCGACGTACGGATGCACATGTTCGATCGTGGTGCGGCTGAGCACGACGGTGTAACCGGCCTTGTCGAGCTCGAACAACTCCTTTTCCGGATCCTGACCATCGACGGGTTTGTTGAGGTAGAAATAAGTGCGAGCCACGACGGTGTCCTGGAGCGGCCATCAACGACGCGAGCGCGCAAGAACGGACAGCAAGTCGTCCAGTGCCACCGGTTTCAGCAGATGCGCATCGAAGCCGGCATTCGTGGCCTCCTTCACGTCGGCCTCCTGGCCAAAGCCGCTGAGCGCGATACAGGTCACCGATCTGAGCGCCGGCGCTTCGCGTAGTTTCGCGATGAACGCCAACCCACCCATGCCCGGCATGCCGATATCGGACAGGACGAGGTCCGGTATCTGGCCGTCGAGCAGGGACAACGCCTCTTCTCCGCTGGTCGCCGTCTGAACGATCGCGCCATCGCTTTCCAGCAGGACCTTGAAGGTTTCGACGGTTGTAGCGTCGTCATCGACCATCAGGATATGCAGACCGTGCAACGATTCCGCCACGGGTCCGCTGGCAGGACTCGTAATTGCGACAGCGCGATGGGTCGGGAGCGTGATAGTGAATGTCGCGCCGCGGCCGACACCTTCCGATTCCGCCCGTACCGCGCCGCCATGCAGGCTCACGAGATCCCTGACCAGCGCAAGGCCGATGCCGAGGCCGGCACGGCGTGCGTTCGAGTCCCGGCTTTGCTGGAACATGTCGAAGATGTGCGGCAACAGCGACGGCTCGATGCCGCTGCCGGTATCTGCCACACGCAGCACGGCCTCGGCATGTTCGTTGACCTGCAGCGAGACATCCACCGAACTGATGTTGTGAAGGTCGTCGTTCGCCTTTGCCGTGTCCTCGATGCGCGCCTGCATTTCGGCGTTCGCCGTGGTCAGCTCTTCGTTGACCGACTGCAGTTCTTCCTTGCTGCTTTCGAGCTCCTCGCTCGTCGAGCGCAGTTCCTCGTTGATCGCCTGCAACTCCTCGTTCGACGCCTTCAGCTCCTCGACCGACGTTTCATACTGCTCGATGATCGTCGCCAGTTGCTCGCGGCTGTGCTGCAACTCCTGTTCGAGCTGCGCGAGCACCGGATCCTGTCCGCTCGCTTCCGCCTGATCCTCCTCGGTCATGCGGCCGGCCACCTCGTCGAACACGATCAGCAGGAATTCCGAATTGGCGACCTTGTCGTGAAACGGCCTGACCGTCATGTTGATCCACGACACGCGGGCCTCGTGCGTCCACTTGACGCGCCGCGCCTCGACGCTCGTGCCCGTTTGCAGCGCGCGGAAAATGGCCGTGCGCAAGTCGAGCCGCAGGTCCGGCAGCACCAGCGTCATGATGTTGCTGGACAGCTCCCCGCCGACATGCCGCAGGAATCGCCCGGCGTTGTCCGACAGGTGAACCACGTTGGATTCCTTGTCGATGATGACGCTCGGCGGTGAATAGGTTTCCAGCGCACGCTGATGAAGCTCCGAATAGGAGAAGTTGCGCTGGGCCGGGCTGGCCGGAACCCGCATCGGCGGTTGAGGCGCGGAGCGCTCGTCCCCGCCGGATTCGACCTGGAAAAGCGGCGGGAAGCCCGTGACCGGTTTCGCGCGATGCGTGACGACGCGCGCCTGGTAGATCCGCCGCTTCTTGTCGACGACCGTAAACAGATCGTCGGCTGCGTCGGCCGATTCCGCGGTGCCGAGGAACAGATAGCCGTTCGGACGCAACGCGAAATGAAACAACTCGAGGATCTGCCGCTGCACCGCGCGCTCCAGGTAGATCAGCACGTTGCGGCACGAGATCAGGTCGAGGTGCGAGAACGGCGGATCGCGCAGCAGGCTGTGGGCGGCGAACAGGATGCGCTCGCGCACGGCCTTGGCAATCACGTAGTGCGCGCCCTCGCGCGTGAAGTAGCGCTGCAGCAGCGGCGCAGGCACGTCCGTCGCGATCGACAGCGGGTAGGAGCCCGTGCGTGCGCGGACGATCGCGGCTTCGTCGATATCGGTCGCAAATACCTGGATCGCCTGGCTCGACATCGACGCCTCGCGTGCCCGCGCGAGCAGCAGCGAGATCGAATACGCCTCTTCCCCCGTCGCGCATCCGGCCACCCAGACCCGCACCTGCTCCTCGGCGGATTCCGGCGCGAACAACTGGGCGATCACCTCGCGTTCGAGGAAGTCGAAGGCCTCGCGATCGCGGAAAAACTGGGTCACGCCGATCAGCATGTCGGCCAGCAGCGCGTTGGCCTCGTCCGGCGCGGTCCGCAGGAAGTCGCGGTACGCGAGCATGTCGCGCTGGCCGTTCACCTGCATGCGCCGCTCGATACGTCGCAGCACCGTCGCCCGCTTGTACAGCCTGAAATCGTGGCCGGTGCGTACCCGCAGGTGCATCAGGATGTCCGACAGCGCCCGTTCGGGATCATTGGCGCCGGGCCGATCGCCGATTTGCTGCATCTGCGTGAGTTCGAGGGTCTGTTGCTCGATGCGTCGCGCATTCGCCCAGAGGTCCAGCAATTTTTGCGGCATCTCGGCTGCCGGCAGCACGATATCGACGCGCGCCGTCGAGATCGCATGCTGCGGCATCTCCGCGTACTCCGCATCGTCCGGCGTCTGGGCGAGCGTGATGCCGCCCGCCTCCTTGATACGGCTCAAGCCCGCCGCGCCGTCCGAGCCGGTACCGGACAGCACGATGCCGATCGCGCGCGAGTCGTGAGCGTCCGCCAACGTCCGGAAAAAGTGGTCGATCGAGAGCGCGGCGCCTTCGGCGGAGCTCAGCGGGCTACAGCGAAGGCAACCGTCGGACATCTCCAGCTGCATGCCGGGCGCGATCACGTAGATATGGTTTTTTTCGATCGCTACCGTGGTCGTGACCTGATGCACCGGCATACCCGTCGTGTGCTGCAGGACGTTGTCCATATGGCTGACTTGTGCCGGTGCCAGATGGACGATGACCACGAACGCCATGTCCATGCCCGTCGGCGCGCTCTCGAAGAAGGTCTGCAAGGCCGTCGTGCCGCCAGCGGATGCCCCGATGCCCACAACCGGAAACGGCAGATCGCTCTTCACCGGGGTGGACGAGTGTGGCTGCTCCTGATGGGTCGGCTCTTGCCGTGACATTGATTTTCTCCTGATGCTGTAGCTGGACGTCGCCTGTCGGGCGCCAACCGCTGGGGCGTCACATGGATCGGGGCGCAGTTCCGCAACGGGCCGGGCCTGTTCGTGGCCATGCACTCTATCAGGTTGGCAGCCGGCTATCGGAAGCGCGCTCGAAGGCGACCGCACGGGCTCGCGATATCGACCGGTGAAGCCGGTTTCGTCCAAGCGCCTGATGGATATTCGGCAGCCTATTCGTGCTCGCGAGACCTTGCACGGGCGCTCGTGCGTATTGTACGCGGCGATCGAGCCATGAGCCGGCACCCTGGCCCCGAATTCATTCGCCGGTCGTTCCGTTGCGCCGCTGCGCCGCGATACGCTATTGCCGACAGGCGCACCGGCCCGCGCATGGGCATGCGTCTCGATTCGCATCGCGGGAACGTCGAGGCGCCACCCGTGCTCGAGCGCGCTGCCCGTGCCGCCGTACCGCTCGCTGACCGCCGGGTTCTTTGCCTTGTCGAGCAACGCTCTGTGAACAGAATGCGCCTGCGCTTGAAAACAAGCGCTAGAAATTGCGTGCCACGCCGACCATGAACATGTCCTGATCCTTGTCGTTGCCGGTTGCGACGCGATTGAAGCGCAAGCTGGCCGCCCAATCGGGCGTGACCTGATACGTCACCTGTGCGCTGAGCAACGCGTTGAGCCTCGTTGTGCTCGAGGCCTCGTCCCGATCACGCGACAGGTACGGACCTACGCCTGCCGAAAGCGTCCATTTGCTCCTGATCGGCGCGACGTACCAGATTTGCGCTGCCACGCCTCTGCGGCCGGCGACGCCGTTGTTGCCCTCGTAGATGAAGCTCGCCGAATAGGCCCACGCATTGCCGAGCGGCCGCTTGACTTCGACCATGTAGCCCTTTTCGATCGGCACTTGCGGACGGTTCGTCTGCGACGTCCCGGCCCACACGCCGACCTGCGTCTTGCCGTCCGAAAACGCCGGTCCCGGATCGCCGCCAAAATCCGAGCCGATGCCGAAGAGCACCGCGTCGGAGTTGAATCCGCCGATCATCTGCACGTGGTTGTACTGCACCTTGAGGAAGAAGCGGTCGGGAACGACGTAATACCGCACCGCTGCAGACGCACGCACCCCCCATCGCTTGTCGTTGCGCGGCTCATTGTCGACGTGTGTCGTGTCCATGCTGAAATACGGCCCGGCCGACAATTCGAGCGCGAAGCGATTGCCGAGCGGCCAACGGAACGAACCCAGCGCGGCGAAGCCATCGCGGTGGTGATTCAGCGGATGGCCCTCGTTCAGGTACGCGAGATAGACGGAGAAGTAGTCGTTCAGGACGTCGCCGAAGCCGACTTCGTACGCACGCCAATGCATGTCGCCACCCTCGGTCGCGCGTCCGTCGCCATACACCGCATAGACGTCGATCTTTCTTTCCGCTGGCTTGAAGCCGGCCGGCGAGTTCGCAGGATTGTCCTCGGCGTGCGCGTGGCCCGCGCCTGCCAGAATGACCAGACCGGCGATCGAGCTGGTGACGACGAAGCGCGCATAGTTGCGACGGCACTGTCCCATTTGGACTCTCCCTGACCTTGGTAACCGCGACCTGGTTCGACACAACGCCATTTGTCGCATCGCCCTTGATGCCGGGCGCTTGAGCATCGGTTCTCCTGCCTGCAGACGATCAAACGCAATCTCCGCCTCGCAGTAGCCACCGTGCAGGGCAGATTTACCCGGTTGCTCGTGATGAAGCAATATCGCTCCGTCCTGCAACGAACAATAGGTGTTTGCCTCCTGCAATACCTGCCGTTTCGCAAAGGCAGGACCGCCCAACAGTACGCGCGTGGAAATCATATCGATATTCGGTCCGATCCCGATGCGTTCGGCGCGCGTTTCCACGCTATCCATTGTGACGATCAGGATGCCACGTCAACCGTTGCCGATCCGGAACACCTTCGCTTAACGCCGGCCAAGCAACACGGCGACGTTGCGCTCGGCCAATGCGGCGATCGTGCGCGACGGATTCAGCCCGAGCGCACGCGGGATCGTCGCACCGTCCATCACGTAGAGCCCGTCGTAACCGAATACTTTTCCGTCCGCGTTTACCACGCCATCCGCGTGCGTGAGCCCCATGTTGCAACCACCGAGCGGATGCGGGGTGATCAGCCTGTGGAAGTCGCTCCACGTCGGAGGGACGAAGGGTTCGCCGCCTGTGGCGGCCGACAGGCGCCGGTGCGTGTCGACCATCGCATCGACCACCGCCTGCGATCGCGTGTACGACCAGTCGAGCCGCAACACGCGACGCCACGGCGCAAACCAGCAGCGACCGAGACGCATGCGCCCGTCTCCCGGATCGATCGCCTGGCCGAACCAGGGCATCATGTTCTCGACCGGGTCGTCGCAATCGAAATGGCGCGCGAAGGCTCGCCAGAACGTGCGCATCGCCCTGCCGTGCGAACGCTGCAGGTGGCGGCGCACGAAATCATGCGCAAGATTGGGCACGCCGCCATCCTCGACGAACAAGGGCTGACCTTCGTCGGCAGCCCCGTCGAGCAGGTCGATCGCGGCGGAAATGGTGACGCCGTGCGACGGCGAGATCTTCCGGCTGCCGTAGAAGGCCGGCGTCACGAAGTCGCCGTTGAAGGCCCAGCCCCAGCCGAGCCGCGGCGATAGATTCGGCAGCGTGCGATGCGCGTCGCGACAGCGCAGCAGCAGCTCGGTGCTGCCGATCGATCCGGCGCTGACGATCACCCTGGTCGCCGTGACGGATCCGGGCATGAAACTGCCCGCGGCCGGATCGATGACGTTGAAATGCACGCGCCATCCCTGGCCGAGCGGCTCGAGCTTGTGCACGACGTGCAGCGGCAGGATCGTTGCGCCATGGCGCTCGGCCACGGCCAGATAGTTGAGATCGAGCGTATTCTTCGCCGACACCTGGCATCCGATGTCGCAATTGCCGCAGTGTACGCACGTGCCTTGCGATACCCCGTGCACGTTGACGTGCCTGACGGAATGCCGGTCGTCGCGCGCGTCGGGCAAGGACGGATCGTAAGTCGACGAAAACGACACGGCGAGCGGCAACTTGCGATACCGATCGCCCCAGCCGCAGGCGTCGGCCGCATCGCGCAACAAGCGGGTGCGTTCGCTGATCTGGTTGTCGGGCACCTCCTGGACCGACAGCATCCAGCCCACGCGCTGGTAATAAGGCTCGAGCGCCTCGTACGTGATCTCCGGCGGCCAGCCATGCTCGAAGGCGTCGGGTTTGGCCTCGACCGAGACGTTGGCGTAGATCAGCGACCCGCCGCCGACGCCCGCGGCAGTCACCACTGACATGTCGGAAAAAACACGCAGGTCGGCCCAGCCGTGGAAGCGTTGCGGGTTCTGCTGGTTCCAGAGCCACGGGTCGGTCTCGTCGCGCGGATACGTTTTCGGCGTCCAGCGCCGGCCACGCTCCAGCACCAGCACCCTCCATCCCGCTTCCGCGAGGCGGCAGGCCGCCACCGCGCCCCCGAAGCCACTGCCGACCACGATGACATCGTATTCAAGCGTGCTCATGACGACGATCTCCTGACGCAGGTGCGCCACGGTTCCGATACAAACGACCCGCAGCATCCGCGGATTTCCGGCGGCATCGCGATGCCGGACGGAGCGAAGCCGATGCGGGCAGCCAGGCCGCCTTCGTGTTGGATGACGCGAAACAGTTGCCCGGCAAATTGTTTGGCAACACCCGACATCGTCTTTCCTCGAGCTTGCCCGGCGCACGCGGCGAATTATCGGAAGCCGGATGGAATGTCCTTTGTTTTCATTGGGTTAAGCGCCAATTGCGCAGGCGTGATGCGGGCTGGCACGCCCCATGCATTTGTAGCTGCGAGCGCAACGAAAACGTGCTCTCTTCCAAAACCGCAGCAAACTTAGGAGATTTATCATGTCCGCACTGATGATCAGCGACCTGTCCCGCGCCCACGAACTCAGCCGCAAGGAAATGGCTTCCGTCCGCGGTGGTAGCGTGTTCCAGAACTACGGAATCAACAACATCGCAACCGGCGGCGGCTTCTCGTTCGCGAGCCCCAATACCATCACGGCCCCGGTCACCCAGGTCGATGCATCGACCCACCTGGATCTCACCAGCGTGACCAACTCGATCAACAACCTCGGCGGCCTGGTCGTCGGCAAGCTGGGCCTCTAAGCCGCGCCGGATGTCCGCTCAGCGGCAACCGTGTCCGACAGCGTCGACCGAAACGCTCCAGCCCGCCGCGGGGTTGTCCCGCGGCGTTCAAAGCCCGCCAGGCCGTGTTCCCTGGCGGGCTTCCCTGCATGATAAAAACGAAGCCGGCATGAACGGGCAGACGGGCCGACGCACCGTCGGCAGCACCGCCCGCGTCCATCAGCGGCCGGGCTGATCCCGCCGCGCCTTCGACCTCCCTTCCCTGCACGCGGATCCGCTTCGCCTCATCGAGGCGGATGGCGCCGCGGCGCCAGTCATGGTGCCGCGTGGTCGCATCGATGCCCCGTTGGCCGTCGGCGCGGCTGTCCCGATGCGTTGTGCCATTCCGGATGGTACGCGTTAAATTCAGTGATCCGAAGTACCTCGTGACGATCGTTGCGTCAATGCCGGTTGCTGCCGACCGCCGGCGCAGCATCGCGTCGCTGGCTTTCCTGCGCGGGCGCTCACACGCTGCGGCTGCCCGTCGATGCTTTCGACGCGAATCGCCAGCGCCACGTCCCGTTCCTGTTGGCCGGGATAGAACAGCAGACGCGGAAACCGTCTGGAAGAACCCGACACCGCCGTGCTCCGATCTTGCCCGGCGAACCCGGTGAAATGGCGTCGAGCCAATTGAATTGCGTTTGTTTTCATGAGGTTGGATGTGTTTCCCGCGCGCACGAGCAGAGCCTGGCACGCGCCGTGCATTGGTAGCTGCGAGCGCAACGAAACGTGCTCTTTCCAAACCGCAGCACACTCAAGGAGATTGACCATGTCCGCACTGATGATCAACGATCTGTCCCACGCCCACGAACTCAGCCGCAAGGAAATGGCTTCCGTCAGCGGGGGTAGCGTGTTCCAGAACGCAGGTATCAACAACATCGTGACCGGCGGCGGATTCTCGTTCGCCAGCGCCAATACCATCACGGCGCCGGTGACGCAGGTCGATGCATCGACCCACCAGGATCTCACCAGCGTGACCAACTCGATCAACAACCTCGGCGGCCAGGTCATCGCGAAGCTGGGCTTGTAAGTTTCGCGATGCTTGCTTGCAGTCGCAGCAGTGTTTCGATCGAGTCGTACCGAAGTTCCTCAGCCCGCCGCGGGTTCGTCCCGCGGCGTTTCAAGCCCGCCAGGTCCCGCTGGCGGGCTTCTTTGCATGGTCGAAAGCGCAACCGGCCTTCATGCCGCATCCACTGCCGCGCAGCGGACTGCGTCGCGCCATCCGAGATCGAGCCCCGCACGCGCGTAACTCCGTGCCAACACGGCTCTGCTGCGCTCGTAGCTGTCTGTCACCCAGTCGCAGTACAGCGCGGCCAGCACGCTTGCCCCACCGGGATGACGCGAAACGTCGACGGCCATTGCGCCCGCGCGCAGGCCGGAAGCGATGGCGAAACGCAAACCGTCTCCTGTCGCGGGGTCGAGATAACCCGCCGCATCGCCGCACACGATATAGCCCGGGCCCGCGGTCCGGCGCACGCACTGCCAGCGCCTGCCCTCGCGCCACACCGGTCCGACGGGTGTCGTGTCCGCCGGCCACGCGATCTCGCCATCGCGCAGCATCGATAGCGACGTCCAGATCCGGAACGTGGACGTCGCCCTCATCCACAGCCAGCCGCCGCGCGCGATGTTCCAGTATGTGCCGGGGTGCGTGCCTGGCCCGCGCGCGTAGCCGCGGCGAAGCCAGAACAGCGAAGAGTCGGTCGTCACATCGAGCCGCATCGCGCGACGCAGCCACCCGTTGACGCCGGTTGCATCGATCACGGTGCTTGCGCCGACATCGCCGTCGCCGTGCGTGATGCCCACGACCGCGCCGTGTTCGACACGCGCGAGAAGCCCGCCGGCGGGCGTACGTGAATAGCGAACGCCGGCAGCCAGCGCTTCGGCACGCAGGCCGTCGTCGAGACGGCTGCGGATGACCGCACGTCCCCGCTGCGCATCGGCCACATCATCGAGCCATGTATGCGGTTGCCGGGCGAGACTCGGCGCCAGTCGATCGAGCAGCGCGAGCGCGGCGCCGGACACGCATTCCGGCGCCGCCCGCGAACGCCCGCGGCCCAGCATCCACACGTTGCCGCCCGCTCTTGCTGCCGCGATCGCGGCAGCGCATCCGGCAGGCCCGTCGCCGACCACGAGCACGTCGATCGCATTCATCGCGGTTCCCTTCAGTAAAGCCCGAGCGCGTCCGGCCCCGGTGCGCAGCGCAGCACGGGGCCGATCACCCGGGCCTCGGTCGCATCGCAACGGATCGCCTCACCGTAGCGCACGCGCAGCCGTCCCGGCATGTGCTGCGCCGGCGTCGCATCGGCGGCAGGCAGAACGAAAAGAAAGCGATAGCGCGCGGCAACGCCCGGCGCGTCCGCAGCGTCGGCTTCGCGAAGTGCCCGCGCGGATACCAGCCACAGCTTCGTATGCGACGGCGTTTGCCCGTGGTCGCATGCGGCGACGGCATGGCGCAATGCACCGATGCGCCGGACCAGCTCGACCGAATCGACATGCTCGAACGCGCCGTACAGCATCTCGCCGTGCAGCGCGTTGGCGACGTAGTCCGAGCGTTCGATGTCCGCGTAATCCACGCTGCCGTCGGGCGTCAGGTACGGGCCGTATTCGCCGTCCCATCCGCGCCGCGTGTTCGACTCGTCGCCGCGCGTGACCAGCGGATGACACGGATGAAGGCCGAGTTCATGGTCGAGCATCGGGATCGCGGTCGGCGCGTCGCTCCGGTTGAAGGTTCTGGACGCGTCAGGACTCACGGCGGGCCAGAAGCTGTTGGAGGCCGCGCACAGCTTGATATCTTCGGCGAACGGGCTGCCCAGCCCGAAGGTGGCGAGGAAGATGCCGCGCCGGTTGCCCGCATAGGTGACGTCCCAGCCGGGCGCAAACACGCCCGAAGACGCGTCCGACAGAAACGAGGTCATGCGCGGCATCTGCACTTCCCGGTCCCGCCGCCGCGCCGAGCGTGCCTCCCGGCTGAACGCGACGGCGACCGTCTCGTCACGCGGCGAAAACGCCTGCGTATGGCTGAACGGATCGATGTGATAGGGATTGGCCGGCAGGCGCTCGGCGCTGAGCGATATCGGCGAGCCGCTCCTGAACTGCGACTTCGGATCGATCCGACGGTCCTTGAACCAGCGCTGCAATTCCGCCTGGTCGGCATACGGGTAGAAGTCCGGCGCGGCAACGACCGAATAGGCCGGGTGTACCGCGTGTCCCGCCAGTTCGGCGATACGGATCGTCACGACGCCTTCGCTGCAGTGATCCAGAAACAGCTGCGCGCGATAGCCGCCTTTGCCGACTTCCCCGAGGAATGCCTGTCGGTCGACGGGATGCGCGCGCATATCCGTGCAGGAGCCGTCCTCATGCGCCTTGTGCCGGATGTTGATGAACTCCGGTGCATTGCGCGGTTCGGGAAATCGAAGCCAGGCGGGCGCGAAATGCGGAAAATAGTGCTGCCGCAGGTCGTCGACGGCGGCCAGCACCAGCTTCCACAGATTCGTGATGATTCTCATCGTCGTGAAGCGCCGGTTGGCGAGCGGGGCCAGCCGCCATCGAGCCGGCACGCCGAAGCCGTGCACGCCGAAGTTGGCGGCGTTCACCGGCTCGATCAGCGGCCGCGCGGCCGGGATCAGGAGTACGGCCGCGCCCGAACGCTTCAGTGCGACTGCCGGGGTGCTCGCGCCGGCAGGCGGTGCCGTGCCGGCGTCCTCGGAGCAGATCGCATACGGTGCGCCGCCCAGATCGCCGGATGGCGACGGCCGCACGCCCCAGCGCGCCTCGACGGCCCGCTTCAGCTTCTCACCGCGATGGCAGTGGCCATATTGCATCGTCAACCGGCGTCCGGGCAGGCATTCATCGGGAAACAGCTTGCGCACCGGTTCGATGAAGGTGCGCCGATCGTCGCCCGCTTGCCTGCCCTCGATCAGCGCGAGCGTGCCGGGGCCGGTGACCCGGCGCACGAGAAACGCGCCATAGCGCGCCGGCATCGCGCGGACATGCTCGATCCCGTCCGGCACGTGCGGCACGAAGCTGCGGGTCTGCTCGTCGTAGCTTGCGTCGACGTCGCCGTTGCGCGCAATGCCGAGTCGCGAAAACACGAGGTCCGCATGCTGCTGATGTCCGGTACGGCGCGCGGGCCGGTACTGGTAAGCCAGCACCGCGATGTCCAGCGTCTGCCAGTCGGGCGGCAACGGCGCCAGCGAATCGATGTAGTTCTCCAGCAAGTCGATTGCCTCGAGGCGCACGCCGGCATCCGGCGCCGGGCACGTGGACAGTGCGAGCATGTGATAGACGAGACTGCGTGCCGGGTCGCCGGGCTCGATCGCCCGCGTGGTGTCCGGGCAGAGATCGTGAATGCGCGGATCGTCCCAGTCGATCGGCAGCGGCCGGCTCAGTCGCTTCGCCGTCTCCTCGGGCGTGCCCGAATCGGACAGGTCGAGACCGTGACGTTCGAACGCTGCTCGCCATGGCGCCGGCAACCCGAGCAGCAACGCGTGAACCTCATCGACGAGCATCGACGGCCTCCGGCGGTGGTGCGTTCGAAGCGGCCGGCTCGATGCGCTTCGCGTCCCGGAACCCCACGCATGTCGATCCGGTCGCTGCAGGCCGCCTCTTCAGCGCTTGTTTCAAACGAACCTCACATTCAGGTTCTCGGTTGCCGAGATCAGTGACTAATATAGGTGATTGCAGCTGTAATGAAATGTCGGATTGTGTTCGAAACATTGAATGCCGGAGGCGCGTGGCGTGATTCGCCGGCGGCGCCGTGACTCGATCAACACATGTCGGCGGCCACCTCATGTTGACGCGCAGAACCTTCGTGCTGGGCAGTGCGGGCGTGGCGGGCACGCTGGTGATCGGCTGGGCGTGGTGGCGCCGCGACGACCGGCTGGCCATACCCGCGCAGCTGGCGATGTCGCGCGTCGATGTGCCGCTGAACGGCTGGGTGATGATCAGTTCCGCTAACGACGTGACGATCGTCATGAGCAAATCCGAAATGGGCCAGGGGATACATACCGGCGCGGCCATGTTGCTGGCCGAAGAGCTGGATGCGGACTGGTCGCGGGTGCGCATCGTCATGTCCCCGCTCGACACGATCTACAAGGACCGCGAATCACTGGCCGACGGCCTGCCGTTTCGTCCCGATGACGACAGCCTGCTCGCGCGCGGCGCGGCGGCCGTGGTGCGCCACGGCGCACGCTATCTGGGTTCGATGGTGACGGGCGGATCGACGAGCATGATCGATCTGTGGGGGCCCATGCGCGAAGCGGGCGCCACGGCCCGCATCATGTTGCGCAGCGCCGCGGCGCAGCTTTGGCAGGTGCCCGTCGCCGAATGCGAGACGAAAGCCGGCGCGGTGCTGCATCGGTCGGGGCGCTCGGCGACGTACGGCGAACTTGTCGAGCGCGCGCGGGACGTGCCGCGCCCGGCACATGTCGCTCTGAAGGACCCGAAGACTTTCATGCTGGTCGGGAAACGGCTGGGCCGCATCGAGGCGCACGCGAAGCTCGACGGCAGCGCGCGCTATGGCATCGACGTGCTTCCGGACAAGCTCCTGTATGCGAGCGTCACGATGTGCCCGACGCTCGGCGGAACGGTGCTGGCCGTCGACCGGTCCACGGTCGGCGGCCTGAAGGGCGTGACCGGTGTCTTCACGATCGCGCCATACCACGGCGGAACGGGAGGCGTTGCCGTCATTGCCGACAATCCCTTCATCGCCATGCGGACGTTGTGCGGGTTGCCGGTCACATGGGATCACGGGCCGGCTGCGGGCGTGAATACCGCGGACGTCCGCGCGGCATTGACGCGCGCCCTCGACGGCGACGACGGGCGCCACGTGTTCTACGCCGCCGGCGACGCCGATGCAGCGCTGGGCCACGCGAAGCCGTTCGTCGCGCAGTACGAAGTGCCGTACCTGGCTCACGGGCCGCTGGAACCGATGAATTGCACGGTGCGGGTCGACGACGACGCGGCAACGATCTGGTGCGGCACGCAGGTTCCGATGGTGGCACGCCGGGCAGTCGCGGCGCTGCTGGGCCTGGACGAAGACAAGGTGGTCGTGAACCAGCAATTGATCGGCGGGGCCTTCGGCAGGCGGCTCGAAGTCGACTTCATCACGCAGGCGGCCGCCATCGCGCTTCATGCGAAGGGGCGGCCCGTCCAGACGATCTGGTCGCGCCCGCAGGACATGACGCACGACTTCTACCGCCCGGCCTGCGTGGCGAGATACAGCGGCGCCGTCGATGCGAGCGGCAGGCTGGTTGCCTGGAAAGGCGTGTCGGCGAGCCAGTCGATCAGCGCGCAGGCAATGCCGCGCACCTTCGGCATGCCGGGCCTCGCCGCGAAATGGCTGCCCGACGCCACCACGGCGGAAGGCGCATTCGACCTGCCCTATGAATGCGCGAACATTCTCGTCCAGCACAATACGGTGACGCTCCCGGTTCCGGTTGGCTATTGGCGCTCCGTCGGACACTCGCATCAGGCATTCTTCGTCGAGAGCTTCATCGACGAGATGGCGGCGCTGGCTCGCAAGGACCCGATCCAGTTTCGGCTCGACATGCTGAAGCAGCCGGCGCACCAGCGCCACGTGGCCGTGTTGCGGGCGCTCGTCGCGCTATCCGGCTGGCGTTCGCCGCTGGCGTGGCGCGACGAGACCGGCGCGCGGCGCGCACGCGGCGTCGCGATGCACGAATCGTTCGGCAGCGTGGTCGCGCAAGTCGCCGAAGTCCGGCAAGACGGTGACGGCTTTCGCGTGACGCGCGTGTTCTGCGTGATCGACTGCGGGCTGGCCGTGAATCCGAACCTGATCGAGCAGCAGATGGAGAGCGGGATCATCTTCGGATTGTCGGCCGCGCTGGAGCAGGCGATCACGATCGAGAACGGGCAAGTCGCGCAGCAGTATTTCGACAGCTATCCGCTGGTCAACATGGAGACTTGCCCCGAGATCGTCACGCAAGTCCTGGCCGGCGGGACCGAGCCGCACGGCGTCGGCGAAGCGGGCACGCCGCCGATCGCGGCGGCCGTGGCGAATGCGCTGTATGCGCTCACGGGTGTGCGTCATCGCACCCTGCCGCTCATCAAGCCGAGCCCGCCCGGGCAAGGAGACGACCGATGGTGTCAGTCCGTATCAACGGGGAAACCGCTGACCTCGATACCGAGCCCGACACGCCGCTGCTCTGGGTGATTCGGTGCGAACGGAAGCTGACCGGCACGAAGTTCGGCTGCGGTGTCGGCGTCTGCGGTGCGTGCACGGTGCTCCTGAACGATCAGGCCGTGCCCGCCTGCCAGTTGCCGGTCGGTACGCTGAACGGCGCGCGCATCACCACCATCGAAGGGCTGGACGGCGTCGAAGCGCGGGCGCTGAAGAACGCGTGGATTGCCGTCGACGTCGTGCAATGCGGCTATTGCCAGAGCGCCCAGCTGATTGCCGCCACCGCGCTGCTGATGCGCTGCCCTCGTCCCGACGACCACCAGATCGACGAAGCCATGAAGAACATCGCATGCCGGTGCGGCACGTTTCCCCGCATCCGCCGCGCCATTCACCAGGCGGCGCAAGCGCTGGGCCGCTGACCGGCGCATCGGCCCGCTCAGTGGCCGTTGGCATGCGTCGTGATCTGGATGAAATCGGCGGCAATGCGCCCCTCGCCGTATTTGGCCTCGAACAGCTTCAATTGCCGCCCGATTGCCGCGAGATAGGCGGCGCGCGGCTCGGATGAAGGCCGTAATCCGTCGAACAGCGGCGCGGGCGTGACGAGGAGCACGATCATCTCGGTGCCGAACGGCGGCCCGATCACCCACTCGCCCATGCTGCCGATCGTCGCGGCGTAATTCGGCGGCGCCTGGTTGTCGCGTTCGCGGCTGCTCGGCACGAGATGCACGACGCTCCCGTTCAGCACGTAGTAATCGACGTTCACATACGACTCGTAAGCGAGTGTCGTGATGTCGATGACCAGCGGGCTGCCTTCCGCGAGATGCGCGTCCGGCGCTCGCGTACGGAGCGACGCGGCGTGTGACGATGCCTGATTCGATCGCCAGTACGGCGCCAGCGCGCTCACGACCTCGCAATCGCGGGCGTCGACGGGACGCACGTCGAGCTTGGCCGCCTGCCCGCCCGCCAGACCGCCGAGTGCACTGCGCACGCGGCCGATGCCGACACCGGCTTCCGTATAACCGCGCACCTGCAGCACGCGATCCTGCACCGACGCAACCAGCGCCGAACACGGTACGCGCGCCAGCGCAGCCGTCACGGCCGCCAGCGAGATCGCCGGTGCGGGTGTCGGTGCCGGTGCCGGTGCTGCTGGCGGCGGCGCGCTGGCAGCAGCGGGCACGGCGTTCGCGGCGGCCGCCGGCGCGCTGCCGGCACCGGCGCTCGCCGTCGCGCCATTCCCGCCGCCCGCAGTCGCGTGCGCAACCGTATCCGTTGCGGAGCGCCCGTCACCGCTGCGCGAAAGCGCCTGGTAGCCGTACCAGAGCACGGCGACCGCCGCCGCCGTGCAAGCGCCCACGGCCACCCCCACGCGTACGCCCGATGCCCGGGCGGGCGGCTTGAGCACGCCCATGCCTTCCAGGAACTGGTTGACGCTGGGCGTGCGCGCCGCGCGGTCGAACGACAACGCGGCGCTCAAGGTTCGCCATTGCGTGCGATCGAGACCGGGATGACGCTCGGGCCGCAAGTGGTCGTGACGCGCCTGGGTGGCCGACAGCCGATTGAACGGATGGTGCCCGGTCAGCAATTCGTAGGTGACGCAGGCGAGCGCGTAAACGTCGTCGCGCGGATCCGGCTCGAGATGCTCGAACATCTCCGGGCTCGCATAGGCCGGCGTGATGCCGCCGAGGCTCGCCGGGTCGAACACGGTCACGTCGGGATCCTCGTCGCGCCGCTGGAATGCGCGCGCAATCCCGAAGTCGATCACCTTCACCTCACCGCGGTCGGTCAGGAACACGTTGGCGGGCTTGAAATCGCAGTGAACGAAGCCGCGCTCGTGCGCGTAGGCGAGCGCCTGGCCCATGCCGGCGATGATCGGCAACGCGGCATCGAGCGGCATGCCCTTGAAGTCCGGCGCGCGCAGCACCTTGCTGAGCGGCCGGCCCGACAGATACTCCATCGTGAGGTAGACGAGCGGACCGTCGCGATCGAAGTCGTAGACGGTGACGATGTTGCGATGGGCGAGCGTCTGCGCCTTGCGGGCCTCACGCTGAAGCGCGATCAGCGAGGTCGGCTGGCCGCGAAACTGCACATTGAGCACCTTGATCGCGATATGCGGCTTGCGATCCGACGCCTCCAGCTTGCGCAGGTCGAGCGCCTTGTACACGGTACCCATGCCGCCGACGCCCAGGCACTCCTCCAGCACGAAGCGCCCGTTCAGCGTATCGCCGATGCCTTTCACGCGCTCGCCGTCGACGGACAGTGCGTCACCCGACGGCCCGGGCGCGATGCCCGGACGCGCGTCCGGCCGAAGCGGGCTCTCCTGGATCCGGGTCGCGTCGCCCGCGGATGCCGTTCTGTCGCGACACCGCTCGAGTCGTTTCAGCACTTCCGCATAGATATCGTCCGACAACGGCTGCGTGGTTTGCGTCTGGTCGAGCACTTCGCGCAACCGCGCGCAATCGACCTGATCGGTCGCCAGCACACGGTCGATCTCCGAGAAGAACGCTTCCTGCGACAGCGTCCCACTCTGGAATGTCTGAATCAGCTGCGCAAAGCTCATCATTCGTATGCCGTCTACTCAGCTTCAGCTTGCCGACCCGCTTCGGCGTTCCGCGGCGCCGCCAGGGCAAGGACCGTCCACGACGTACCCGTGCAGCGCGACATGTCGTTGATGCACCGGACACCATCGAACCTGCGCACGCTGCCACGTCATCATCAGACGAATTCGGTTGCGCGCCGCACCGGCCGCAGGCCTTCTGACAGGACGTCTAACAAATCATACTAGTCTGCGGTCACGCCCTGTGCAATCGGTGCCGGAACTAGAATTCACGTCGATCGATCGCGAACCGGCTTCAGGTTTTTCGCCGTCCACGCGCGCCCGCGCTGCCCGGTCGATTTTCCAGCGCGCGCGGTCGTGCGGCGAACCTATACTGGACAGATTCCCGGTACGTCGGCACATCGCGCGATGCTGCATGGCTGCCCCTCTTCCATCCGATTTCGCGGAGTCAACCATGGGCGTGCTCGTCATCAACGATCTTCCCGAAAGCGTCGACCTCGACCGCCAGGCGATGGCCGCCATCAGCGGTGGCGCGCGGGTCCGTGCGCATCAGACGATGCTCGCGCCGCAGCCTTTCCCCTATCTGCACACCGACGCCCGCGGGGCTGCGTTGAAGCATGCACCGGCGGCCGAAACGGTGGCGTCCCCGGCGCGCCCGACCCTGTTGCGCTGACGGCACACCACCCGGCCGCGCACGCACGGTCAGGCCGCCTGCGACATCATCGCGGGCCGCCGATCGGCCGGCGGGAACACGCACCACGAGCCGTCGTCGTGACGAAAGAAGAAGATCGCGATCGTGCCGGCCGGATGCACGGCCTCGACGCAGACGAAGCGCCGCCGTTGCGCGGGCAGGCGGCTGAAGCGCACGATGCGCGCCGGCACGCGCGCGCTTGGCGCGAGCCACTTGTCGACCTGCATGCGCAGCGAGGATTCGGTTCCGTTCATTTGAGCCCCCTGATGACGATGTCGAACGCGCCGGGACGTCGCTCATGCGGCGGCGATGGCGGCCGCGGCGCCTCGTCCGCCCGCGCGCCGCGCCGCGAGCAGCGCGCGGCAGACGGACAGCGCGAACCGGACGGCCGTCCGCGGATGCATGACGCAGGTGCGAACCTGCTCGCTGTGGCCCGTCCCTTCCACGCACCACGTGCAGAAGTGCTCGCAGTTGTTCGTGAGCAGGCGATAGCGGTTTTCGCCCAGACGCGAACGCGCGCGCAGCACTGCGGTGCGTCCCGCATAGGCGGCGTACGGATGCGGCACGACGCGCACCGCGTGACCGGCGGCGAAGCGTTCGAGCGAGACTTCCTCGATCGGGCCGCGATGCAGCGACGTGCACAGCCCCGCGTAGTGGACGACGCGCCCGTCGCCGACGTAGATGCCGTGATGGCTGTAGGCGCCGCGATCGGAAACCAGGTGCGCGCCGAGCGGCAGTGCATCGACGCCGCCGGACAGCGAAGCTGCCTGCGCGCTTGCGTCCGCAATGCTGTTCACTGGTTGAAGGTCGCGTTCCATGACGGGCTCCGTCTGCAGGTTGGCGGCCGCCCGTGTTGCTCATGGGTCAGCCGGTTGCCAACTAACCTGCATCAAGCGTGCCACTCTTCGCGGCGCCCGCCGTGCAAGGCCTGGCGGGAAGCGCCCGGCGAACCGCGCACCGCGCTGTCGCCGCGCGGCCAACCGTTTGCCGGGGATTTTGTTGGTGCGGCAGCACCAGTCGGCGCGCCCGACCGCCGTCTGCATGTGCCGGAGCACGTGTCGGTTTCGCGACCACGTTCGTGGCCCCGACTGTTGGCTCGCGTACAACCATTGCGGGACGAGGCCGCGACGCACGAGGATGCAAGCAACGCGTGTCGATCGCGCCTTGCCTTGCCGCGCGTGGCGCCCGGGCGGATCGACGCCCGCGCCGGGCCACGCACGCGGGTCGTGTCACGCATGGCACGAGGTTTGCACGTATCGGGTACCCGGTTCGTCGGCAAGCCCCATTCGGAGACGCATCATGACCACGCTCGCAATTACCGACCTTCACATGCAGCGCGACATCGACCGCAAGACGATGTCGTTCATCCGCGGCGCAGGCGCGCCGTGGGTATTCGGCTGGATCCAGCCCTACACGCCGCCGGCGCCTGCGTTCGGGCCGGTCGTCAACCTCTATCAGACGTACAACACGTTCTACGCGAACCAGGTTCTCAACCAGATCCAGAACATCGACGTCGCGAACTCGGCGCCTGGCGCGAACATCGTGGTCGGGGTCGGCGCGGACGGCAGGAACCGGCTCGTCTAGCGCCGGTTTCAAGCCGGCCGGCAACGCGCGTTCACAAGCCCTGATCGGCATGAACCCGCCCTGAACGAAAAGGAATGGCGCGCCGTGAGCGCAGAACTGCAATGGACTTCGGCGTCACGCACCGACGTGGGCCGGGTTCGCGAGATCAACGAAGACGATTGCCTCGCGTTGCCGCACCGTGGCCTGTGGGCCGTTGCGGACGGCATGGGCGGACATTCGGCCGGCGACCTCGCGAGCCGGATGATCGTGCAGGCGCTGGATCGGCTGGCCGCCTCGGCCACGCTGGCGGACTTCATCGCGGCGGCGCGTACCGCGCTCGATGCCGTCAACGCGCAATTGCGCGAATCGGCCGCCCGGCGCGGCGTGCGCATGATCGGCAGCACGGTGGCGGTGCTGCTCGCGAGCGGCCGCCAATGCGGCTGGCTGTGGGCCGGCGACAGCCGGATCTACCTGTACCGCGACGCGCGCCTGACGCAGCTCACGCTCGATCACAGCCACGTCGCGGAACTGCAGGCGCAGGGCCACCTGAGCGCACAGCAGGCGCGCCATCACCCGTCGCAGCACGTGATCACGCGCGCGGTCGGCGCCGCCGAGCAGCTGCATCTCGACGAACGACGCATCGACGTATGCGACGGCGACATGTTTCTGCTGTGCAGCGACGGCCTGAGCAACGAGCTCGACGAAGCCGACATCTCGGCCGCCCTCGCCTGCGGCGACTGCGCGCGCGCAACAGACGAGCTCGTCGCCCTCGCGTTGCGCGCGGGCGGCCGGGACAACGTCACCGCGGTCGTGATCCGCGCGTCCGATCCCGATGCGTCGGACCGGACGCTCGCCAATCCTTCCGTGCAACGCTGAACGATCACGCGACGCCTACGCGTCCTTGTCGGGCGTCACGGGGTCCTGATGACGGAACGCTTTCGAACGGATGCCGTGCTTCTTGAGCAGCATCTGCAGGTGCGACCGGTTCATCTCGCAACGGCGCGCCAGTTCGGCCACGGTGCCGCCGGTCTCCTGCAACCCGCGTTCGAGAAACGCACGCTCCGCCTCGTCGCTTGCCGCACGCTTCGCGTCGCTGAGCGACATCGGCCTGCCTGACGCGCCGTCGTCGGTCGCGCGAACGGCGGCCGACCCGGTTTTCGGCCGGATGTCCTCGGGCAGGTGCTCGATATCCGCGACCTCGCCGGCGAGGCACGACAGACGGTAGACGAGGTTGCGCAGTTCGCGGATGTTGCCCGGATACGCGTACGTCAGCAGGAAGTCGCGCAGCTTCGGCGTCGTTTTCAGGGGCCTGCGCTTCAGTGCACCTGCCGCCTCGTCGCCGAAGTAGGCGAGCAAGAGCGGGATTTCGTCGCGACGCTCGCGCAGCGCGGGCAAGGTCAGATGAATGACGCTCAGGCGATAGAACAGGTCCTCGCGAAAGAGCCCCTGCTCGCTCAATTGCCGCAAGTTCTTGTTGGTGGCCGCGACGATGCGCGTGTCGACGCTGATCGGCTCGTCCGAGCCGACCCGCTGGATCTCGTGCGATTCCAGCACGCGCAGCAGCTTGACCTGGCCCGACAGCGGCAATTCGCCGATTTCGTCGAGGAAGATCGTGCCGGTGTGCGCGCTCTCGAACTTGCCCTTGCGATCGTTCGACGCGCCGGTAAACGCGCCGCGCCGGTGCCCGAACAGCTCGGATTCGAGCAGGTTGTCGGGAATCGCGCCGCAGTTCACCGAGATGTAGGGCCGGTCGGCGCGCGCCCCGTTCGCGTGGATGACTTTCGCCATCAGCTCCTTGCCGGTCCCGCTCTCGCCGTCGATCAGCACCGGCAGATCGGTCGGCGCGGCCTTCTCGGCGATTTCGAGCGCGGCGAGCAGCTTCGGGTTGTCGCCGAAAATGCCCTCGAAGATGAAGCTGCGCTCGATCAGCGCCTGCCGCCGTCGTTGCACCGCGGGCGCGGGCGCCTCCGGCGCGTCGGCCGAATCGGCTGCGTCGGGCGCCTGCGGCGCGGCCACGGCGGCCTCGACGAAGCGCTCCTTGCGCGACATCTGCATGACTTCGTCGCGCAGCACGTTCGCCTGATTGAGCAGCTTCTCGATGTCGACACGCTCGAGCTTGGGCGCCCAGCGCAGCATCGAGCGCAGGATCTCGATCTTCTCGAGCAGGCCGGCATACGAGACCGCGGAGTTGCCGAATCCGTGCGGGTCGAAGAGTTTCATGATGCGCCCAGCTGTTTCTGCACGAGCTGGTAATACATGCCCTGAAGGGCGACCAGCTCGTCGTGCGAGCCCTGTTCGACGATCGCGCCTTCGTACAGCACGAGGATCTTGTCGGCCCGCATGATGGTGCTGAGCCGGTGCGCGATGATCACCGCCGTGCGCCCTTGCAGGATCTCGTGCATGTTCGCGAGGATGTTGCTCTCCGACTGCGTGTCGAGCGACGACGTCGCCTCGTCGAACACGAGCAGGCGCGGGTCGTGATACAGCGCGCGCGCGATGCAGAGCCGCTGGATCTGGCCGCCCGACAGGCCCACGCCGCGCTCGCCCACAACTTGCTCGTAGCCGAGCGGCAATTTGCTGATGAAGGCGTGCGCGTCGGCCATCCGGGCGACCTCCTCCATGCGGCGCCAGTCGGGGCTCGTGTCGCCGCAGGCGATGTTCTCGGCAATCGAGCCGGAAAACACCAGGTTGGACTGCATCACATAGCCGATCTGCTGGCGGTAGTACGCCTTGTCGATCGCGCTCATGTCGTATCCGTCGACCACGATCTTGCCGTCCGTGGGCGCATAGAATCCCACCAGCAGCTTCGCCAGCGTGGTCTTCCCCGAACCGCTGCGCCCGACGATGGCCACCATCTCGCCGCGCTTGATCGTGCAGTTGATGTTCTCGAGCACGTAAGGCGTTTCGTTGCCGCCGTAGCGGAAATACACGCCCTCGAAGCCGATGTCGCCCTGCAGGTCGGGCAGCAGCACGCGCGAGGCCAGTCCGGACGGCTGCTGCTCGGGCTCGAGGTCGAGGACGTCGCCGAGCCGTTCCATCGCCACCGCCGCGTCGTTCATCAGGCTCCACATGCCGACGAGCCCCATCAGCGGCGCCAGCACGCTGCCCATGAACGCATTGAAGGCGATCAGTTGCCCGATGCTGAGTTCATGGGCGAGCACGAGGTTCGCACCGACCCACAGGATCACGATGGTGGTCGCCGCATTCAGCAACTGGCTGCCCAGCGCCACCAGGATGTTGAATGCCTGCGCGCGGTACTGGACGTCGAGCGCCTTCGCATACTTGCGCTCCCACTTCAGCCGTACCGAGCGCTCGATGCCCATGCCCTTCACGGTCTCGACGCCGCCGAGCGTCTCCATCAGCAGCGACTTCGCATCGGTGGACGCGGCGAACACCTCGCGCGCATAGCCTTTCAGCTTCGGCGTCGCGAGCGCCGTGAGCGCCATGATCGGGATCACGAACGCGATCAGCACCAGCGTCATCTTCACGTTGTAGAGGAACATGATCGTGAAGTAGATGAAGATCATCAGCAGATTGAGCGCGGTGGTCACGGTGGACTCCGTCAGGAACGCACGGATCGTCTGGTTCTCCTGGAAGCGCGCGAACACGTCCCCGCTCTTGCGGCGCGCGAAGAACGAATACGGCAGCGACATCGTGTGTTTGTAGAACTGCGACATCATCGCGAAGTCAAGACTGCGCACCATGAAGTTGGAGAGATGCGCGCGGATCGTGGTCATCAATTGCGTGAACACGTGCGAAACGACGAGCCCGGCGATCAGCAGGTGCAGCAGGCTCACGTTCTGGTGCACGACGACCCCGTCGAGGATGTTCTGGATGATGAGCGGCGGTATGACGCCCAGCATCTGGATCACGAACGTCGCGAGGAACAGGTGCGCGAGGATCTTCCGGTAAGGGCGCAGATAGCCGATGAAGCGCACCCAGGGCGAGCGTGACTCGACCGGCGCCGCGGCCGGCCCGCTCGCGGTAAACAGCAGGCAGGTGCCGCTCCAGCCGCGCTCGAACGCCTCGACGCTCAGCTTCCTGAAGCCGAGCGCCGGATCGGCGATCCGCACCCACGACTTCGACACGCCGTACACGACGACGTAGTGGTAGCCCTCCCAGTGCACGATGAACGGCAGGTCGAACCCGAGCAGCGCCTCGTACGTGCACTGCACGCCGCGCGTCGCGAAGCCGACCGCCTCGCCGGTGCGCGCGAGACTGTCGAGCGTCGCGCCCTGGGTCGTCACGTTCGCCAGATCGCGCAGCTTGCCGAGCGTCATCGCGACGCCGTAGTGACGGCAGATCATCGCGAGGCACGCGGCCCCGCAATCCATTTCCTCCGCCTGCTCGACCAGCACGAAACGCTTGATCATGCGCTCGCCGAACGCGGCGTCGGCGCCGATGTCGATCTGCAGCGGATGGCGGCGCCGTTCGGCGAGCTTCTTCTGCCGCTGGAGCTCCTGGTCGACGAAGCGGATGCGCTCCTCGAGCACCTCGCGCAATTTCGGGTTGCGCTCGAGCATGAAGTGCACGGTCTTTTCCGGAATGACGAGCAGGCGCGTGTCGGTGACGGCGGTGACGGTCGCCGCCTGCTCCTGCCGCAGCAGGCACGCGCGCTCGCCGAATATCTCGCCCGCGCCGAGCGTCGCGAGCGGATAGTCGTTGCCGTCCTCGCGGCACGAGACGCTGACCTCGCCCTGGCGCACGACGTACAGCCGCAGGTCGCCGCCCGGGCCCTGCCGGACGATCTCCTTGCCGGCCGGCACGCGCTTCACGCCGACGCTCGACACGTATTCCTCGAGCTCGGCGCGCGTCAGCTTGCCGCGCAGGTCGAACAGCCGCGTCACGAAACCGCCGGCCGAGCTGATCGCGACATAGCTCGTCACGAACGCCTGCGCGGCCGGATTGTCGCGCACGATCGGCTCGATCGCGCTGCGCGGGATGCACAGCACCTCGGTCTTCGTCGACGCGCGCACCGACACCTCGTGCCAGTACTCGCGCAGCATCGCCATTTCACCGAACACCTCGCGTTCCTTGCGCACGCCGACGCTGGTTTCCTTGCCGCGCTCGTCGGCGATCAGGCGCACGGACCCGCTGCGCAGCACATACAGGCCCTCGGCGAGGTCGCCGCGATTGCAGACGGTGTCGCCGAACCCATAGGTGCGCACCTGCGCTTGGGCGGCCATGCGATCGAGTTCGTCGTGCGAGAAGAGCGACAGCGGCTCCACCGACGCGAGAAACGCCGCGAGCGACGGGGTGCTGGCCGGGGCGGGGGCTTGTGCGTCCATCGATGCGGTTCTCCGTGATCAGCGTGCCTCGATGATGTGTTCCTGCGCGCGCTCGGCGAGCCACTCCTCGCGCAGCAGGCGGCGCACCTCCGACGCGACGTCGGCGTCGAGCGCGGCCGGGTGTTTCGCGGTCACCGAGAAGATCTCGAAGAACGCGCCGTCCGGCGCCGCGAACGGCCCGAGCAGGTCGCCCACGTGCGCGTTGAACACCTTGGCCTCGATATCCGTCTTCAGCGAGCCGCGCAGCACCTTGCCGATCACGCCGCCGCGCTCGCTCGTGTCGGCGATCGAATGCTCGCGCGCCATGTCGCCGAAGCAGCTCGGGTCGTCCTCGAGGATCGCCATCATCTCGCGCGCCTTGCCTTCCGAATCGAGCACGATGTGGCTGACCTCGATGCTGTCGAACTTCGGCGAATTGAGCTTGAAGTACGCGTCGACGGCCGCATCGCTGCACACCGTGTCGAGCGTCTTTTCCTGGTACAGCGTATCGGTGATGAATCGCTCGAACTCGTCGAGACTGACGCCGAACACGTCCAGGTAGCGGTTCATGTCCGCGGCGCGGTGCAGCCCGCGCACGCGGCGAAACTGGTCGGCACGCTCCTGGATTTCTTCCGGCGTGACCTGCATGCCCATCTTCCTTGCCGCGATCACCGTCAGCCGGTCGCGAACCTGCTGTTCGACGAGGCCCTCGAACTGCCCGCTGAGCTTCAGCACGCGGATGAAGTCGTCGGTGCCGATCACCTCGTCGTCGATACGCACTATTGCCGTCATCTCGTTCCCCTTGATCCCTGTCAGCGGCGGTTCGCCCTGATGCGCCGCCGGTGCCTCGCCTCACCGCTTGCCTGCGTTCCACTACGCCGTGGGGGCGCCCGTCAGCCCGCGATCTGCCTGAACGGGTCCAGCGCGAACCCGATCAGGCGGCGCTCGCGCACCACGATTTCCGCCGTGGCCGTCATGCCGTAGCGCAGCGGGTAGGTCGTGCCGGCAATCGTGTACGCGTTGCGCACGAGCGCCACCCGGCCCTCGTAGACGGGTTCCTTCGTCTGCGCCTGCGGCTTCGTCGCCGGCGAAATGTATTCGAGCGTGCCGTCGATCACGCCATAGCGTTGATACGGAAACGCATTGAACTTGAGCTTCACGGGCAGGCCCTCGTGAAGGAACGCGCGGTCCTGCTCCGCGATCGCGACCTTCACCACCGGCCGCGCATCCGACGGCGCGATGCTGCCGAGCGGCGTGTTGGCGAGGATCTTGTCGCCGGGCTGCGTCGTGGTCACATCGGTGATCACGCCGGAGACGGGCGCCAGCACGAGCAGGAAATTGTCCTTGTCGATGTTCTCGAAGCGGATCCGCGCGGCGGCATCCGCGGCGAGGCGCGCCGTCTGCACCTGCAGACGCAGCTTCTCTTCGGTGTTCGCGATGTCGCGCACGGTCGCGTCGTACTGGATGCGCAGCCCGGCGAGCGTCTCGCCGCTGCCTTCGAGTTGCGCCTTCGCCTGCGCGAACTCGTGGCTCTGCTGCGCCTCGAGCTGCGTGAGCCGCGCCTGCGCGACGCGGTAGCTGTCCTGGGCCTGCAGGTAGGCGCTGCGCTTCTGTTCCACCTGGCTCTGCGACACGCCGCCGCCGCCCGGCAGCGCGAACAGGCGCGCGTACTTGTCCTGTTCGTCGTTCGCGAGATCGAGTGCGTGGCGGGCGTTGTCGATATTGCTGCGCGCTTCGTCGATCTGCGCGTGCTGCGATTGCGCGAGCTTGCTGGTGCCTTCGGCAATGCGGTTCTGGTGCAGGTGCTCCTCGACCTCGATCTGTTGCTTCAATGCGTCGGCCTTGCGCTCCATCAGCTGCTTCTTGTCCGGAAACTGCTTCCATTCGCGCTCCGCGTCGTCGAGCTTGAGGCGCGCATCGAGCGCGTTGGTCGCCGCCTCGATCGCGCCGCGCGCGTTGATCCGGCCGATCACGTCGTTCTTTTCGACCGGCTGGCCTTCGGCGATGTAGATGTCCACCAGCTCGCCGTCGACGGGCGCGTAGATGCGGCGCACCTCGGACTCCGGCGCGAGCGCGCCCGGCGCAGTCACGATGACGTCGGCGCGGCCGACGAACGACCACAGCAGCGCGCACACGACGAGCCCGACCATCGCGATGATGGTCGCCTGCGTGAGCCGCCACGGCCGCGCCGTCAGGATCGCGATCCCTTCGACGCTGTGATCCTCCAGCGCCTCGCCCAGCGAGCGTGGCGGCTCCGGCGGCGGCGCCTGGCGCGCGCGCTTGAGCAGACTATCGAGCTTCACTGCGCCCTCCCGACGAAGCGAGCCGCTCCAGCGTCGCGACATGGGCGGCGAATTGCGGCGTCGCGAAGCGGAACTGCCTGAGGCGATCCAGTACGGCCGGCCCGTGGCCGGCCCGCGCGTCGCTCTCGAACTGCAGGTACTGCTGCAGGTCCGCCCGCACGGCGTCGAGGCCGCCGAGGCGCGGATAGCGCTGTTCGTCGTCGGCGAGCAGCGCCGGGAGACCGTCGAGCCGGTCGTCGTCGAGCGCCGACGCGATCGCGCGCTGCAGCCGCTCGAGCGCGGCCACGTAGACGGAGTTGTCGCTTTGCAGCCGGCGCAGCTGACTGAGCGCGTCGGCATACAGCACGCCGAACGCGGGAACGTATGACGAAATCCGGTCGAGCAGCCGCTGATGCGCACCCGGGTCGTCGTTCCAGCGGCCGGTCAGCGCCTTGATCGGCGCTTCGTCGCGATAGATGCGGATCGGCGCTTCCGCCCCGCCGCGCCCGGCAACGAACGCCTGCAGCTCGCCGATCCACGCGACTTCGTCGACGAGCGGCCGCGCGTCGGCGTTGTGGCGCGCCAGCGTGCGCATGTCCTGCACGACGGCACGGGCGCGGTCGAAGGCGCGCGCGTTCATCGCGGCGATCCAGTCCGGCACTTTGGACCGGACGAGCGCCTCGGTGCCCAGCGCGACGAACGCCGGGTCGTCGGGATGGCTCGCCAGATGACGGTCGGCGAGTTGCGCCGCCTGTGCGGCGTCGCCGCGCGCCAGCAGCGCATGCATCTCGCGCAGCGGCGCGTCCTGGAAATACAGCGTCGCGACCAGCAGGCCGACCGCCGCGAGCAGTGCGCCGCTCCACCCGCCGAGCCGGCGCAGGTTGACGTGCCCGCTGCCGCCGAACGCCTCGCTCAGCTCCGACAGGAAGACTTCGATCCTGCCGCGCCGGCGGCGCGCGTCATGCGCGGTTTCGGCGGCGCCATGCGCGGCGTGCGGGTTGACCTCGTCGTCCGGCTGAACGGCCGGCACCGTGCAGAAGATGTCGAGAAACGAATGCGCGGTATCGACGAAGGTGGTCCGGTCGGGGTCCGCGGCGGCCGCATGCGCGGCGGCGCCGGGCGACGATGCGGCCGTCACGGTGGAGTCCGGCCCCGGCTCGCGCTGCACCCCGACGCGATAGACGAAATGATCGCCGCCGAACGCGAGCAGCGCGCCGTCGCCAAGCGGCACCGCATGCTCGTCGAGGCGCCGGCCGTCGACGAACGTGCCGTTCGTGCTGCCGAGGTCTTCCACGAAGACCTCGCCGTCCTGCACGTAGATGTGCGCATGACGCCGCGACAGGTAGTTGACCTGATGCGGATACGCGTTCCGGTAGCAGGCGAACGTGTCGTCGGTCTTGCTCACGAGGAACGGGAACGCGGTAATGATGACCGGTTGCAGGCCGAGATCGCCGCGCTCCGGCGCCAGCGTGACGACGGCCGGTCGCGGCGGCCGATGCGTCGCGCGCGGCACGAACGCGGCGCGGTACGCGAGCGCGCCGGCGAAGCGCAGTTCGTCGCCGTCGCGCAGCAGGTGCGGCTTGTCGCCGACCTCGACACCGTTGACGGCCGTACCGTTCTTGCTGCCGAGATCGGCGACGTAGGCCGCGCTGCCTTCGAAGAAAATGCGCGCATGGCGGCGCGACAGGTCGGCCACCAGTTCGGGCCTGGCGGACGCGAATGGCGTGTTGGTGCGCCCGACGGCGAACAGCGCGTGGTCGATCCGGATCTCGCTCAGCTCCGGATGCGAAACCGGCTTGAGCACGATGTCGAACTGCCGGTCGAGCGCGGCGCGTTGCTCGGCAATCGAAGCGGCGTCTGGAACCATGATTCGGCCAACGATCGACATGCGCCCGCCAATGGAGACGCGGCGCAGGCAACGCGACGCGCTTTCGAACCACCTGAGTGAAGCCGCACCGCCAACGCACGTGGCGGCACGATCGTGAAAAAAGTTTAGGCGACGGATGGCGGTAGTCAATCGGCTGGCGCCGATCGCGCGGCTGCGCAGGGCTGGCGTGTTCATTGCAGCGCGTGGCCGGCCGGCTCGCTGCCCGCATTCGAGATTTCGACCGCGCGCCAGCCGCCGCCGATCGCCTTGTAGAGCGTGACCGTGTCGCTCAGAATCTGCTGATGATTGGCGAGCAGCGCGAGTTCCGCGGATGCCACCGAACGCTCCGATTCGAGCACCTCGAGTTGCGAGACGAGCCCTTCCTTGAGCTGCGCCTCGACCTGCGCTGCGACGGTGCGCAGACGCGCGCTCTGCTGCTGAAGCTGTATGCGCTGCTGCTTGTGCGCGTCGAGATCGACGAGTGCATTTTCCACCTCCTTGAACGCGGTAAACACGGTCTGCCGGTACTGCTGCTCGGCGACCTTGGTCTGCGCCTCGGTCGTCTTGATGTGCGCGCGCACGCCCGGGTCGAACATCGGCAGGTTGATGCTCGGCAGGAAGCTGAACGTGAAGGCCTTGAAGAGATCGGACAGCGCGAACGCCGCGGTGCCGCCACGCCCGGTCAGGCTGATCGACGGCAGCTGCGCGAGCTTCGCCGCACCCACTTCGTCATACGATTCGAGCACGCGGTACTGCGCGGCGACGACATCCGGCCGGCGCGCCAGCAGTTGCGCGGGCAGCCCCATCGGCACGTCCGGCAGCTTGACGCGCTGCCGGAGATGGCCGGCGGGCATCCTGAATTCGCCGGCCGGCACGCCCAGCAGTGTCGCGAGCGCGTTCTCGGCCGTGTCGCGCTCGCGGTGCAGTTCGATCAGTTCGTTCGCCAGCCCGTTGATCTCCGCGCTCTGCCGCAGCACTTCGGTCTGCGGCGCGATGCCGTTCGCCAGCATCGACTGGTAGATCGCGAGGATCTTCCGGTTCTTGTCGAGCGTGCGCTGTTCCTGCTCGATCTGGTCGTCGAACTGGAGGATCCGGAAATACGTGCTCGACACGTCGGCGACGAGCGTCAGGTAGCCGGCGCGCCAGTCGGCCTCGGTCGCGCGGTATTCGGCCTTCTGCGCCTGCACGCCTTTCTCGACCTTGCCCCAGATGTCGATCTCCCAGTTCACCTGGCTGCCGAGGTTGTAGGACTTCGACAGCGTCTGATGCGTGTTCTTCTCGAAGTCCACGCCCGCGCCGAGGTCGGCGCTCGGCAGCGCGCCCGCCCGCACTTCGCCGACCTGCGCGCCGGCGACCCCGATGCGCGCCGCCAGCACCTTGATATCGACGTTGCCCGCGATGGCCTTGTCGATGAGCGCGTCGAGCGTCGGATCGTCGAAGCTCTTCCACCACTCGGCGTTGACCGTGTCCGACGCGGATACCGGCCCGTGCGCATGCGCCCAGGTGGTCTTTGCCGGCATCTCGGGGCGCTGGTAGACGGGCACGTTCAGGTCCATGCAGCCGGACAGCAACGCCGCGCATGCGCCGGCGGAACCGGCGATGCGGGCCAGCGAACGCATGAGACCGCGGCAGTTGCGCGTGGCAGTCGGCGACAGGCAGGTGTTCACGATCGACTCCTTGGGCGGAACGCGGCGACGATGCGGGATCGGCGGAAGTGTTGGTGTCGATGCTGCAGCGTGGCACGCTCGCGTCTCGTCTTGCATGGGGCGTGCCAACCGCTCGCGGGGGCGGCGGCAATCGTGCCGGCAGGCCTGCCGGCGCGGGTCCGGGTCACGAAGACGGGAATTGGAGCGACGTGTGCGCGGTACCGGGATCAACGGTGCGTGACGGGACGTCGCAGACAGTTCGGGCTCGGGGTGTCGGGTGTGCGCCGACACTTGGTGCATCGAGCGACCGCGCTGCCGTCCGGCGCTCACCTGCTCGCGTGAGCGTGAGCGCGAGCGCGCGTACGTCGGCGATCGCCGATCGGCGTGCGCGACGTCACTTCACGTAGATCGTGATTTTCTTCGAATAGACGGGGGGATTGTGCGGCACGTGGTTGGCGTCGCCCATCAGGAGCTGCAGCGTGTGCTTGCCCGGCGGAAGCTCAAGCGTGGTCTCGGTCTCGCCCGCGCCGAAATGCAGGTGATTGCGGTCGGACGGAATCGGCTGGTCCATCGGCGGCAGGTCCGTATCGACCAGCAGGTGATGGTGGCCCGTGTTCGGAAACTGCACGTGCGACGGCGCGACACCCATGTCGCGCAAGCCGAACCACACGCGGAACGGACGTCCGGCCGGCATCACCTGGCCATCGTTGGGCCAGCCGATGTAGACGACGGCCTTCGGGGGATGCGTGCCGGTCTCTGCGGTCGCCGCTCCCGTCCATAGCAGCGTCACGGCAACGGCGAAGAGGATGAGCTTGTTCATGGCGGCAATTCCCGGTTCGTGCGGCAGGCGCGGCATGGCGCGCTACTTGACCGTGATCGTGATCTTCTTCGAGTACACCGGCGGATCGTGCGGCACGTGGTCGTGGTCGCCCATCAGCAGCTGCAGCGTGTGCTTGCCGGGTGGCAGCTCGATGCGCGCCTCGGTTTGACCGGCACCGTAATGGAGGTGATTCCGGTCCGACGGTATCGGCTGGTCCAGCGGCGGGAGATCGGTATCGATGAGCAGATGATGGTGGCCCACGTTGGGCCGCTCGATGCCTTTCGGGCAGATGCCCATGTTGCGCAGGCCCATGCGCACCCAGAACTTGCCGCCCGTGATCGTTGCACCGTCGGACGGCCAGATGATGTAGGCCTCGGCGCCGGGCGGCGAAGTCGTACGCCCGGCGGCGAACGCGATCCTCGGCGCCAGGACGGTGGCGGCCAAAGCCAACAAGGTAGCCCTTCTTCGCATCGTGTTGCTCCTCGCGTGGATGGCGGCGCGCGGCGTCGGACAGTGGAGCGTGTCTAACAGCTTAGGACGTAATCGACAGGAAGGCACATAACGATGTTCCAGGGTAACGGGCCGGCCGCGATGCGCGGATCCGTATGTCCGTTTTTTGCAAGACCCGCGGGTGGATCCGGTGATCGCCGCCAGGCGCACGTGCTATCTTGAATGTGTCCCGGCCGCGCCCGTGCCTGCCGCAAGCCGGCATTGCGCTCGCCGCGACCGAACACCCGGCAATGGCTGCGCTCCGCCTTCGGCATCGGGTCCGACGGCGCACCCTGGGGGGCTCAACATGTGGCGAATACTCCTGCCCGCATGCCTGTTTGCGTCGATCTCGGTTGCATCGAGCACGTGCTCCGGCGAGGACATGCATGTTTTTCCCGCACCGCCGTCGGCGTCCGCGCGCGCCCCGTCAGCCGAACCGCGGCGCGTCGCGCTCGTGATCGGCAACGGCGCCTATCGCGATCATCCGCTCGCCAATCCCGTCCATGACGCCGATGCAATGAGCGACGCGCTGCGCGCGCTCGGCTTCGACGTCATCACGTTGCGCAATGCGACCCGGCAGCAGATGCTCGACGGGCTTGCCGCGTTCGAACGCCACGGCTCGGCCGGCGGCACCGGGGTGGTCTATTTCACGGGCCACGGCGCCAGCGTCGGCGGAGCGACATGGCTCGCGCCGGTCGATGCCGACGTCGGCGCGCCGGCCAGCCTGTCTCGAACGGGTATCGACCTGCAAACCGTGTTCGCCGCGACGTCGCGGCCGCGCGGCGACCGGATTGATCTGATCATTCTGGATTCCTGTCTGATCGCGCCTCCCGGTGCCGGCCACGTGGCGCCCCCCGAGCCGCCGCCGCATACGCTCGTCGCATACGCGGCAGCGCCGGGCGCAGGTGCGGCCGATGGTACCGCGCATGGTGTCTACACGGCAGCGCTGCTGCAGACGCTCGCGGTGCCGGGGCTCGGGATCGCACAGGTCTTCGACCGTGCCGGCGCGATGGTCGAACGCGCCACCGGGCATCGGCAGACGCCGTGGATCGCGTCTTCCCTGTCCGGTGCGGCAGCGACGTTGGCGTTCACCGGGGCGCGTCGCGCTGGAACCGGCGACGCGCATGCCGGCGGCGGCACGGCGCAACGATCCGACGTGCTGGCGGACGTCGGCGTCGTGGCGCTCGATAGCCGCGGCGTGATGCCGAAAGACAGCGCCGAACAGTACGAAATCACGTTCTGGGAGTCGATCAAGGACAGCAAGGAGGCGGGCGACTACGAAGCCTATCTGAAGACCTACCCGAACGGCCGCTTCGCGCAGTTGGCGCAGGCTCGTCTCGCGCGACTGCGCGCGGCCGCGCCCAAGGCGCCAGCGGCGTCCGCGCCCGCGCAGACGGCGAGCGCCGCGCCGGCCCCCGCCGCCGTTTCGGCTCCGGCTCCGGCGCAGCCCGCGCACACGTCCGGCTCGACGCCGAAAGCGCCGCCGCCCGCTGCCGCGGCGGCTCCGTCGGCACCGCCGCAGAAAGGCGGCGCGACGACCGCCAATGAAATCCACGATTGCCCTGCCTGCCCCGCCATGCTGGCGGTCAGTCCGGGGGCTTTCACGATGGGCAGCAATTCGGGCGATCCGTCGGAAAAGCCTGCGCATCGCGTGACGCTCGATCACGCCTTTGCGCTGGCGAAGTACGGCGTGACCGTTGCGCAGTGGAACGCATGCCGCGACGCGGGCGCCTGCCCGCGCCTGCCCAACGACAGCAACACGGCGGCGAACGCGCCGGTGCGCGACCTGAGTTGGGACGATGCGCAACAGTACGTCAAGTGGCTGTCGAAAATCAGCGGCAAGTCTTACCGGCTGCCGACCGAGGCCGAATGGGAATTCGCGGCCCGTGGCGGCACCGCGACGCGCTACTGGTGGGGCAACGAGATGCGCCCGGGCAACGCCAACTGCAAGGACTGCGGTCAGCCTTGGCATGCCGACGCACCGGACAACGTCGGCTCGTTCGCGGCCAATCCGCTCGGCTTCTACGACATGGGCGGCAGCGTATGGGAATGGGTCAGCGACTGCTGGCACAACTCGTACAGGAATGCGCCTGCCGACGGCCGCTCATGGGACGAACCGAATTGCCAGGTCCGCGTCATCCGCGGCGGCTCGTGGCGGGATGGTGCAGGCTACATGCCCGTTTCGACACGCTTCAAGTACGACAGCAGCGTACGTTATTCGGCAAACGGGTTTCGTGTGGCGCGGGACTTGAAGTAGGCGGATCTCGGTTCGAGAACGGCCGGCCGCCGCGTGCCGGTCATGCAGATCGATTCGGCCGCCCGGGTTCACGAATCGGCGTGCGAGGAACCGATCCGAAACACCGAGACAGTCGCCTCCAGCTGCCCCGCCTGCTCCCTCAGCGACAGCGCGGCCGCCGACGCCTGCTGAACCAGCGCCGCGTTCTGCTGAGTGACCTGATCCATTTGCGTCACCGCCTGATTCACCTGTTCGATGCCCCTGGACTGCTCGTCGGACGCGGCGGCAATCTCGCCCATCAGCACCTGCACCCGTTGCACCGACGTCAGGATCTCCGACATCGTCCCGGTCGCGCGATCGACCTGTCGCGCACCGGTCTCGACGCGTCTCAGCGAATCCGTAATGAGTTCCTTGATCTCCCGCGACGCCGTGGCGCTGCGCTGGGCGAGCGAGCGCACTTCGCCTGCGACGACCGCGAATCCGCGCCCCTGCTCGCCAGCCCGCGCTGCTTCGACCGCCGCATTCAGCGACAGGATGTTGGTCTGGAATGCAATGCCTTCGATGACGGAGATGATTTCGGCGATCTTGCCAGACGCTTCCGACAGGCCGCGCATCGTGTTCACGACTTCCTGCGCCGCCTGATTGCCCTCTTCGGTCAGCTGCGCCGCGCCTTGCACCACCTGATTCGCCTGCTTCGCGTTCTCGGCATTCTGGCGAACCGTCGAAGTCAGTTGTTCCATCGAGGCGGCCGTTTCTTCCAGCGACGCGGCCTGCTCTTCGGTCCGTTGCGACAGGTCCGTGTTGCCGGCCGTGATCTCGCGCGCGGCCGTCTCGATCGAGTGCGCGCCATCCTGCACCACGCGAATCGTCTGCAGCAGCTTGTGTTGCATCGCCTGCAGGCCGGTCATCAGTTGCCCCATCTCGTCGGTCGAATGGACGTCGATCCGCGTCGTCAGGTCGCCGCCGGCAATCGAGCTGAAATGATCGAGTGCGTGCGCGAGCGGCGCACCGATCGCGCGCTGAAGCGACCACCACGTGAGTACGGCTGCGCCGAGCGTGACCAGAATGCCGGCGATCGCGATCCCGACGAACCAGTGGAAACGCGCCTGCGCGGCATCGAACGTCACGCGCGAGGCCGTCATCTGGATCCGGCCGAGCGCGTCCATCGCGTCGGAGACGTCGATGAACAGCGACGGCGGAATGTGCCGCCAGACGTCGGGGATTTTCGCGGGATCGTGCGCGGCAATGGCGCTGAACATCGGTTCGAGGCCGTTCTCGACGAGCGCGTTGAACTTCGTGTTCGCGTCGGCCGCGAGGCGTGCTTCTTCCGGGCCGGAGAGCCGCAGCGCGCGATACGCGTCCCACGCCTTTTTCGACGCGGCGAGCAGTTCGCGGGACGACGCGGTTTCCTGCGGCACGTCGGGGCCGTCCGGATCGAGCGCGATGCGATACAGCCATAGACGGGTTCTCGACAGCGCGACATTCGCTTGCCCCAGCGCCTCCGATGATGCGAGCCGTTCGGAATAAAGCGTCCTCACGTCGTCGTTGCTGATCGCCACGCCAATCACACCGATGATGCCGCCGATGACGAGCAGTACGCCGAGAAAACCCATCGCCAGCGCCAGCCGGGCGCGAATGCTGAAATTCCTGATCATGATGAGGGAAGCGTTGAGCACGAAGCCGTTGCATGCGACGCATGCGTGTCAAGCCGATCGAAGGCGGCACGTGCGAGACCGATGCCTCGATAACGACCTGAGCGGCGCGTGAATTAGTGCGAAATCGACAAGGAACGCTTCCGGAAACGATGCGTTATGCGCCGAATTTCGGCGTGGTAGGTGAATCGCCGCCCGTCCGGCGTGTGCGGCCGCTTCGTCTGCGAACCGTCGTGAATGAAGCCCCGCCGGCTGCCCGCGAAACCCGCCGCATGGCTTCATGCGAAACCGTGCCGTCACGCCATGCGTACTATCTCGTCGCGCGTCACGAGATGACCGAGGCGCCGCTCGTGACCGCGTTCACGGCGTGGCTGCGCGCGCGCGTCGCGTGATGCGCGCACGTATTTGCGACGAGGCGGGAAGTCAGGAAACGAGACTCGCGAAATCGTCCCACACCATCACGATGTTCCGCGATCGCCAGATCGGCCCCGCATCGACGTACTCGCCGGCCAGCCGGCCGTTCAACGACGCGTAAAAGGCGATCGCGGCGTCGTTTCCCTTGACGACGCTCAACGCCGCGCCCCGGTACCGCATCGTTTGCAGATGCGTTGCTAGCCGGGCGAGCAGCGTGCGGCCGATGCCGCGACGCTTGAACCCGGGATCGACGTACAGGAACTTGATCTCGCCACGGCCGCCGAAGATCGGCTCCGACGGCGCGCCGGCCGCGCCGATGCCGACGATCGTGCCGTCGGTTTCCGCCACGAGCACCAATTGGTCGCCCGCGTTCGACGCCAGCTTTTCCCGCCATGTCCTGCCGCGATGGCGCTCGTCGAGGACGGCGTGCGCCTGCGCCGGCGCGAGATCGCGATAAGTATGCCGCCAGACCTTGACGTGAAAATCGGCGATCGCCTGCGCATCGTCGAGGTGGGCGGTCCTGACGGATATTACGGACATGGAAGACTCTCTCGGCTGGCTTGGCACACGCAGGCGCGGCGCACGAGCCGGATTGTCGACGATCGGGGCGACTGTGTCAGCACCCCGCGGGCGTCGCGAATCAGCGCGCAACCGCTTCCGTGTTCCGGACGCTGCCCAGAAACCGCGTCAGCTCCACCGTCTGCGGCCGCTCGAAAATCTCTTCGGCCGTCCCGCTCTCCCACACCCTGCCCTGATGCATGAACACGATCCGGTCGCTCACCGCACGCGCGAAGTTCATCTCGTGCGTGACCATGATCAACGTCATGTCCTCGCGTGCAAGCTGCGCGACGACGCCCAGCACCTCGCCGACGAGCTCGGGATCGAGCGCGGACGTGATTTCGTCGCACAGCAGCACGCTCGGCTTCATCGCGAGCGCACGCGCGATCGCGACGCGTTGCTGCTGGCCGCCGGACAGTTGTTCCGGAAACGCGTCGAACTTGTCGCCGAGGCCGACGCGCTCGAGCATCAGTTCCGCGATCGCGCGCGCCTGCTGGCGATGCGACTTTTTCACGACCGACTGCGCGAGCATCACGTTCTGCCCGGCGCTCAGGTGCGGAAACAGGTTGTACTGCTGGAACACCATGCCGACCTTCAGCCGCAGCGCACGCAGGTCCGCGTGCCGCGCATCGACGCGTTCGCCGTCGATCGAGATCGTGCCCGCGTCGATGCTCTCGAGTCCGTTGAGCGTGCGCAGCAGCGTGCTCTTGCCCGAGCCGCTGCGGCCGATGATCGAGACGACCTGCCCGCGCTCGACGGAGAAATCGATGCCCTTGAGCACATGATGGGTGCCGAAGTTCTTTTCGAGACCACGGGTTTCAACGAGCGGCATGCCATCTCCTTTGCAACGTGCGCGCATAACGGGTAAGCGGATAACAGAGCGCGAAATAGATCAGCGCGACGAGGCCGTACACGACGAACGGCCGGAACGTCGCGTTCGAGATCGCGATGCCGACCTTCGTCAGCTCGGTGAAGCCGATGATCGACACCAGCGCCGTATCCTTCACGGCCTGCACGCCGAAGCCGACCGTCGGTGCGATCGCGATGCGCGCGGCCTGCGGCAGGATCACGTGACGCAACTGCTCGACGTAGCTCATGGCCAGGCTCGCCGACGCCTCCCACTGCCCTTTCGGCACCGCCTCGACGCAGCCGCGCCAGATTTCGGCGAGATACGCGCTGGTGAAGAACGTGAGCCCTGCGGTGGCCGCGATCCACGGCGGCACGTCGAGCCCGACGAGCGGCAGGCCGAAGAACACGATGAACAGTTGCATCAGCAACGGCGTGCCCTGGAATATCTCGATGTACAGCTTCGCGACGCCGCGCAGCAGCGTCGAGCTCGACACGCGCATCACGAGCAGCCCGAGGCCGACGAGGCCGCCGGACAGGAACGACACGATCGACAGCACGATCGTCCAGCGGGCCGCGAGCAGCAGGTTCGCGAGAATCTGCCCGAACGTGAAGTCGATCATCGCGCACCTCGCACACGGCGGGAGAACAGGCGGCGCCCCATCGAGCCCAGCGTGGCACGCAGCAGCAGCGCCATCGCCAGATACGCGAGCGCGATGACGAAGTACGTCTCGAACGCACGGAAGTTGCGCGACTGAATGTAGCCGGCCGCATACGTCAGGTCGGCCACCGAGATCTGCGACACGACCGCCGAGCCGAGCATCGTGATCACGATCTGGCTCGACAGCGCCGGAAACACCTTGGCGAGCGCCTGCGGCAGCACGACGTGGCGCAGCATCTGCGCGCGCGACATCGCAAGCGCGGACGCCGCCTCCAGATGCCCTTTCGGAACGGCGGCGACGCCCGCGCGCACGATCTCGACCGAGTACGCGCCGAGATTGAGCGTCATCGCGAGGATCGCGGCCGTGTATTCGTCGATGTGCACGCCGAGCGCGGGCAAGCCGAAGAAGATGAAGAACAGCTGGACGACGAACGGCGTGTTGCGGATCGCCTCGACGTACGCGCCGATCAGCGGGCGCAGCCGCACGGCCGCGCGCGCGTCGGCGCTGTACGCGGCCGCGCCGAGCACGCCGAGCGCCACGCCGAGTACGGTCGCGACCGCGGTGAGCGCGAGCGTGATCGCCGCGCCGCTCGCGAACACGCCGGCGTATTCGGCGAGCTCGCCGAATTGAAGCTGGTAGCTCATGACGATGGAGTAAATTCGGGTTCGGACAACGACACCCGCCGCGCCGGCGGTGCCGGCCGCGGCGATGTATCAGGCGACACTGCGATTCGTCACAGTCCGGCCGGCAACGGCTGGCCGAGCCACTTCTTCGACATCGCGCCCAGCGTGCCGTCCTGCTTCGCATGGGCGATCGTGTCGTCGATCTTTGCGAGCAGGCGCGGTTCGTTCTTGTTGACGCCGACGAAGCACGGCGAATTCTTGATCACGAACTTGACCTCGGGCCGGCGCGGCGGATTCTTCGCGAGAATCGCCGCCGCGACGATGTTGCCGGCCGCGATCAGCTGCACCTGCCCCGACAGGAACGCCTGGATCGTCGCGTTGTTGTCCTCGAAGCGCTTGATCGTCGCGTTCGGTGCGAGCTGCGACAGCGCGATCTCCTCGAGCGCGCCGCGGGTGGCGCCGACCGTCTTGCCGGTCAGGTCGGCGGGCGCGCTCACCTTCACGTCGGCCGGCCCGAACACGCCCTGGAAATACGGTGCGTACGCGCTCGAGAAGTCGATGACCTTCTCGCGCTCCGGCGTCTTGCCGAGCGACGAGATCACCATGTCGACCTTGTTGGTCGTCAGGTACGGAATCCGGTTCGCACTGTTCACGGGCACCAGCTTCAGCTTCACGCCGAGCGACTTGGCGAGGAGTTCGGCCATGTCGATGTCGTAGCCCTGCGGCTGCATGTCCGTGCCGACCGAGCCGAACGGCGGATAGTCTTCGGGCACCGCGACGCGCAGCGCGCCGTTTTTCGCGATGGTGTCGAGCGCGTCGGCATGCGCCGGCGCAGCGGCGAACAGCGCCATCACGGGGGCGGCGATCAGCGCAGCCAGCCAGGTGCGTCGGGGGAACGGTCGAGTCGTCGGGCTCACGGTGAATCTTCCTTGTCTGGTATGTCGTCGGGCAGCGCGCAACCGTTGCGCGGCCGCGGGTACTCCAGCAAAAACCGGGCCACCGCCGTAAAACGCTTGCCGTACCGGCACTCGACGGAAATTCCGGCGCACCGCATTCCCCATTTCGGTGCATGGGCCGGCACCGGCGCCAGCCGCTGCCCTCGCAGCGCGCGCCGGCGCACCAAATTACCTAACTGGTTCACCCCGCGAATCGGAAGTCCTGCATTGGGCGCACGCCGGCACCGGTGCATCGATCCGGGGCGCGCGGAATGAGGACATCGAAACGAAGTTCGAATTCACGCGATGCACGGCATCGCCGACGCCGTGCAGGTTGCTCGCTTTTCGCTGCGAGGCGTCATGGCCGAGGCCCGTATGCACGGATTCGAACAGGCCCGGTCCAAATTTGCATTCTGTTTGTGGTGGGAATTACAGCTGAATACGTTCGCGACGTACCGTGCCTTTCGCCGCACTCGGCGAATCGCAATCAGGACGGGTGCGCTTGATTCCGCGCACCGATCCGCCGGTACCGGTGGTTCCCGGTCGCCTCGCGATCGGGATGAATCCAATCACATCCGCGCGCGAGGATACCGTCATGGCATCGATTCCGAACCGTCGACAAGCGGCGAAACCGACAAACGCAGCTGGCTCGAATCGCACGAAGCCGGCTACCACAAGACCCTCGGCAATCGACAGGTGCAGATGATCGCGATCGGCGGGGCGATCGGCACCGGTCTGTTCCTCGGCGCGGGCGGCCGTCTGCAGGCCGCCGGACCGTCGCAAGTGGTTCGCCGAGATGGAATTCTGGTTCGCGCTGATCAAGGTCGCCGCGATCGTGCTGTTTCTCGTGATCGGCTCGGTGATCCTCGGCACGGGCGTGCAGGTCGCCGGCCACGACACCGGCATGCATCTGATCACCGACCACGGCGGCTTCTTTCCGCACGGCATGATGCCGGCGCTGGTGCTGGTGCAGGGCGTGGTGTTCGCGTTCGCGGGCGTCGAGCTGGTGGCCACCGCCGCCGGCGAATGCAAGGACGCGCGCAAGGTGCTGCCGCGCGCGATCAACAACGTGATCTGGCGCATCGCGATCTTCTACGTCGCGTCGGTGGTGCTGCTGGTCTGCCTGCTGCCGTGGAGCGCGTACAAGGCTGGCCAGAGTCCGTTCGTCACGTTCTTCGGCGCGCTCGGCGTGCTGCTCAACTATCTCGTGCCGTCGAGCGTGTTCGAGATCGTGCTGAACATCGCGTCGCTCGGCATCATCAGCACGTGGGGCTTCATCGTCGTGTGCCAGATGAAGTTCCGCGCGGCGGTCGGGCGCGGCGAAGTGGACGACGTGCCGTTCAGGATGCCGGGCGCGCCCGTCACGTCGTGGCTCACACTGCTGTTCCTGCTCGGCGTGCAGGTGCTGATGGCGTTCGACTACCCGAACGGGACGTGGACGATCGCGTCGATCCCGCTGGTCGCACTGCTGCTCGTGGGCGGCTGGAAGTGGTTGAGCAGCCGCGCGCACCGTGCGTCGCTGAAGCCGACGATTCCGTCGGTCACGCTCACGCAGAACGTGCTCGAGAAGGGCAACGACTGAAACCGCGCGCAACGACGGGGGCGGTATCCGGCCCGGGCCCGGCGAAAGCCGCCGCCCGGCTCATATCACATGCGCGCTCGAGTCGGCGATCGTTGCCGGCAAATCATCGTGAGCGTAGCCCCCGACGCTCGCATGCATGGCATCAATGATGCGTATACAAACGAGGCGCCGCGGCATGACTCTGGATCACGCCCCCCGAGTCGCCCGCTGCGTTGTATTCAGGCCCATAGCCCGACGTATCGGCCTGCGGGGCCGATGCGGTCGCCTGGATGCGCGCCTCGGCCCGCTGGATCGATTGCGGATAGTGAATGTCCTTTCGGGCCGGGTTGTAACCGGCCTGCTCGGCCTGCGTGATCTGCGCGCGGACTTCCGCCCGGGTCAGGCCGTTGCTCGATTGAGCGGCCGCTGCGAATGCGGGGATGATGGCCGCCGCCAGCATGATGGTACGGATAGCGAATTTCATGATCTCGACCTCCAGTGAACAGGGTCGGCATCCGAGAACATCTCTTCTGCCGTAAGAACAGCATGCGCCGTTCAGCTGAAGGCAATGTTAACTGCGCGTCTTCGAACGCCTCGCCCGCGAAAGACAGGGGCGGACCCGGAATCGCCGCGGCGGTCAGGCCGACGACGGCAACCTCACGCGCACGCCGAACCCGTTGCCGTTCAACCCGTCGACGTACGTCAGACTCCCGCCGAGTTTGGCCACGATGCGCGCGACGATGGACAGCCCCAGGCCACTGCCGCTTTCGTCGTGATCGGCGCCGCGAAAGAAGCGATCCTGCAGTCGGGACAGGTCCTCACCCGAGACGCCCGGTCCGTCGTCTCGTACCTGAAGGCTGATCGCGCCGGCATCCTGCCACGATGCGATTTCGACGCGCCCCTGTTCGCGACCGTACTTGATCGCGTTATCGACGAGATTGTCGAGCAGGACGCGCACCAGCGTCGACGGGACATGTGCGACAACCGGACCGTCGACGCGTGAAATCAGTGCGATCCGCTTGCGACTCGCGCGCGCCTGATGGTCGTCGATGCAGGTCTGCACCACGCGTGCGAGATCGACCTCCTCGCCGCGCATCGGTACGGTCTCGTCAAGTCGCGCCAGTGCAAGCAGCTGGTCCGCCAGATGCGTGCTTCGGTCCACGCCCTCGACGACCCGTTGCATCGCGCGCCGCTGCCGGTCCGGATCGCGTGCGGTGAGCGCGACTTGCGCTTGCACCTTGAGTGCGGCGAGCGGGGTCTTGAGCTCGTGTGCGGCATCGCTGGTGAATGCGCGCTCGCGATCGAGCGAGCCGCGCAGACGTTGCAGCAACGTGTTCAGTGCGGCAACCAGCGGCCGCACTTCGTCGGGAATGCCCTTCGTGCCGATTGCGTCGAGGTTGTCGGGCGAACGCGCCTCGATTGCCTCGGACAGCGTCCGCAGCGGCGTCAGGCTGCGTCCGATCGCCAGCCAGATCAGCACGGCCAGCACGGGCAACGCGAAGGCGAGCGGCCGGGCGACCCGGCGCGCGACCTCCGCGGACAAGTCGGAACGCTGCGTGCGTTGCTCGAAGATCCGCACGGTACGCCCGCGCGCGGCATCGGTCAGCACGTACGCGTGCCACTTCGGATTGCCGAACCGGATCGGGCTCGATGCGGCGGCGGGAAACACCGGCAGATCGAGCGCGTCAAGCCCCGGGCTGGCGGCCAGGATGCGTCCGCCCGCGTCCCTGATCTGATACAGCATGCGCGGTGATGCGTCGTTGTCGCCATCGTTGTCTTCCCCCGAGCCGAGGACGATATCCGCGAAGACCGGCAGGTCGGACGCATCGAGCGCGACGAACGCTCGTGCGATCTGCTCGATGCGGGTTTCGTCCCACTCCTCCGCTTCGTGAATCGCCTGGCGATAGCTCGACACCAGCGAATAGGCCCACACCACCACGACACCCGACAGCACCAGCAAGGTCAGCCGTTGCCGGATCGAGCGCATCACGACGCTTTCTCCACCACGTAGCCGACACCTCGAATCGTGCGGATCAATTCGGCCCCCAGTTTCTTGCGCAGATTCGACACATGCACTTCGATCGCATTGCTTTCGATTTCTTCGTTCCAGCCATAGAGGCTGTCCTGGAGCTGCGTGCGCGAGAGCGGACGGCCCTGATTCGCCAGCAATTCGACCAGCAACGCGCATTCGCGCGACGTCAGCGCAATCCGTTCGGTGCCGCGCGTCACCGTCATCAGCGCGGGATCGACCGACAGGTCGCCGTATTCGATCGTCTCGGTGCCGCGGCCCTGCGAGCGCCGCACGAGCGCACGGCATCGGGCGATCAATTCGGTCAGGTCGAACGGCTTGCCGATGTAGTCGTCGGCGCCCGCGCTCAGGCCGCTCACGCGATCGGCGACGGTGTCGCGCGCGGTCATGACGAGCACCGGCGTATGGTCGCGGCGCTTGCGAAGCCAGTCGAGCACTTCAACGCCCGACATGCGGGGCAGGCCGAGATCGAGCACGACGAGGTCATACGGCGTGGTTTCGAGCGCGAGCCGTGCATGCCTGCCGTCGTGCGCCCAGTCGACCGTCATGCCGGCCTCGATCAGGCCATCCTCCACCCCGCTGCCGATCAGCTTGTCGTCTTCCACCAGTAACACCCGCATGGTGTCGCGTTCCTTTTGGTGCGGACATGGCGTCCATGGGCGCACGATAACCGCAGGCACCGGCCGGCATCAAGCACGGCGCGGAAAAATCCGGTCCTTAAGAATCCGTTAACGTCGGCGCCCTATGGTCGCGGTCACCGACACCCGCAATCGAATCGACGACCATGAACAGGCTACCGTTCCGACTCCGTTTTTGCGCAACGCTGGGCGCGCTGCTGTTCGTGGCTGCCGCGCCGGCGTCCGCAGGTGAGATCAAGACGCTGATGCGAGACATGAAGCACGCGATGCAGGGTGCCATGAACAGCCGGACGATTCCGGAAATGAACGGCTACGTGGCCCGGCTCGAAAGCGATGTGCAGCAGGCGAGCCGCCAGCGGTATCGCAATGATCAGCCGACCTACGATGAAGGCATGCGCACGTTGCACGACGAATTGACCGAAGTCGATCGTGCCATCCAGGCCAATGATCTGCCGGCCGCCAAACAGGCGTTACGGCGAATCGACGGATCGAAAAAGCACTATCACGACCTGCTTGGATAACCCGGGCCGGACACGCTTTCGCCATTGAACAGGCATTCCCGCCATGAAAACCATAACCCGCTACCCCCTGTCGATCAGTTTGCTGCACTGGCTGCTCGCCGCCGCGCTGATCGGCAATCTGATCGTCGGCTTGTTGCTGGACGACAATGAAGACCTCGTCGGCCTGCACAAATCGATCGGCACCGCGATTCTCGGATTCGTGGCGGTTCGCATCGTGAATCGGTTACGCATGGGACGCAGGCTCCCGCCGTCGGTCAATCCGGCAGGCACGCTCAATCATTTTGCGGAACGCAGCGTTCATGGGCTGCTCTATGTGCTGATGCTCGCCATTCCCGTCCTCGGGTGGATGAAGACCAATGCGGCCGGCCACACGGCCAGCTGCTTCGGGCTCTTCTCGCTGCCGCCCCTGGTGCCCAGGAGTCGCGAGCTGTCGCACTGGCTGGGAGAACTGCACGCGCTGACGGCTTACGGGCTGGCCGCGCTGGTGGGCCTGCACGTGCTCGGCGCGGTGGCGCACAAGCTGTTCAAGTCGGAGAACGTGTTGCCGCGCATTCTGCCGTTGCCGACGCGTGTCGTTCGGCAGAGGGCTCCATCCGGTGACCGGAATTGAGCGCCGGGCACGGCGTCGCGCGGAGTGCTACCGGGGCTACCGGGCGACGCCATCAAGTCGGACAAATGGCGCGTGGGTGCGGCAGGCCATGAGGTCGCGGAAGCGGGCTCCGTGATCGGACTGGAAAGGAACCGCGACGAAGACAAGACGAAGACAAACGCGCTTGACGAAAGTCAAACCCGCGGAGACGACAGGTGCAAAAAATTGCGTATGCAGGATCGCCGATTGCCACCGGGAGACATTCATGAGCGCCAGCACTTCGACCTTCCAGGCGGCACCCGCGCTCCAGCGGGTGCTGATCGCCATCGACGGTTCCACCGCATCCGATCAGGCGCTGGCGTATGCCAGGGCGTTCGTTCCACCGAATGCATCGGTACGCATCGTCAGCGTTGCGGATAGTCCGCGCACACTCGTCCCGCGCGGGTCGAGATCCGCGGCGTTTCTCGAATCGGCCCGCGACGAATTGCTGCGAGACGCATCCGACGTGCTGTCGCGCGCCCGAAGCGCAATGGCGCGCGACGACATCGCGCTCGACACGGAAGTCGTCGACCTGTCCACGCACGGCGGGGATATCGCGCATGCGCTGGCCGACAGTGCGCAAGCCTGGCAGGCCGAACTCGTGATCGTCGGGGCACGCCAGCATCATGGCCTGCGCGCGTGGATCGAAGGAACGGTTTCCGGCCCGCTCGGCACGCTCGTCGGCTGCCCGCTGCTCATCGTGCCGGAAGGTTTCGGGTCGGTGGCCGAGCGCCTGCCGCGGCGGATGCTGTTCGCCGTCGACGGGAGCCCGATTGCGCTTCACGCATTGCGAACGGGATTGAAATTCTCGTGGCCCGACACCGAATTCCGGGCGATATACGTGCTCGATCGCGCCACGCAGCTGGGTGATTTCGTCCCCGTCGAGACGCTGGAAAAGGCGTTGCTTGGCGAAGGCAATCACGCACTGCAAAAAGCCATGGCCCTGCTCGATGGCATCCCCGCCGGGCGCTCGCAGTCGCAGCTGATCGAAACGGATCGAACGGGCGAAGACGTGCCTCACCTGATCGTGCACGACGCGATCGAATGGAATGCGGACTTGATCGTCATGGGTACGCATGGGCGGCGCGGCGCCACGCGCTGGCTGGTCGGCAGCGTGGCCGGACGCGTTGCGCGCATCACGAAAACGCCGGTCCTGCTCGTGAGTGCGCCGCGTGCATGACGCGCTTCGTCGTCACGCATCCGCTCCGACGGCGTGGAACAGTTCCTCCTCCTGAGCGCAATGCAGGCGTACGATCGCTTCCAGCCCGTACAGCAGGCGTTGTATCGCCTGCACCTGCGTGGCGTTCGCCGCATCGCCCGGCAGGTCCGCGACCATCTGCCGGAGCGATCGAACCATCTTGAAGATCTCCCGGTGCGCGCTGCTCATCGCCGCCAGCGGGTCCTCGCCACCGAGCATCGGCGCGAGGCGCGCGTAGACGTCCCGATCGTCGGCGCGTTCGTGCGGCAGCAGCCGTTCGTCGAGCGAGTCGATCAGGCGGACAAGCTCGCTGGCGATGGCGGCCCCGGACAGGTGCGGCAGGCGATCCGCGAGATCCCTGATCTGGTCCAGCAACGGTGACAATGCCGTGTGCTCGCGCTTGAGTTGCTCGACGTCGACATCCGCGAGCCGGGCGTCCGTCAGCCTCGGGCGAACCAGCAACACGCGCAACGCATTGACGATGACGGCGACGTCGATGACTTCCTGAATCACCGCGCCGGCAATCGGCGGCAGGAATCCGGCCGCCGCAATCGTCATCGCGACGATCGACAGCGACATGCCGGCCACCACGCTCTCGAGCGCGATCCGGCGCGAGCGTCGGGCGATTCGCATCGCATCCACGAGCCGATCGAGCCGATCCACCAGCAGAACCACGTCGGCCGCTTCGGATGACGCGGCCGCGCCCCGCGCGCCCATCGCGATACCGACGTCGGCCGCCGCCAGCGCCGGCGCGTCGTTCACGCCGTCGCCGACCATGATCGTCACGCCTTCCTTGCGCGCGGCCTGGATGGCGGCGAGCTTGTCAGTCGGCGTCTGCTCGGCGCGCACGTCGGTGACGCCCAGCAACTCGCCGACGGCCTGGGCGATGTCGCGCCGGTCGCCGGTCAGCATGACGAGGCGCGCGACGCCTTCGCGTTTCAGCAGCCGCAGCGCCCGCGGCGTTTCCAGCCGCACCTGGTCGGCCATCTGGATCGCGCCGATCATCACACCGTCGATACCGACGAACACGGCAGCCCCGCCCTCGTTGCCGACCCGTTTCAGGAACGCGTCGCTCCACGGGGCGGCCGTCGAGCAGGCGCGGACGTACCCGAACTTGCCGATCGCGACGGCCCGGCCGTCGACCCGGCCCGTCACGCCCTCGCCCGCCGTTTCCACGACGACCGACGGCGGCGACAGCGTGATCCGGCGCTCCCGCGCGGCGACCGTCAGCGCATCCGAAATGACGTGCCCCGAAGCCTGGGCCAACGACGCGGCGAAATGCAGCACATCGTCCGTGCCGACGTCCGCGCCGCATTCGATCGCAACGATGCGGGCGCGCCCTCCCGTCAGCGTCCCGGTCTTGTCGAAGAACAGGATCGTCGCTTGCGCGAGTCGTTCCAGCGCGCCCCCGCCCTTGACCAGGATGCCGCGTTTCGAACAGCGCGACATGCCGGACACGATGGCGACCGGGACGGCGAGGATCAACGGACACGGCGTGGCCACGACGAGCACGGCGAGCGCGCGTGCGACATCCCCGGCCAGCAGCCAGGCGATGCCCGCGACGAGCAGCGAAGCGAGTACGAAGAACGCGGCATAGCGATCCGCGAGACGCACGGACGGGCTGCGCTCGCGCTGCGCGCGTGCGACCAGGCGGACGATACCGGCAAACGTGCTGTCACCCGCCGTCGTGCGGGCCACCATTTCGAACGGCGCGCCGGCGTTGACCACGCCGCTGCAGGCGCTTTCTCCGGAGCGTCGCCGCTGCGTGGACGACTCGCCCGTCAACATGGATTCGTCGAGTTCCGCATCGTCGGTCAAGGTGCCGTCGACCGGCACGAATTCGCCGCTTCGCACGAGCAGCCTGTCACCGGGAACGAGCGTTTCCACGCCAACGGAACGCCACTCACCGCTCTCGAACCGGGTTGCCTGCCGAGGGGCACGGCCGAGCAGCGCGGTCATCTCGCGTTGCGCGCGGTCTTGCGCATACCGCTCCAGCGTCCGCCCGCTGGCCAGCATCAACGCAATGACCGCGGCGGTCAGCGTCTCGTCGAGCGCGATCGCCAGGCCGATCGCCAGCCATGCGAGCACATCGATGCCGGCTTGCCGTCTCGCCACGGCCCTGGCAAGCGATACCGTCAACGCGAGCAGGACCGGCAGTGCACCGACCAGCCAGACGACGCGCGCGAACGAAGGCAGGCCGAACGCAACGCACACGCCTCCTGCGGCGAGCGTGACCGCCGCCAGAACCAGCAACACGAGATCGATCGACCAGCGGATTCGCGACATGACGATTGTTCCGATCGCCGCGCATGGCGGCGTTCGCCGCATCCGGTTCGGGTTGCGGTTGCGGACGGCGTGGCACCAGTCTAGGAAACGCCGCGGCTCGACCGTTGACATGGGTCAGCACGACGCGCGTCCCGCGACATGCCGGCGCGGCGCGCGGCTTGACGTGAATCAAGCCGTCAGCCACTTTCCTCAGCAAAATTGAATCGTGAAACCGGATGGCCCGGAGTCGATATCGTGCTGACGCTGGCGGTACTCTTTCTGCTGATTCTGCTGCTGAATCTCATGCCGGCATTCGCCCCGCCCACCTGGATGGCGATGTCGTGGGTCGGCTTCAACCTGCCGGACGGCAATCCGTTCATCTTTGCCGTCGTGGCGGCCGGCGCGGCCACGACCGGCCGCGTGATCCTGGCGACCTTCGCACGATCGCTCGTCCGCTCCCGCTGGATACGCGAATCGGATCGCGAGAATATCGACGTCGCCACACGCTGGCTGCGAAAGCACCGAACGCTCACCGCCGGCGCGTTCTTCTTTTATGCATTGAGCCCGCTTCCGTCGAACTATCTGTTCATCGCGTACGGACTGTCCGGGTTGCCGCTCAGAATCATCGCGGCGGCCTTCTTCATCGGCCGCGCAGCCACCTATGCGATCTGGGCGCATCTCGGCCGCTTCGCGTCGAACCGGCTGGACCTGGAATCCGAACTCGAAGGCACTTATCTCGGCGGATACTTCATCGTCACGCAACTGGTGTTGCTCGGCCTCGTGTTCGTGTTGATGAAGCTCGACTGGCGCGCGCTCGTCAACGAACGTCGGTTGACGTTCCGGCGCGGCCATCATCCGCGCAGCTCCGATTGACGTCGGTATGCGCGAAGTGCGAAACGGCTGCGGCGGCCGGCCGTTGCGTCCTATCGGTCGCGAATTCCGGGCATCACTTCGGTAACGCTTTCCCGCATGCGCGGATCGACGTGCGTCATCACGTTCAGGACGCGGTGATGCCTCATCACGCGCGCACGCGCGTCCACGGCGATGTCGTGCCCTTGCGCAACGCTGAGCTCGGCGTCGATGTCGAGATGCACGTCGACGAGGATCAGATCGCCGGTCTTGCGCGTGCGCAGGTCGTGTACGTCGAGCACGCCCGGCGTCGCGAGCAGCGTCGCGCGGATCGCCCGAACGTCTTCGGCGTCGGCCGCGCGGTCCATCAAGTCGTGCAACGCGTTCCAGCCGAACGTGGCGCCCATTTTCACGATCATCCCGCCGACGATCAGCGCGGCGACGGGATCGAGCAGCGGATAGCCGAACAGGTTGCCGACGATGCCGCAGGCGACCACCAGCGACGATGCGGCATCCGAACGCGCATGCCATGCGTTGGCAACCAGCATGCTCGATTTCACCCGTGTTGCCACGGCAAGCATGTAACGGAACAGGCTTTCCTTCGCGACGAGCGCGATGACCGCCACCCAGAGCGCGGCGACGTGGACGCGCGCGATCGTTTCCGGATGCTCGAGTTTACCGATCGCGGACCACAGCATCCCGCCGCCGACCAGCAGCAGGATCGCCGCAAGCGCGAGCGAAGCGCCGGTTTCGAAGCGCTGATGTCCGTAAGGATGCTGTTCGTCGCCAGGCTTGCGGCTATGGTGTCCGGCCAGCAGCACGACGAAATCCGCGATCAGATCGGATAACGAATGAATGCCGTCCGCCACGAGCCCCTGCGATCGGGACAGGATGCCGATCGCCACCTGTCCGGTGCTCAGCGCGAGGTTGACCGCCACGCTCACCCAGGTGCTTCGGGTCGCGGCCGCGGCCATCGCGGGCGTCGCTTCCGCGATGGTTTCAGGAACAACGTCGAGGTTGGTTGGCATCACGATTCAGGTTACGTACCAGGATTGAAGGATCGATCGGATTCGGGAAGTCGCGGGCAACCGGGGCCGCCCACGTGGCACGCCTGCGCCCGACGCGTTGGTACTGCGACGTGGAATGATGCGTTGCACGTCTGACAGACGTCTGACAGCTGCGTGTCTGCGGCATGGATTCGATGGTATTGGCGGTCACTCCGGGGTACTTGATCTGAGGCAAAGGATCGCCCCCCGTTTTGCGTACCGTTGAATCCATGCAAGCGACCTGGAGACCGTCATGTCCAGAGCAAACAGGTTCACCGTTTCGTGCCTGCTCGGCGTCGCGATCGCGATCGCGTCCGGTCTGGCCGATGCCCAGCCACGTCAACCGGCTAGCGATCCCGCCGTCGAGTGGCGCGGCATGATGTACGGCAGCCAGCTGATGACGCCTGCCGAGCGGAACGCATACCGCACCCGCATGCTCGCCGCGAAATCGGATGCCGAGCGCGAGAAAATTCGCGCCCAGCACCACGCCGAGATGCAAAAACGTGCGAAGGCGCGCGGCATCACGCTGCCTGACGCTCCCCCCATGAGGGGCATGCACGGCGGGCAAGGCATGGGCATGGGTATGGGCTACATGCACGGCCAGCCTGGCGGCCCTGCAAGCGGCGCTACCGGCCAGTGATCGCGCGGTTCGGCGTGTTCGGTGACGAACACGCCATTCCGGCCGCGACCGACCGCTCCCGTGACCTCCGGCCGTGCATCGAACGCGTGCAGTCTGATCCGCGACGTGCATGATCGACTAGCGCCCGGCCGCAGCGGCAGCATCGGCAGGCGGCCACGAAACGGCCACGCGCAGTCCGCCGAACGCGGGCGATCGATCCACCTGGATGTCGGCCTCGTGCGCCGCTGCGATTCGCCGCAGGATCGACCAGCCGAGGCCGCTCCCGCCCGGCCGGGTTCCCGCCGGCCGAAAGAACCGTTCGCCCAGCCTGCGCAAATCGGCGTCGCCGATGCCCGGGCCGCTGTCCTCGACCCGCAGCACGGTGCGCCGGTCTCGCTGGCCGACGGAAACGGTGATGCGCGCCAGCGGCGGGCTGTAGCGGATCGCGTTGTCGACCAGATTGCGCACCATCGCCGCGAGCAAGGCTTCGTTGCCGGCGACGATACATGGCGATGGCGCATCGAACTCCAGCTTCTGCTGCTTCCCGATCGACTGTGGCGCGGCCTCCGCGACCACCGCTTTCGCCAGGACCGAAACATCGACCGGTGCGCGCTCCGCCAGTGCGCCCGCATCGAGACGGGAAAGCAGCAGGAGCTGGTCGACCAGACGTGCCGCGCGGTCGCACCCTTCGAGCACGCCCCGCAATGCATGGCGGCGCCGCTCGTCATGGCGCTCCGCCAATGCAACCTGCGCCTGCGCCTTGACGGCCGCGATCGGCGTGCGCAACTCGTGCGCGGCATCGGCGGTGAAGCGGCGCTCCGCGTCCATCACCGCACGAATCCGCTCGAACAGGCCGTTCAGCGCATCCAGCATCGGCCGCATCTCGAGCGGCGTCCGGTCCAGCCGGATCGTGTCGAGCGCCTGCGGATTGCGCTTCGCCAGCGTTCGCCCGAACTCGCGCAGCGGTGCCGTGCCGCGACGAACCGCCCAGCCGATGGCCAGCACCAGCAACGGCAAGGCAGCCGCCATCGGCCAGAATGCGCTGCGCATGACGGCGCCCAGGATCGCCTTGCGTGATTCGATTCGTTCGCCCACGAACACCTGAACGTCGCCGCGCACGCCGTGCACGACGAATACCCGCCATGCATTCCCGTCGATCGCGACAGTCCAGAATCCGGAGGCCCGATCGCGCGCGGTCAGCTCGGGCGCCACCATCGGCCGCGACGGCGCGTTTTCGGAATGCAGGCCGAGCCGGCCTTCATGAAACACCTGAAAGGCGACACGGGGGCCGTATGGATGAAGGATCGGCGCGTCGATCGCATGGTCGTCGTCGTCCGGCCCGCGCGCCTGTTGCGCGACGAGCAGTGCCGCCGCCTGCGCGAGGTGGCCGTCGAGCAGCCGGTCGATCTCGCGCCGCGCATCGAGCCAGGTCAGCAGCAGCGTCGACAGCCAGACAGCCAGGACCACGGCCGGCACGAGCGTCAGCAGCCGGCCGTGCAGCGAGCGCGCGGGCAGCAAGGCTTTCATGCAGCGTCCCGCATGAGCACGTAACCCACGCCGCGAACCGTCCGGATCAGCTGGCTGCCGAGCTTCGCACGCAGGCGATGGATGTGCACCTCGACGGCGTTGCTTTCCACCTCCTGCCCCCAGCTGTACAGATACTGCTCGATCTGCTCGCGCGACAGGACCCGGCCGGCATTCAGCATCAGGATGTGCAGCAGGTCGAACTCGCGCGTGGACAGCGCAACGGCCACGCCGGCGCGGCGGGCGGTTCGCGACGCGGGCTCCAGCTCGACGTCCCGCGCATGGAGCCGCTCCGTCGGCCGGCCGTGGGCGCGCCGGACCAGCGCTCTCAGGCGCGCGCCGAGTTCGTACAGGTCGACGGGCTTGACCACGTAGTCGTCGGCGCCCCCGTCGAGCGCCCTGATGCGGTCGGGCACGGCATCGCGCGCGGTCAGGATCAGGATCGGCAACGCTATGCCGTCGCGACGAATGCGCTGCAGGACGTCCATGCCGTCCACGAGCGGCAACCCGAGATCGAGGACCGCCGCGGCATGCGCATGCGCGCGCAGTTCGCGCTGGGCCGCGTCGCCGTCGCGTACCCAGTCGACCCGGAACCCTTGCTGGCGCAATCCGGCACGGATCCCGTCACCGAGCAGGACATCGTCTTCCACTAGCAGGATGCGCACGATCGAGCACTCCGCCTGCGGCCGTCAATCGTCGTCCCGGCCCGCCCCGTGCGCGGGGCGGCCGGTGTCCGTCGCGACGGGCCGGCCGGCTTGCACGGGCTGCGGCGCCGCGTGCCATTGCGTCCACCACCAGCCGAGCACCGCCGCCGTCATGACGACGGCAATCCCCCACCCGGCACGCCGGATGCCGTCGATCGGCGCGCCGCGCTTGTAGCCCGTCACCATCGCCCGGGCCAGATTCTCCCGATGCACGACGCTGCTGACGAGTACGGCAGCGACGTGCACCGTAACGAGCGCGAGCATCGCGTTCGCCGCGCCTTCATGAAGATCGCCGAACGATGCGCCGCTGCCGGTGTAGGCCGCCCAGCCGGCGACGCCGGTGACGACCGTCATCGCCAGCATGGCGACGATCGCGACCGCGCCGGCCGGATTGTGGCCGACATGGTGTTCCGGCCGGCCTTTCGCCACGCTCAGCGCGTAGCGGAAAACGGCCGCCGGCGAACGGACGAACGACGAGAACCGCGCATGACGCGTGCCGGCCACGCCCCACACGACGCGAAACGCGACGAGCGCCAGCATCGTGTACCCGAACGCGACGTGCATCAGCCGCCACCGCTCGCTCTCTGCGGTCAGCCACGCACCGGCAAAGGAGACGGCCGTCAGCCAGTGGAATACGCGCAGCGGAGCGTCCCAGACCAGTATCCGCGCGGGACGCGAGCGCTCCGGTTCATCGTGTGCCGGGGATGCGGACGAATCGTTCATCGAAATTTCCTTTGTCTGCCTGCGTATGACATGCGGCGCAATTCGACGGCCGCTTCACGGCGGGGCTGCGCCACACGGACGCGGGAACCTCGTCGTGGGTGGCGGCGAACCATGCCGACCGGGTAATCCGGTCTTCCGGCGGACGGCGTGCCGCGGCACCCGTCGCCGCGTGCGCCGTCAGCCAGGTTTCCAGTTGCCCGATGGTCGCCGGGTCCAGCGTCGCATCGGTGCCGAAGTGGCGATCGAGACCGTTCACGATGCGGCGCCACGACTCGGCGGGCAGCGCCCCGGGCGGATAGGCGACATGGCAGGTCGCGCACTCCTGCTGGTACCTGGGCAGCAACGGAGTCGCGACGCTCCGCATCTCGTCTTCCGCCAGTGCCGCGCGCGGCAGCAGCGACGTCATCAGCATCGCGAGCAGGCTTGCCCGCACATGTCGCAGCGGGGCGATCCTGCCCGGAACAGTGGTCGAGTCGACGTGGTTCATGATCGTTCGCCGTCAGGGTTTCAGGCTCATGAGCCAGCTCAGGACATCTGCCTTCTCGGCTGCCGAGCATTCGCGCCCGACGACGTCCTTGCAGTTTCTGCGGAACCATTTTTCGGTCCGCGCCTCGTCCGTGAACCGCGCGGGATTGAACGCGGGCGCGAGCGGCTCGATGGTCTTGCCGGTGACGACGTGCCGGCCCGGGCCGGTCGGCGTGCTTCCGTGACAAGTCGCGCAACTCCAGTCGCGCCCATGCCGGGACGTGAAGAACTGCTGTCCCCGCGATGGCGCGGCGCTCGTGCCGGCCTGCGCCGCATAGCCGTCCAGCAGCCGGGCAGGCGTTTCGGCATGGGCGCAAGCCACGACGGCGAACAGCATCGATACGGCAAGGCGCGGGTGACACAGCGTGCGAACGCAACGGGATATCCGCATCGTGATTCTCCTGGGCGATGCGTTCATGTTCGGGCCGGCTCCTTACCGCATTCTTAAGGTTCGGACGCGCGGCTGCCGGCGTGCCATTGCATCAGCGCGACGACACGTGAAGCGACCATGAATCGACCGTGGAGACATCGTGCACGCGTCCCGTCGCGCTCGCGATCAGGATCCCGCCGCCGGCTCGTTCACGCTTGACCCAAATCAAGCCTGTCGGGAAAGCAGGATGCATCGGACCGGTGAATCGGGCGCCCGTCGGCGCGCGGCACGGACTCAGTACAGTAAGAACGCCGCCCGTTCGCGCGCGAACGCGGCATTTTGCGCATCGACGACACGTTCGATCTCGTCGAGCGAGCGCCCCGCCTCCAGCATGTCCGCCACCTCGCGCGAGCCGATCGATGCACGGATCGCATCGATCCGGAACTGCGCCGGATAACGCCGGTGCAGCGCCAGCGCGAGTGCCAACCCGATCTCGCCCGGCCGCGTCGCGCCGGGCGGCCGTTCGATGCGCACCCCTTCGCACATCCTGCCGCGATACGGCCCCTCCGCCGGCACGAAGCGAACCGGCGAGAACGTCGCGTCCAGCCGCATCGCGCGAAGATCGTCGGCGAGGATGCGCCCGTCGATCCACGGCGCGCCGACCACGCCGAACGGTGTCGCGGTGCCGCGCCCGACACTGACCGCCGCCCCTTCGATCAGCCCCGTCTCCGGGTAGAGCGACAGCGCGGCACCATCGCGCAGGTTCGGCGATGGCGGCACCTGGCCGAGCCCGGTGTCGCCGAAGCGCATCGCGCGCGCGTAATGCGCCATCGGCACCACGGTCAGCGCCGCGCCGACGTGCAGGCGGTCGTTGAACAGCCGCGCGAGCTCGCCGAGCGTCATGCCGGGCTGGAGCGGCAACGGGTAATAACCGGTGAACGTGGCCGGCCCGGCATCGGCCACGGGGCCGCCGAACGCATCGCCGCCCAGCGGGTCCGGGCGGTCGAGCACGAGCACCGGGCGCTGGGCGGCGGCGCCGGCTTCGAGCGCGTAACCGAGCGTGGCCAGGTAGGTGAAGAAGCGTACGCCTGCATCCTGCAGGTCGAGCACCAGCACGTCGACGTCGGCGAGCAGCGCGGGCGCGATCCGGCGGCGGTCGCCGTAGAGGCTGTGAACCACCACACCGGTCGCGGCGTCGACCGTGTCGCCGAACGTCTCGTCGACGTCGGTGCCGAGCCCGTGCTCGGGTGCGAACAGCGCGACGAGCCGCGCGCCCGGCGCCTGTGCGAGCAGGTCGGCCGTGCGCCGGCCGAACCGGTCGAAGCCGCTACGGTTCGTGACGAGCGCGATGCGCTTGCCCGCGACGGCCGCGAAGCCGTTCGCCGCGAGCACGTCGATGCCGGCCAGTACCGGCCCGCGCGATACCGGCAACCGGGCGGCCTGCGCGACGGCCGCCGCCATCGCGGGCACGCGCGTCGCGATCCGCGCCGGCGTCACGGGAGCGGCTTCGCTCGATACGATGCCGAGCACGAGCGAGCGCAACGGCAGCGCCGTGCCGGTTTCGTCGGGATACAGCCGGCTCGTGAGCACGACCGCGAAGCGGCGCGTCACGGGATCGATCCACAGCGCCGTGCCCGTATAGCCGAGGTGTTGCAGCGCGCCGACCGGCGGCAACCGGTAGCGGTTCGCGACGAGCGGCGGCCCGACCGCCCAGCCGGGTGTGTGCAGGTCGCCTTCGGCGTCGAGCGTGGCCGGTGTCTCGAGCGTGGCGACGCTGCGGCGCGCCAGCACGCGCGCCGGGCCGAGCGCACCGCCGTTCAGCAGCATGCGCGCGAAGCGCGCCAGATCGTCCGCACTCGCGAACAGGCCCGCATTGCCGGCCACGCCGCCCAACGCGGCCGCGACGGGATCGTGCACGCTCCCGCGGAGCGGATGGCCATCGCGCACGGCGGTGGGCGCCACGCGCGCGAGCAGGGGTGCCGACGACCGGAACGCGGTGCTCGCCATCCCGAGCGGCGCGAACACGTGTGCGGCGCACCACGCGTCGAGCGGCCGGTGCGACACGCGCTCGACGATCTCGCCAAGTGTCACGTAGTTGACGTCGCTGTAGCGCACCCGTGTGCCGGCCGGCGCACCGGGCGTCATCGCGACGATGTCGGCCAGCACGGCGGCACGGCTGCGCAGCGCGCGGGACGACGACACGCCGGCCGGCAGCCCCGACACATGCGCGAGCAACTGGCGGATCGTGATGCCGGCCTTGCCGTGCGCACCGAACGCGGGCCAGTAGCGCGCGGCCGGCGCGTCGAGGCTCAGCATGCCGCGCTCCGCGAGCTGCATGACCGCAACCGCCGTCGCCACCGGCTTGGTCAGCGACGCGAGATCGAAGACGGTATCGGCCGTCATCGCCTCCGCGTGCTCGCCCGCCACGCGCAGGCCGCGCGCGACGCGTACCCGCACGCCGTCCGCATCGCCCGTCACGACCACCGCGCCAGCAAGATGGCCGTCGGCGATCTCGGCGGCGATCGCCTCGTCGATCGCGGCGGCCTGCTGCTGCGCGGCGGCCGTGCCGGATTCCGCGTGCGCACCGGCCGATGCAAGCGCGAACAGCAGCGCGCCGGTCAGCGCGGCAGCGCAGCGGGAGCGTCGCGATCGAGCCTGTTCCACTGCATTCATTCCTTCGTGCCGGCCGCATCGGCGGAGTCGAGCCGCGCGCGGAGGACCGCCGCGCCGATGGCGCGAGCGCCGCGCATCGCCGCCTCGCCGGTCCTGATCGAAAGCGCGACTGGCGTGCCGGTTATTGCGGCGATGCGGAACAATCCGCACACAGACGCATAGCGCCTTGCCGTTCGGGGTCGTGCCAGTAGAAGCGCACATCGACGGCGCCGCGCGCCGGTACGACGACGTGCCGGACTTCCTGGACGGCCCTGTCGTGCGCGGACACGGTATATCGCCCCGGCGGCACGCGGGCGAACAGGAACGGCCCGTTCGTGTGCGCGTCGAGAAGCGTCGCCTTGCCGGACGACAGCGTGACGTCGACATCGGAAAGATAATGGCCCCGCTTCGACGCGAACGTGATCCGCAGGTTGTAGCGAGGCGCGACATCGCGAAACGCGGTGACCTCGTCCTGGCCGATTCCGCCGGTGATATACGCGACACCGTTGCGCATGATCGGCTCGGTCGACGTTTCAGCCAGCGCGTTCGTACCGATGTTCAGCAGGCAGGCTGCCAGCAGCAGCATCTTCACGGTTCCGGTCCACATCTTCACTCTCCTGATCGAGCACGCATGGCTGCGATACCGCCCGTCCGGTCGCGGAACGTGTCGCGTGCGGTGACGTCGCTCGTTCGAGTCGACGACGCTGTCAGCGTCGCGCGGAACGCCGATTTCCCGTTGACTCAAGTCAAGTGCGCGCCTGTCGACGCCGAACGAGGCCGGACGGCCCCCGCGAGACAGTCATCGCGCCCCATCTGCCCGGGTGCCGCGGCACGCCCGAAAACACGGGGGAGCGGCATCCGGACGGCGCAATCGTCCGTGACGGCTGTCAGCCGATATTGCACGGCCCGTCGGAAATTTCCGACACGGCGGCCCGACGTCGGACAGCAAGCTCAGGCCACGCTGATTGTTCCGCGCGGCGCCGCTGTCAATACTGGAGACGTGACAGGAAGCAACGTGTTTCGCGGCCGGCGCGCGGCTCTTCCGCCCCGCCGCCGCAGGACCGAGGAGCTGGCGATGATTGATCCGACCGCAGTGCACGCCGACGACGCCATGCCGGATGGCGAACCGCCGGTCGGTGCGCACCTCGTGACCCGCCGCCCCGGTTATCTGCATCACGGGATCTACATCGGCGACGGCAACGTGATTCACTACGCGGGATGGTCACGCCATGCGAGCGGCGGTCCGGTCGAGGTCGTCACGCTGGACGGCTTCCGTGCCGGTTTCGGGCTCGCGGTCATCCGCCACGCGCGCACGCTGTACGACGGCACGGAAGCCGCGCGCCGCGCGGCATCGCGCCTGGGCGAATGCCGATACCGGCTGCTCACGAACAACTGCGAGCACTTCTGCCTGTGGTGCCTTTTCGGTGTGGCGAGGAGCGAGCAGGTCGCGTCGTGCCTGCGCAACCCGGCGCATGGCATCGCGGTCGCCGTCATGCTCGTCGCGTGCGTTCTGGCCGCGCGACTGCATCCGGCGATGACCGGGCGCGAATGCACGGCACGGTGTATGGCGTAGTATCGACGGCAGGGCCGTCGTTCGGTCATTCATCGACTCGACCGTCACCCGCGGCCACGAAAGACGGCATGCGCACGCCCCCACCGTTTCGCCTGCGCGATCGCGATGCGGATCGCGCTGCCCTCGGAACGCCCCTGCCGCAGCAGCGCGTTGGCAATCCCGATCGCCTTGCCGCGAACCGGCGGCGGCAGATTCCGCATCGAAGGCGGATAACGTTCGTCATTCCACGGCATGATCGATTCGCGTCCTGCGCGTTCGCGCCGGTCTGCACGCGCCGCTCAGCGCGGCAACGCGGCAGGATCGTAGCGATTGCGCGGATTCCACAGCATCCAGCCGTCCGTGCCCGCCGCATCGGCCGCGTCGACCTGCGCGCGGATCTCGTCGGCATCGAACGGCCGGCGATCGAACGCATAGTCGCGAAACGCCTGGAGCCACGGCCGAAACCGGACACCGTCCAGTCCGGTCCGGCGCTTCGCCTCGGCCAGCGACCGCGACACGATCTCGCCCGGATGCTCGGTCGGCTTGCGGCAACCGGGCAGGCCCCACGTGAAGCCGGACGGATACAGCATCGGCGACACATAGTCGACGACCGGTCCGAGCGCGTCGAGCCGCTGCCCGATCGCGGTGTCGTCGGCATTCCAGCAGACGTACCCGAAGATGTCGGCCGACATGTACAGGTTGTACGGCCGCAGCCGTTCGCGCGCGCCGGTCAGGAATCCGGTGATCGCCGCGACCCGGTTGGCCTCGGTATTGGGCTCGCCGAACCGGAGGCCGTTGGCGTCGGGAAAACGCAGGTAGTCGAACTGGATTTCGTCGAAACCCATGCGGGCAGCCTCTTCGGCGACATCGTAATTGTGTTGCCAGGCCGCGCGCGACGTCGGGTCGATCCAGCGCTGATGCTCGCGGTCCTGCCAGATCTCGCCGGCCGCGTCGCGCACGGCCCACTCGGGATGAGCGCGCGCCAGCGCGTCGTCCTTGAACACGACGATGCGGCCAATCACGTAAAGACCGCGCGCGTGGAACGTCCGCAGCAGGTCCTGCAGATCGGGCGGATGCACGACGGCACCGGCGGCATGGTTCGCGGCACCCGAGATTTCACGCGCCAGGCTGCGATACGGCGTCACGCCGCTGTCGCCCTTCACGTCGATGACGAGCGCGTTGATCGCCGTCTTGTCCTGGAGGGACAGCGCCGCCTCGCGCAGCGTGCGATCGGCGACGCCATAGGCGGACAGATAGACCGCCTTCGGACGCACGGGCGTCATCCGGATCGTCTGCGCGACCCCGGCCGGCGCGAGCGTGACTTCGGTTCGCGCGTAGCCCGGCGCACGCACGCTCAGGCGCGTGCCCGCCGCGTCGATCTCCAGTGAAAACGCGCCGTCGCGATCCGCGGTCCGGTTCACGCCCGACGCATGCCCGATCGCGCCGGCGAGCGGGTGCCCGTTCGTGGCGTCGACGACGTTGATCGTGACGGGCGCCGCCCGGGCAGCGAAGCCGGCGAGCGACACGAGCAGGCAGATGATCAGGCGTTTCATCACGGCTGACTCCCGGCGGTTCTCAGCAATCCGTTCATGCATCGTGTGTCGCAATCGTCCGTCATCAGATAGCGCGGCAGTGCCATGGCCGGGTCGGTGACACGAACGGGGCGCGCGTCGAGCGTGAATGCCGCTACGTAGCCTTCGCGTGCGGCCAACTGGTCGGTCTGTTCATCATGGACGCCGAACGGCCAGGCCAGCAGCCTGACCGGCTCACCGGTTTCGGCCTCGAGCCGTTCGCGGGACCGGCCCAGCTGGAACGACACGAAGCGCCGGTAGTCGTCCGGCGTGAGCCGGGCGCGCTCGGTGCGGAAATTCGGATGCCAGTACGTATGGGACTCGATGTCGAACCCGCCGACGCGCCCGAGCGTGCGCAGCTGGTCCCATGTCATCGCATAGTCGGCGTTGGAGATGGCGGACGGATAGATGAACAGCGTGACCGGCATCGGATGGGCGCCCAGCAACGGGCGCAGCACGTCGTAGACGGAGCGATGACCGTCATCGACGGTGATCGCGACCGCCCGCGCCGGCACGGCATCGGCCTGGCCGTCGTGCCAGCGCACGACGTCGGCGAGCGGCACGATGCGGTAGCCGTTCGCCTCGATCGCCTGCAGCTGGTGCCGGAAGGTTTCGGTACGCACCGTCATCGAATCCAGGCGCGCGGTGGCGAACCGGTGATAGACCAGGATCAGCACACGCGGCGGGGGCGAATCGACGGTCGCGACGTCGGCGGACGAAACCGGCGACGCGGCCGACAGCAGGAGCAGGCTGGCGATCAAGGCGGTCAGGCGAACGGCCATGGCGGACCTCGTGGAATGGCTGCCCCATTTTTCGCGATGGCGGCGCGCAATCCGCTGAGCCAGATCAACGATCGATCGCGCGTCGACGCGATCGTGCACGCGTCGGGCCGCCTGGACGTCAGCTTGCCTGCGCAACCAGTTCGGCATGAATCCGCTCGACGTCGTCGCGCGTGCAGAGCGCCGTGCCCGGATGCTCGACCGAGGCGGCCGATGCCGCCAGCGCATAGCGGCACGCATCGTCGAACGGCACGCCGCGCGCCAGCGCCCAGACCATGCCGCCGACGAAACTGTCGCCGGCGCCGACCGTGCTGCATACCGCCGCCGGCCTGCCGGGCAGGCGCAGCGCGCGATCGCGCGTGACGACCCAGGCGCCGCGCGCACCGAGCGTCAACGCGACGATGTCGGCCTGCCCGCGCGCCACGAGTTCGCTCGCCTTGCGGCAGGCCGCCGTGTCGTCGAGCGGTTCGCCGGCCAGCGCACTCAGTTCGCCGAGGCTGGGCTTCACGAGATGAACGCCGGCCTCGAGGGCCGCTTGCAGCGCCCGGCCCGCCGCATCGACGACCACCCGGCTTCCTCTTGCCCTGGCCGTGCGCGCGAGCGTCGCATACAGGTCGTCGGGCGCGCCGGGCGGCAGGCTGCCGCTCAGCACGAGATAGCGCGGCGCCGGCTGCATGGCGTCGATGCGGGCCGCGCAGTCGCGCCACTCGGCCTGCGTGACCAGCGGCCCCGGCATCAGGAAGCGGTACTCGCGCCCGGTCGCGGTCTCGCTCACGCAGACGTTCTCGCGCGTCTCGCCGGCGATCCGGACGCACACCGCCGGCAGGCGCTCGGCTTCGAGCAGCAGCGTCAACACGTCGCCGGTCGGCCCGCCGGCCAGGTACAGCGCGACGCAGTCGCCCCCGAGCCGGTGAATGGTTCGGGCGACGTTGATCCCGCCGCCGCCGGGGTCGCGCCGTGGCCGTGTACAGCGCAGCTTGTGGGTATCGACGATGTGCTCGACCGAGGTCGAGACATCGACGGCCGGATTCAACGTGACGGTAACGATATCGGTCATGGTGCGTCGCTCGCAGTCGATGGCAGGCGCGCCGGGTGCCCGCGTGGCGATTTCCGGCCCACCGCGGCGTGCCGGCCGTGGCTACACGTTACGTTCGACGCCGGCCGCGGCGTTGACCGCCATCAAGCGGTGCCGCGAAAGCGCCCGGTTGCGTTCGATCAACGACACGTTCGGGCAGGCGCCTACATTGAGTCATTCGTCGTCGCCGAGCCCCGCCATGGACGAGCAGCCGCTTTGCAGCACCGTGTTCGCCGAGCGCTATGCGCAGCCCGGCGACACGTCTCGCGCGGCCGTCTTCCATCGCGTCGCCCGTGCGCTGTCGCTCGCCGAGCCGGCCGAGCGCCGTGCGCAGGTGGAGCGCGTGTTCTACCTGAACCTGCAGCGCGGTGCGATCGGCGCGGGCCGCATTCTCGCGAACGCCGGCGCGGACCACGGCGGAACGATGGTCAACTGCTTCGTCCATCCGCTCGCGATTCCGGCCGACGCCCCCGTGCAGGCCCTCGACACGGCGCTCGCGCATGCGCTCGACGACGCCCGGGTCACGCTGCTGATGGGCGGCGGAATCGGCTACGACTTCTCGCCGGTGCCGCCCGCCGACGCGTACGAACGGCGCCTGTCGTCCGGACGCGGCGTATGCGCGGCGATCGACCGCTTCGATGCGATGTGCCGGGCGCTGCCGTTCACCGGCCCGCGCCGCGGCGCGCAGATGGGCGTGCTGCGCTGCGATCATCCGGACCTCGTCGCGTTCGTCGCGGCCAAGCGCGGACGCGCGCGCTGGCCGACGTTCAACCTGTCGGTCGGCGTCACGAACGCATTCATGGAGGCCGTCCGGCACGACCTGCCGTGGGCGCTCTTCCACCACGCGCCACCCGCCTGCACGTCCGGCGCATCGCCCCGGCTGCCCGACGGACGCTACCTTTACACAACGGTGCCGGCCCGTACGCTCTGGCACGCGATCGTCACTGCCGCGCGCGACAGCGCCGAACCGGGGCTGCTGTTTCTCGACACGATCCGCGCCGCAAATCCGCTGCGCGAGCACGAGCGGATCGACGCGACGAACCCGTGCGGCGAGCAACCGCTGCCGCCCTACGGCAGCTGCGTGCTCGGACCGATCGACCTGTCGCGGTTCGTTCTGCACCCGTTCGGTATCGACGGCGAGCCGCGCTTCGATTTCGCGACGTTCGCCGATGCGGTGCGCATCCAGGTCCGCATGCTCGACAACGTGCTCGATCTGACCGAGTGGCCGCTCGCCGCGCACGAGCACGAAGCGCGCCGCACGCGCCGCATCGGGGTCGGCGTCACCGGGCTGGGCGACGCGCTGACGATGCTGAGGCTGCGCTACGACAGCGCGGAAGCACGCGCGCTTGCACGCAGGATCGCGCTCGCGATGCGCGAGCATGCGTTCGCCGCGTCGGCCGCGCTTGCCGCCGAGCGCGGCGTGTTTCCGGCCTACGACCCGGCCGCCTATCTGAGCGGCCCCGCGTATCGAACGCTGTTGCCGCTGAAGGTGCATCACGCGATCGCGCGGCACGGGCTGCGCAACAGCCACCTGCTGTCGTTCGCGCCGGCCGGCAGCGTGAGCCTCGCGTTCTGCGACAACTGTTCGAACGGAATCGAGCCGGCCGTCGGCTGGACGCAGCGCCGCATGGTCCGCACCGCGGACGGGCAGGTCCGGCCGTTTCGTGTGGAGAATCACGCTTACCGGCTGTTTCGCGCACTGCATGGCGACACCGTCAGGCTGCCGGGCTATTTCGTCACGGCGGCGGATATCGCGCCTGCCGACCACGTCGCGATGCTCGCGGCGCTGCAGCCGTGCGTCGACGCCGGTATCTCCAAGACGGTGACGATGCCCGGCCAGTGTTCGCTCGCGGCGGTCGACGCGCTGTTCTTCCAGGCGTGGCGCGAAGGGCTCAAGGGCATCACGATTTTCCGGCCCGATCCGCGGCTCGCGTCGGTCGTGACCGATGACGCGTCGCACGCGCGGCGCGACGGCCCCGTCTGCATCGGCTGTTGAACGACACGATGAGCGGCGGCGAGCGTCCGGGCAAGCATCCGGGGCGATAGCGGGCGCCGATCGCTCCTTCAGGCGGAGACGCCCGTGGTCGTTTCCGTGTCGGCTTCCGGCGCCCGGGGCGGCTCGCCGTCATCGTCCGGCGGCGTGATGAGTGCCACCAGCATGTCGTGATCGATTGATTCGTGCTGCAGCAAACTGCGCGCGATCCGTTCGAGCGCATCGCGATGCGCGCCGAGCGTTGCCGTGACCCGCGCGTGCGCGTCCTCTAGCAGCGCGCGCACCTCTTCGTCGATCAGTTGCGCCGTGTGCTCGCTGCAGTGGCCGTCGCCCGGCGTCCACACGCCCGGCGCCCCGCCCTGGCGTGCGCCATCGTCGAGTGTCGCCAGGCCGATCTTCTCGCTCATCCCGTACTGCATCACCATATGGCGCGCCAGCGCGGTCGCGCGTTCGAGATCGTTCTGCGCGCCGGTCGACACGTCGCCGAACGCGATTTCCTCGGCCACGCGTCCGCCGAGCAACACGTCGAGCCGGTCGAGCAACTCGCTCCTGCGCAGCACGTAGCGATCCTCCGTCGGCACCTGCTGCGTGTAGCCGAGCGCCGCGATCCCGCGCGGGATGATCGACACCTTCTTCACCGGATCGCAGTGCGCGCGGCTTTGCGCGACGAGCGCATGCCCCGATTCGTGGTACGCGATGGTCCGCTTCTCCTGTTCGTTCATCACGCGGCTCTTGCGCTCCATGCCGGTCATCGCGCGGTCGATGGCTTCGTCGAAATCGGCCATCCCGATCGCGGGCTTGCCCAGTTCCGCCGCATGCAGCGCGGCTTCGTTGACGACGTTCGCGAGATCGGCGCCGACGAAGCCCGGCGTGCGCTGCGCCAGTTCGGCCAGGTCGACTTCCGGCGCGAGCTTCACGCGCTTCGTGTGCACGGCCAGGATCTGCTTGCGTCCGGTCAGGTCCGGCCGGTCGATCGCGATGTGCCGGTCGAAACGCCCGGGGCGCAGCAGCGCGGGATCGAGGATCTCCGGCCGGTTGGTCGCGGCCATGATGATGACGCCCGAATTGGCCTGAAAGCCGTCCATCTCGACGAGCAGCTGGTTCAGCGTCTGCTCGCGCTCGTCGTTGCCCGACATCAGGCCGACGCCGCGCGCCTTGCCGAGCGCATCGAGCTCGTCGATGAACACGATGCACGGCGCGCTCTGCTGGGCCTGCTCGAACAGATCGCGCACGCGCGCCGCGCCCACGCCGACGAACATCTCGACGAACGCCGAGCCGCTGATCGTGAAGAACGGCACCGCCGCCTCGCCGGCGACCGCGCGGGCGAGCAGCGTCTTGCCGGTGCCGGGCGCGCCGACGACGAGCACGCCCTTCGGAATCTTGCCGCCGAGCCGCTGGTAGCGTTCGGGGTTGCGCAGGAACGCGACGATCTGCTGCAGCTCGGCCTTCGCCTCGTCGATGCCCGCGATATCGTCGAACGTGATGCCGGTTTCCTTCTGCATGTAGACGCGGGCGCGGCTTTTGCCCATGCCGCTCAGATCCCGCATCCCGCCCGGCCTTCGCATCATGAAATTCCAGATCAGGACGAAGCCGATCAACGGGAAGATCCAGGTCGCCAGCGTGCCGATCCAGCCCGTATCCGTCGCGCCGCGGTAGCGAATCCCGGCAGTCGTCAGCGCGGCGACCAGCCCTTCGTCGCTCACCCGGTTCGTCGTGAAGCGCCACGGCGCGCCGGCCTCCTTCACGCCGGCCGCATCGGACGCGGGCAGCGCGGCGCCGGCTTGCGGCATGCGCAGCGTGCCCGAGATCGTCGCCGTGCCGATCTCGAGATCGTCGACGAGCCGTGCGTCCACCAGGCGGTGAAAATCGCTGTAGGAAATCGACGTCGACGCCGGCTGGCGCGCGAGCAGTTGAACCGCGACCAGCACGGCGAACGCGACCGGAATCAGCAGCCCGGAGTAGTCGAATGATTTTTTCACGGGGTCGAACCTCTCCGGCAGGCCAGCATCCGCTCACGCATCGTCGCGCTTCCAGTGCGCACGCAGCACATCCTCGCCGTCGCGATAGTCGAGCGCGAGATCGCCGTGATGCGCATGCAGCAATGCTTCGCCGAGGCGCCGGACCATGTGCACGCCCGTCGTGCGAACGATGAGCGAATCGGCGGATGTGTCGATGTCCATGATGCGTTCGAGCGCGTGCTCGCTCGTCTCCAGATCGGCCTGATGCCGCAGCAGTTCGAGAATCGTCGAACGGTGCGCGCTCAGGTAGGCACCCTGCAACACCAGTTCGCCCGCCGGCACGTTTTCCCGCATGCGCTTGCAGGCCGGGCATTCGAGCTGGCGCCGGTCGAGCGGGGTCGCGTACCAGGTCCAGCGGCCCGCGTCGCAGACGGCGCCGCAGCCTTCGCAGATGCGGTCGCCCGCGGGCCGCTTCGGTTCGCGATAACTGTCCTTCGTATGCGGCTGCATGCGCTTGTCGCGGCGCAGATAGTTTCGGCCGGGGCCGGTATGCGAACGGTTCATCGCAGCTTCTCCTGGTAGTAGACGGCACGTGCAAGCCGGTCAGGCGACGCTCAGTCGGTCGACGACCTGCCGGACACCCCTCACCGACCCGGCCGCACCACACGCGGCGCGCCTTTCGGCCAGCGACGCGACCGTGCCCGTCAGCGTGACGATGCCGTCGGTTGCGTCGATCGAGATTCCCGCGGTTTCGCGCTGCGCGCGGCGCGCAAGCGCCTCGGCGATCCGGGCGCCGACGTCGGGCACCGTATGGTCGGCACGCACCCGGATGCGGTTGGCCACGCCGACGACGCCGATCATCCGGCTCACCATCGCTTCCGCCGCGCGGCTCTGATACGCATGATCGACTTCGCCGTCGAGCGTCACGCAGCCGTGATCGACCTCGACGCTGATCTTGTGATCGCGCAACGCCTCCTGCCAGCCGAGCGCGAACGTGATCGCGATCGCCAGTTCCTGGTCCGCGCACGCGTTCTCCGGCGGGGTGACGTTCAGTTCGAGCACCAGCGCGCGCGCGTCGGCGACGTGCAGTGCCGTCTTCTGCGCCTCGAGCTTCTGGGCCCAACTGTCGACCGTGCCGCGCAACGTGACGATCCGGTCGTGAACCTCGACGTCGATCCGGCGCGCCTCGATCGCCGGATTCCAGAACAACGCCTGCTCGACATCCTGCTTGAGTACTGCATCGGACTTCATGTCGGTCTCCCGTCGGTCCGTGCCGGCCGCATGCCTGCGAGCGAATGCGTGCCGCACCGTGTTCAGCATCGCGCACGGCCGCGCCGGCGGCTTGACGAGGATCAATCAACTGCGGGCTCGCGACGGACGTTGCCGCACCGGGCGTGCCGCCCGTGACAGGCATTGCGCGGCCCGGCCCGGCTCGCCGTCGCGAAAGCGTCCGATGCATGCTCCGGCACGCGCGTCAAGCGAGCGGCCCCTCGAAACGCATCCCCGCCCGAGTGACACAGATCAAGGGGAAACCCGGTAATCGTCGGATATAAGTGAATCCGAAGCGGCGACGCCCCGCGGGCGGCGCCATCCCGAATTCCCGCATTTCCGTATTCGACGAGGCATTCCATGCGCGCTGCCGCGCTTCCCGTTCGCTGTCATCCTGCCGTCGTGCGGCGCATGCGTGCCATTGCGCTGGCGGCGGGCATGGGGCTGCTGTCGGGCTGCCTGTCGCTTGCGCCACCGGACGAGCGTCCCGCCGCACCGATTCCCGCGTCCTTTCCGGAGCCGTCCGCCGACGCGACACCCGCCGCGCCCGTGCCCGACTGGCAGGCTTACTTCGTCGACCCGCGCCTGCGCGCACTGATCGGCCAGGCGCTCGCCGACAACCGGGATCTGCGCGCGGCGGTTGCCCGCGTCGAGCAGGCGCGCGCGGTGTACGGCATCCGCGGCGCGGATCAATGGCCGACGATCGCTGCGGGCGCGGCCTACGCGCGGTTTCGCACGCCGGGCGGCTTTCTCACTCCGGTGCCCGTCATCGGGCAGGTCTATCAAGTCCAGCTGGCCGAGACGCAATGGGAGATCGATTTCTGGGGCCGCGTGCGCAACCTGAAGGAAGCAGCGCTTCAGCGCTACCTCGCGAGCGACGCAGCCAGGCAGGCGGTGACGCTGAGCGTCGTCACCGGTGTCGCGGACGCGTATCTGACCCTGTGCGAGATCGACGAACGCATCGCGCTGACCCGCGCGACGATCGACACCCGCCGCGAATCGCTGCGGATTTTCCGGCTTCGTCACGCGGCCGGCGCGATCTCGCGCCTCGATCTCACGCAATCGGAGATCCTGCTGCAGCAGGCGGAATCGCTCGGCGTGCAGTTGCAGCAGGCCCGCGCGACGGCGGCCGATGCGCTGGCGTTGCTCGTCGGTGCGCCGCCGGCGCTGGGCGCCACGCCGCTCGCGCTCGACGACGGCGCGGTGCTGCCGTCGCTCGCCCCCGGCCTGCCTTCATCACTGCTGACCCGGCGCCCGGACGTGATCGCGGCGGAGCGCGAACTGCAGGCGAGCCGCGCGAACATCGGCGCGGCGCGCGCGGCATTCTTTCCGCGCATCGCGTTGACGAGTGCGATCGGTTCGGGAAGCAGCGCGCTGCACGACCTGCTGTCGTCGGGGTCCGGCGTGTGGTCGGTGATTCCCAACGTCACGCTGCCGCTCGTCGACGGCGGCCGCAACCGGTCGAATCTCGCACTGGCGCGCGCGCAACGCGAAGAAGCGCTCGCCCGCTACGAACAGACGCTGCAGCGCGCGTTCCGCGACGTGTCCGATGCGCTCGCCGCGCGCCATTGGCTCGCCGACCAGGTCGCCATCGAGCGCGCCACGCTGGCGTCGCAGGCCGAGCGGGCGCGCCTCGCGAAGCTGCGCTACGACAGCGGGGCAACCCGCTTCCTCGAGGTGCTCGATGCGCAGCGGGACCTGATGAACGCCGAGCAGCAGCTGGTCACGACCCGTCGTGCGCTGCTGTCGAGCCGCGTCGCGCTGTACGGCGCGCTCGGCGGCGGCGTGATCGACACCGGCAAGACTGCCGCGGCAACGGCGCCCCTTTCGACCGACTCGGACAACACACCATGAAAACCATCCCGCGCCCTCTTCTGATCGGTATCGGTGCGGCCGTGCTTGCGATCGGCCTCGCGTACTACGGATGGACGCGCTGGCACGACGGCCAGGCGGATGCGGGGCTCGTCAGCGGCAACGGCCGCATCGAGGCGACCGAAATCGACGTCGCGACCAAGCTGCCGGGGCGCGTCACCGCGATGCTCGTCGACGAAGGCGACTTCGTGACGGCCGGCCAGCCGCTCGCACGCATGGACGTCGTCGTCCTGCAGGCGCAGCTCGACGAGGCACGGGCGCGCGAGCAGCAGGCGGTGAACACCGCGGCGAGCATCGACGCGCAGGTCGCGCAGCGCCGCAGCGACAAGGCCGCGGCCGCGGCCGTCGTCGTGCAGCGGGAAAGCGAGCTGGACGCGGCCACGCGGCGGCTCGCGCGGTCCGAAACGCTGTCGCGCGACGGCGCGTCGTCGATGCAGGAACTGGACGACGATCGCGCGCGCGCCGGCAGCCTGCGCGCGACCGTGAATGCCGCGCGGGCCCAGGTGCAAGCCGCTCAGGCCGCGATCGACGCCACGCAGGCCCAGCTCGTCGCGGCGCGCTCGGCCGTGACGGCCGCGCAGGCGACCGTGGCGCGCGTGCGGGCCGACCTCTCGGACAGCGAACTGACCTCGCCGCGCGACGGGCGCGTCCAGTACCGGATTGCCGAGTCGGGCGAAGTCCTGCCGGCAGGCGGCAAGGTGCTCAACGTCGTCGACCTGTCCGACGTGTACATGACGTTCTTCCTGCCCGAAGCGGTCGTCGGCCGGGTCCCGCTCGGCGCCGACGTGCGGATCGTGCTCGATGCGGCACCGGAATACGTGATTCCGGCACGCGTGTCCTATGTGTCGAGCACCGCGCAGTTCACGCCGAAGACGGTCGAAACGGCCACCGAGCGGCAGAAGCTGATGTTCCGGGTGAAGGCACGCATCGATCGCGACCTGTTGCAGCGCCACCTGAAGCTCGTCAAGACCGGCTTGCCGGGCGTGGCGTGGCTGAAGACCGACCCGCACGCGGGCTGGCCGGATCGCCTCGCGATCAGGGTGCCGCAATGAAAGCGGCGCCGCCCGTCGAGACGGATGCCGGGGCGACCGGCGCTGCGCCGGTGTCGGCCGATCCGGGCTGGGTCGCACGGCTGTCCGGCGTCTCGCTGCGCTACGGCGACAAGGCCGCGCTCGACGACGTGACGCTCGATATCCCGGCCGGCCGCATGATCGGGCTGATCGGGCCGGACGGCGTCGGCAAGTCGAGCCTGCTCGCGCTCGTTTCCGGCGCGCGCGCGATCCAGCAGGGCCGCGTATGGACGCTCGACGGCGACCTGTCGTCGCGCCGCCATCGCGCGCGCGTGTGCCGGCGCATCGCCTACATGCCGCAAGGCCTCGGCCGGAACCTGTACGCGACGCTGTCGGTCGAGGAGAACCTGCAGTTCTTCGCGAGACTGTTCGGCCACGATGCGGCGGAGCGGCGCCGACGGATCGACGCGCTGACGCGCAGCACCGGGCTGCAGCCGTTCCTGGACCGCCCGGCCGGCAAGCTGTCCGGCGGCATGAAGCAGAAGCTCGGCCTGTGCTGCGCGTTGATCCACGATCCCGACCTGCTGATCCTGGACGAGCCGACGACCGGCGTCGATCCGCTGTCGCGCGCGCAGTTCTGGGAGCTGATCGGCCGCATTCGCGCCGCCCGCCCGGCGATGAGCGTGCTGGTCGCCACCGCTTACATGGACGAGGCCCGCCGTCTCGACCGGCTGATCGCGATGGACGCCGGCCGCGTGCTGGCAACCGGCAGCCCCGGCGAGCTGCTCGAGCGCACCGGTTGCGACACGCTGGAAGCCGCGTTCATCGCACTGCTCCCGGAGGCGCGCCGGCACGGACACCAGCCGGTCGTGATCGCGCCGTTCCAGGCCGATCGGGCGGCCGGCTACGCGATCGAGGCGGACGGGCTGACGATGCGGTTCGGCGATTTCGTCGCGGTCGACCACGTGAGCCTGCAGATCCGCCGCGGCGAAATCTTCGGCTTTCTCGGCTCCAACGGCTGCGGCAAGTCGACGACCATGAAGATGCTCACCGGCCTGCTGCCCGCGTCGGACGGCACGGCAACGCTGTTCGGCCGGCCGGTCGCCGCGAACGACATCGACACGCGCCGGCGCGTCGGCTACATGTCGCAAGGGTTTTCGCTCTACGGCGAACTGACCGTCCGGCAGAACCTCGTGCTGCACGCGCGCCTGTTCGGCGTGCCGGAGGCGGACGTGCCCGCGCGCGTGACCGAAATGGTCGCGCGCTTCGGGCTGGCCGACGCCCTCGACGCGCTGCCCGAGCGCCTGCCGCTCGGCATGCGGCAGCGGCTCTCGCTCGCGGTGGCGATGGTGCACAAGCCCGAGCTGCTGATCCTGGACGAACCGACGTCGGGCGTGGATCCGGTCGCGCGGGACGACTTCTGGCGGCTGATGATCGAGCTCGCGCGCAACGATCGCGTCACCATCTTCATTTCGACGCACTTCATGAACGAGGCCGCGCGCTGCGACCGCATCTCGCTGATGCATGCGGGCCGCGTGCTCGCGAGCGCCGCGCCCGAGGAACTGGTGCGCCTGCGCGGCGCCGCCACGCTCGAGGACGCGTTCATCGGCTACCTGAGCGACGCGCAGAAAGCGGATGGCGCGGACGGTGCGCCGGCCGATGCGCCGGCCGACGCCGCCTGGCTCGCCGCGCCGCCCGCGGCGGCCGGCGCCGGTCGTGCGGCGGCATGGTTCAGCCCGGCGCGCACCGGCAGCTATCTGTGGCGCGAAGTGCTGGAGCTGCGACGCGACCCGTTGCGCGCGACGCTGGCGCTGTTCGGCTCGCTCGTGCTGATGTGCGTGATCAGCATCGGGATCAGTCTCGACGTCGACAACCTGACGTTCGCGGTGCTCGACCGCGATCAGTCGATCCTGAGCCAGGACTATGCGCAGAACCTCGCCGGTTCCCGCTACTTCGTGCCGCGCGCGCCGCTCGCCGACGACCGCGACATCGAGCGCCGCATGCGCAACGGCCGGCTGTCGCTCGCGCTCGAGATCCCGCCCGGTTTCGCGCGCGACGTCGCGCGCGGCCGCCGCGTGGAGATCGGCGCATGGGTCGACGGCGCGATGCCGATGCGCGCGGAGACGATCCGCGGCTACGTGGCCGGCATGCACGAAAACTGGCTGCGCGACCAGGCGAAGCGCCGGCTCGGCGTGTCGCTCGCGCCGGCCGTCGACATCGCGATCCGCTATCGCTACAACCCGGACGTCAAGAGCCTGCCGGCCATGATTCCCGCGATCATGCCGATGCTGCTGCTGATGCTGCCCGCGATGCTGACGGCGCTCGCCGTCGTGCGGGAACGCGAGCTCGGGTCGATCGTCAATCTGTACGTGACGCCCGTCACGCGGGCCGAATTCCTGCTCGGCAAGCAGGCGCCGTACGTGATGCTGGCCATGCTGAACTTCCTGCTGATGGTCGTGCTGGCCGACCTCGTGTTCGGCGTGCGGATCAAGGGCAGTTTCGCGACGCTGGCGGCCGCGGTGCTGATCTTCAACGTCGTGGCCACCGGCATCGGGCTGTTCGCCTCGACGTTTACCCGCAGCCAGATCGCCGCGATCTTCATGACGATCGTCGGCACGCTGATTCCCGTCGTGCAGTTCTCGGGCCTGCTCACGCCGCTGTCGTCGCTCGAGGGCAGCGGCAAGTGGGTCGGCACCGTCTATCCGGCCACCTACATGCTCGCGATCAGCCGCGGCGTCTACAACAAGGCGCTCGGGCTGGCCGACCTGTCGTCCCAGTTCTGGCCGATGCTCGCGGCCGTGCCGGTCATCCTGGTCATGACCGGCGTGCTGCTGCGCAAGCAGGAGCGCTGACCATGTCGCGCCTGCTCGTCATTTTCCGGCTCGGGGTCAAGGAACTGTGGAGCCTCGCCCGCGACCCGATCCTGCTCGCGCTGATCGTCTATACGTTCAGCGCGTCGATCTACGTCGCGGCCACCGCGCGCCCGGAAACGCTGCACAAGGTGCCGATCGCGATCGTCGACGAGGATGCGTCGCCGCTGTCGGCGCGCATCGCGGCGGCGTTCTTCCCGCCGCAGTTCGCGCCGCCCCCGCTCGTCGACGCCGGCGCGGCCGATCGCGGGCTGGACAACGGCGACTACACGTTCTCGCTCGACATTCCGCCCGACTTCCAGCGCGACGTGCTCGCCGGCCGTCACGCGACGGTCCAGCTCAACGTCGATGCGACCCGCATGACGCAGGCGTTCACCGGCGGCGGTTACGTCCAGCAGATCGTGTCGGGCGAGATCGATGCGTTCGTGCGGCGCCATCGCGGCACGCCCTTGCCGCCCGTCGATCTCGCGATGCGGATGCGCTTCAACCCGAATCTCGACGAAGTCTGGTTCGGCGCGCTGATGGAACTGATCAACAACGTGACGATGCTATCGATGATCCTCACCGGCGCCGCGCTGATTCGCGAGCGCGAGCACGGCACGATCGAGCATCTGCTCGTCATGCCGGTGACCGCGGCGGAAATCATGCTCGCGAAGGTCTGGTCGATGGGGCTCGTCGTCGCGGCGGCGGCCGTCGCGTCGCTGACGTTCGTCGTGGGCGGCGCGCTGCACGTGCCGATTCCGGGATCGGTGCCGCTGTTCGTGGCCGGCATGGCGCTGCACCTGTTCGCGACGACGTCGATGGGGATCTTTCTCGCGACGCTCGTGCGCAGCATGCCGCAGTTCGGCATGCTGCTCGTCCTCGTGCTGCTGCCGCTGCAACTGCTGTCGGGCGGCCTGACGCCGCGCGAAAGCATGCCGCCCGTCGTGCAGGACATCATGCTGGCCGCGCCGACCACGCATTTCGTCGAACTCGCGCAGCGGATCCTGTATCGCGGTGCCAGGTTCGATGCGGTGTGGGCCCAGTTCGCGGCGCTGTTCGCGATCGGCTGCGTGCTGTTCCTGCTGTCGCTGACGCGGTTCCGCAAGACGATTGGTCAGATGACTTGAGCGGGGCGTCGATTCCGTGATGCCGGGATTCGTCCGTTGATACAGATCAATCGTGCCGGCGCGCGGCACGCGATCATGGCGCCATGTCTTGCGCAACCAGTGGCAGCTATGTCCACGGCGGCCGCTTCCCGGGAGAACGTCATGATGGGTCTGCGATACCGAAACGCGCTTGCGACGCTCTGCGTATTCATCGCGCTCGCGTCGCTGCTGGGCGTCGTGCATGCGATGCTGATCGACGAGCGGGTCGTCCCGTACGCGATCGTCGCGCTCGTGTCGGGCATCGTGGCGTTCGTCGCGCAGCTGGATCCGGCGCCGTCCGGGCGCTAGGCGCACGGCCGGACGCGTCGGATTCGCCATCATGAACGGCATCCTGCGTCTCGCGTTCAAGCTGCTCGTCAACGACAGCGCGAAATTCACCGCGCTGATCGTCGGCATCACGTTTTCGGTGCTGCTGATGATCGAGATGACGTCGCTGTTCGCCGGCATCCTGAACAAGTCGTCGGCGTCGGTCATCAATATCGGCGCGAAGGTATGGGTGATGGACCCGGCCGTGAAGACGATCGCGAACAGCATCGGCATGCCCGACTACGTGCTCGACGCGGTGCGCAGCATCGACGGCGTCAAGTATGCGGTGCCGCTCTATTCCGGCGGCGCGCTCGTCAAGCTGCGCTCCGGCACCTACCAGGCCGTGACGGTCGTCGGCCTCGACGACGCCAGCCTGCTCGGCCGCCCGACGATGCTGCAGGGCCGCATCGAGGACATCTACGCGGAAAACGGCTTCATCGCGATTCAGGATCCCGAGTTCCGGAAACTCGAGAATCCGTCCGTCGGCACCGATTTCGAGTTGAACGATCATCGCGGCGTGATCGTCGGCATCGCGAAGGTCGCCGCGAGCGGCCTGTTCGGCACGCCGACGCTTTACACCACCTACGCCCGCGCGATCCGCTACATTCCGTCGCCACGCTTCACGACCTCCTACATCCTCGTCGAGCCCAAGTCGGATGCCGACATCGCCCACATCAAGGCCGTCGTGCAAGCGCTCGGCTATCGCGCGTACACACGCGACGAATTCATCGCGCAGATCGCGCGCTTCTACAAGTACGAGACCGGGCTCGGCACCAACATCATGCTGATGACGATCATCAGCTTCATCATCGGCCTGTCGATTTCCGGGCAGACGTTCTATGCGTTCATCCTCGAGAACCTGGACAAATTCGGCGCGCTGAAGGCGATCGGCGCGAAAAGCCGCGAGCTGGTCGCGATGATCCTGTTCCAGGCGACGTTCACCGCGCTGACCGGTTACGGTATCGGCGTCGGGCTGTGCGTGCTGATGATCAGTCTCGCGAAACTGCGGATTCCCGACTATGCGGCGCTCATCACGTACGGCAACCTGTCGCTCGCGTTCGGGATGGTGGTCGTGATCGCGACGATTTCGAGCTATCTCGGCGTGCGGCGCGTGCTGCGCATCGAGCCGTTCGACATCTTCCGGGGCTGACGATGGCCGGCATCGCGATCGACGCGCGCGGCGTCGGCAAATGGTTCGGCGAAGGCGACGCGCGCACGCAGGCACTGCGCGACGTGTCGATGCAGGCGAACTTCGGCGAGATGCTGCTGATCGTCGGGCCGTCCGGCAGCGGCAAGACGACGCTGCTCAGCGTGATCTCCGGCATCCTGCGGCCGGACGGCGGTTCGGTGTCGATCGACGGCGTCGACCTGTGGGCGCAGCCGAACGACGCGATCGCCGATTTCCGGCTGAACCGGATCGGTTTCGTGTTTCAGGATTACCACCTGTTCCCGCGGCTCACGACCGCGGAGAACGTCGCGATCCCGCTGATCCTGAGGCGCCGGCCGTGGGACGACGCGCTCAAGGAAGCGCACGCGTATCTGGACGTGGTCGGGCTCGCAAACCGCGCGCAACTGCCGCCCGTGAAGCTGTCCGGCGGCGAACAGCAGCGCGTCGCGATCGCGCGCGCGATCGTCAGCCAGCCCGACCTGCTGATCCTCGACGAGCCGACCGCGTCGCTCGATGGCGACACGGGCCGCATGATCATCGACTTCGTCAAGCACAAGGTGCTCGACGACACGCGCTGCATCGTGATCGTCACGCACGACGCGCGGATCTTCGAGTACGCGGATCGCGTCCTGCGGATGGAAGACGGCAAGCTGAACGGCATCGAGCGCGGAGGTGCACGATGAAACACCGGCTCGTGTTCGTGGCGGCCCTGCTCGGCTTCCTGGCAAGCGTCCTCGCCGCGTGGGTCTACAGCCGCCAGGAGCCGCCGCAGCCGCCGGTATTCAAGCCGGCCGCCAATCCGTACGCGCGCGGCGTCTATGCGAACGGCATCGTCGAGAGCGAGCAGCCGGCCGGCGCGAACGTGAACGTCTATCCGGACGTCTCGGGCGCGGTGACGCGCATCCTCGTGCACGACGGCGATCCGGTGAAGGCCGGCGACGCGCTGCTGACGATCGACGACTCGGTGCAACGCGCGACCGCCGCCCAGCTCGCGGCGCAGGCCGACGCGGCCGCCGCGCTGCTCGACGAGCTGAAGGCGCAGCCGCGCCGCGAGGTGCTCGACGTGGCCAGTGCGCAAACGGCGGCCGCGCAGGCGAGCCTGAAGCTCGCGCAGGACCAGTACGACAAGCAGCGGCACGCGTACGACATCGATCCGAAGGCGGTCAGCCGCGACGCGCTCGACACGGCCGCGAACGCGGTGCGCGTCGCGGCGGCCAACCTGGACGTCGTGACGCGGCAGTATCGTCTGACCAAGGCCGGCGCATGGAGCTACGACGTGCGCAACCAGGAAGCGCAGGCCATCGCGCTGCGGCGCGCGGCCGACGCTGCGGCCGCACTGCTCGCCCGCTACACGCTGCGTGCGCCGGCGGACGGGACCGTCCTGGCGATGAACGCGGCCGTGGGGGCCTACCTGACCTCGCAGGGGCTCTACGACACCTATACGCGGGGCAGCACGCCGGTCGTGGTGCTCGGCACGCCGGTCGACCGGCTGCAGGTCCGCTGCTACATCGACGAGATCCTGATCCACCAGTTACCCGACCTGCATGCGTTGAAGGCGCACATGTTCGTGCGCGGCACATCGGTCGAGGCCGATCTCCAGTTCGTGCGCGTGCAGCCATACGTCACGCCGAAGATCGAGCTGTCCGACCAGCGCACCGAGCGCGTCGACGTGCGCGTGCTGCCGGTCATTTTCCGTATCTTGCCGAACAGGAATGTGCGGCTGTTTCCCGGGCAGATCGTCGATGTCTACGTCGCAGGCAAATAACGGGGCCCGCCGCGCGCGCGCGCTGCGCCGCGGCACCGGCGCGCTGGCCGTCGCCGTGCTGCTCGCGGGGTGCACGGTCGGGCCGAATTTCGTCCCGCCCCCCGCGCCGCGCGTCGCGCGCTTCGTGCCGCCCGACGATCCGGGCGCGGCGTCCGGCTCCTGGAGCGGCGGCGGCCGGACGCAGGCATTGTCGGCGGACGCGGCGCTCACGCGCGACTGGTGGACACGCTTCGGCAGCCGCGCGATCGACTCGACCGTCGCCGAAGCATTGACCGGCAGCCCGACGCTCGATCTCGCCGAAGCGACGCTGCGGCGCAGCGAGCACGCGCTGCGGGCCGGCCAGGGGATCTTCTTTCCGCAGGTGGATGCACAGGCCGGCGCGTCGCGCCAGCGCGCTGTGCCGCTGCGCACCGGCCAGGCGTTGCCGGCGTCGATCTTCAACCTGTTCACGCTGTCGGCCACGGTCAGCTACACGCTCGACCTGTGGGGCGGCGAACGGCGCCAGGTCGAAGCGCTCGCGGCCGACGTCGATGCGCAACGGCAGGCGCTGGCGGGCGCCTACCTGATGCTGACCGCGAACGTCGTCAATACGATGGTCGCGCGCGCGGCCTATCGCGACGAAGCCGCGGCGACGCGCGAAATGATCGGCCTGCTCGACGAGCAGGTTCGTCTGACGCGCGCGCAGGTGACGGCCGGCGCGGCAGCCTACGTCGCGGTGCTGACGCTGGAATCGCAGCGGGCGTCGTTCGAGGCGACGCTGCCCGCGCTCGACCAGAAACGCGCGCAGGCCGACGATCTGCTCGCGCTGCTGGCCGGCCGCTACCCGGCCGACTGGCGGACGCCGGACCTGTCGCTCGACGGGATCGAGCCGCCCGCCAGCCTGCCCGACACGGCGCCGTCGTCGCTGGTGCGCCGCCGCCCCGACATCCTGCAGGCGGAAGCCCAGTTGCACGTGGCCAGCGCGCGGGTCGGCGTCGCGACGGCCGCGCTTTACCCGAACCTCTCGCTGTCCGCATCGGGCGGGTTCGACAGCGTCGTCGCCGGCAAGCTGTTCTCGCCCGCCGGCCGCGTGTGGAGTGCCGGTGCCGCACTCACCGCGCCGATCTTTCATGGCGGCTCGCTGCTGAACCAGCGGCGCGCCGCGCAGGATGCGTACGACGAAGCCGATGCGACCTATCGGCAGGTCGTCCTGTCGGCGTTCTCGCAGGTGGCCGACACGTTGCGCGCGCTCGCCAACGACGCGGCGGCGCTCGATGCGCAGGCGCGCGCGATGGCCGCGGCTCGTGACGCGCTGAAGCTCACGCAGGCCGGCTACGACGCGGGGATTGCCGGCTACGTCCAGTTGCTGGTCGCCGACTTGCAATACCATCAGGCGCGGATTGCGTGGCTGCAGACGGTCGCGCAGCGCCTGCAGGATACGGTTGCGTTCTACGTCGCGCTCGGCGGCGGCTGGGGCGATGCGGGCTGACGCGCGCCGACAAGCGCGCCGCACCGGCATTCAGTCCCGCTCAGCCCCATTCAGCCCGTCTGCGCCACCACGTCGGGCCGCTGCCACGGCGGCAATTCCGCCCAGCCGAGCGGCCCGTAGACGGTGCCGCCGGCGGCCTCGATCCGTTCGACGAACGTGGCGAGCGTGACCCCGGCCGGCACGGTCAGCGTCAGCGCGTCGACGAAATCCTCGCTGCGCAGCCATGGCGCCGCGCCGTGGTTGATCTGCTGGACGCTCCACGCATGCCCGTGCCGCCCGGCCTCGGGCGGTAACAGACCCGGCGCGTCGAACGCGACCCGGAGCAATTGCACGCGCGAATCGCTGTACGGCGGTTTCGCGGCATTCTGGTACGGCACGTCCGCCCAGCGCTCGCCGCATTGCTCGTCGAGCGGCAAGCAGGTAAACCACGCCCAGGGCGCGCGGACGAAGCACAGTCGGTAAAGGTGCCCGGCACCATCCAGATTGGCGATCAACGTCATGATGGGTTCATCCCGAAAGACTCGTGAGGCGACGCGTGATGCCGAACGCATCGCGCGCATGGCATGCGCGGATAACGGGGTCCCGACACCGCATGCACGCACCAACTCACTATCCTGCCGCCGCCGGGGCCCATGCTTGATCGTCGTCAAACCGCGCGCCGGCCGGGAATCTCGCCCGGCCGGCATGGGGATCCCGCAATTCCTGATTTCGGTCAACCGCCGCCCGCGCGTTCGGGATGTAATCGATTTACTGTTCCGTCGACTCCCGCAGAGGCACCCCATGAAACTGACTTTTCTCGGTGCGACCGAAACCGTGACCGGCTCGAAGTACCTGCTCGAGCACGGCGGCCGGCGCGTCCTGGTCGATTGCGGCCTGTTCCAGGGGACCAAGAACCTGCGGCTGCGCAACTGGCGCGCGCTGCCGTTCGCGCCCGACACGCTGGACGCGGTCGTGCTCACGCACGCGCACATCGATCACACCGGCTATCTCCCGGTGCTGGCCCGCGAAGGCTATCGCGGGCCGGTGTACTGCACGGCGGCCACGGCCGAACTCTGCGACATCATGCTGCGCGACAGCGCGCGGCTGCAGGAGGAGGAAGCCGACTTCGCGAACCGGCACGGTTATTCGAAGCATCATCCCGCGCAACCGCTCTACACGCTGGACGACGCGCAGCGCGCGCTGCGCCTGCTGCAACCCGTCGCCTTCGACGAATGCACCGCGCTGGGCGGCAGCCTGTCGTTCCGCCTGCTGCCGGCCGGGCACATCCTCGGCGCGGCGAGCGTCGTGATGCACTGGGACCACAAGGTGCTCGCGTTCTCCGGCGATCTCGGCCGGTATCACGACCCGATCATGCAACCGCCGCGCCCGCCCGCGCATGCCGACTACCTGGTGGTCGAATCGACGTACGGCGACCGGCTGCATCCGGCGTCGGATCCCGAAAACGAGCTGGCCGGGATGTTCGACAAGACCTTCGCGCGCGGCGGGGTCGTCGTGATGCCCTGCTTCACCGTCGGCCGCGCGCAGGAGATCCTGCACTACATCGCGCGGCTGAAGGCGGCCGGCCGCATGGCGCGCGTCCCGGTGTTCGTCGACAGCCCGATGGCGACGGACGTGACCGAGATCTATCGCCACCATATCCTCGAACACCGGCTGACGGCCTCCGAAGCGAATGCGCTCGGCCACGTGGCCACGATGATCCGCTCGGTCGAGCAGTCCAAGGCGATCGCCGAACACCACGGCCCGATGGTCATCATCGCCGGCAGCGGGATGGCGACCGGCGGGCGCGTGCTGCATCACCTGAGCCGCCATGCGCCCGACGCGCGCAACACGATCGCGCTGGTCGGCTACCAGGCCGCCGGCACGCGCGGCGCGGCACTGGCCGCGCACGAGCCGACGCTGAAGATTCACGGCGAGTACGTGCGCGTGCGCGCGCAGGTCGAGTCGATCACGACGCTGTCGGCCCATGCCGACTACGAAGAGATCCTGAAGTGGCTCGGCACGATGCAGGGCGCGCCCGTGCGGACCTTCGTCACGCATGGAGAACCCGCTGCCGCGGATGCGATGCGCCGGCGCATCTCGGAGCGCCTGCATTGGCCGTGCGAGGTGCCGACCTACGAGCAGTGCGTCGATCTGGACGCGATTGAATCAAACAACACGCAGGAGCCCGCCGCGCTGTCGTCCTGACTGCCGGCGCAACGCCGGCCGCGCGTGACGGGCGGCGGAAGCACCCGGTTTCCGCCACGCGCGGCCCGGCATTCAGCCGATTTCGATGATGACCTTCAGCGCGTGGGTCTGCGCGGCGCGCCCGAACGTGTCGTACGCGCTTTCCACGTCGTCGAGCGAGAACCGGTGCGTGATCAGGCGCGCCGGATCGAGGCGCCCGGCGCCTACCGTCTTCAGCAGCATCGGCGTGCTGACCGTGTCGACGAGCCGCGTCGTGATCGAGATGTTGCGATCCCACAGCTTCTCGAGGTGCAGATCGGCCTTGACGCCGTGCACGCCGACGTTCGCGACGACCCCGCCAGGCGCCACGAGCGACGTGCACATCTCGAACGTCGCCGGAATGCCGACCGCTTCGATCGCGCAATCCACGCCGACGCCGTCGGTCAGCTTCATCACTTCCGCGACCGGGTCGCCGCCGTGGCCGTCGATGCAGTCGGTCGCGCCGAAGCGCCGCGCGACCTCGAGCCGGTTGCCGTCCGGGTCGATCATGATGATCCGCGCGGGCGAATAGAACTGCGCGGTCAGCAACGCGGCCAGCCCGATCGGCCCCGCGCCGACGATCGCGACCGAGCAGCCCGGCTGCACCTTGCCGTTCAGCACGCCGCATTCGAAGCCGGTCGGCAGGATGTCGGACAGCATCACGAGCGCGTCCTCGTCCGCGCCGGCCGGGATTCGGTACAGGCTGGTCGGCGCATGCGGGATGCGCACGAACTCGGCCTGCGTGCCGTCGATCCGGTTGCCGAGGATCCAGCCGCCGGTCGTGCAATGCGAATACAGTCCGCGGCGGCAGTACTCGCAGCGGCCGCACGACGAGATGCACGAAATCAGCACGTGGTCGCCCGGCTTCAGCGAATCGACCGCCGCGCCGACCTGCTCGACGATGCCCACGCCTTCATGGCCGAGGACGCGGCCCGGCTCGCACGTCGGCACGTCGCCCTTGAGGATGTGCAGATCGGTGCCGCAGATCGTCGTGCGCGTCACGCGGACGATCGCGTCGGTGGGCGACTGCAGTTCCGGTTTGGGCCGCCGTTCGAGCGCCTTGCGCCCGGGGCCGTGATACACGAGTGCTTTCATCGCAATTCCTCCATCGAAAGGGGGGCCTGTTCAGGCATCGGGGCGGCGTCATGCCGGACCTGTGCCAGCAACACCGCGAGCGCGCAGGATGCGACCCGGACGGCGACGCCGTCGGCGCGGCTCGTCAGCACGATCGGCACGCGCGCGCCCACGACGACGCCCGCGTTCGCGGCGCCGCCCAGGTATTCGAGCTGTTTCGCGAGCATGTTGCCCGCTTCGATATCGGGCACGACGAGGATGTCCGCACGGCCGGCAACCGGCGAGTCGATCCCCTTCTCGCGCGCGGCCCGCTGCGATATCGCGTTGTCGAACGCGAGCGGGCCGTCGACGACCGCCCCCGTGATCTGCCCGCGCTCGGCCATCTTCGCGAGGGCCGCCGCGTCGAGCGTCGAACGCATCGCCGGATTGACGGTCTCGACCGCGCACAGCACCGCGACGCGCGGGCGCGCGACGCCCAGCGCATGCGCGACGTCGATCGCGTTCTGCGTGATGGCCGCCTTCTGCGCGAGATCCGGTGCGATGTTCACCGCGGCGTCGGTCAGGATGAACGGCCGCGGATACGCCGGCGCCTCGATCAGGAAGCAGTGGGACATGCGCTTGTCGGTGCGCAGGCCCGATTCCGCGGCGACGACGGCCCCCATCAGCTCGTCCGTGTGCAGGCTGCCCTTCATCAGCGCGCCGGCGCGGCCCGACGCCGCGAGTGCCACCGCGCGGGCCGCCGCGGCGTGGCTGTGGGGAACGTCCTCGATCGTCCATTTCGCGAGATCGACGCCCGCCTCGCTCGCCACGCGCAACACCTTCGCGCGCGGCGCGACGATCAGCGGTTCGATCGATGCGCCCAGCGGCGACGCGTTGAGCGCGGCAAGCGCGACGAGGCTGGCCGTGTCGCACGGATGCACGACGGCCACCGTCAGCGGCGGCGCATGGCGCGCACGCGCGATCAGGGCGGGCAGTTCGCCGTCCGCGCGCGGCAACAGGCCGGGCAGGCACGCGCCGGCGGACGGATCCGGATGCAGGTTCAGGTTCATGTTCAGGTCTCCAGCACGTAGCTGCCGGGCGCTGCGCCGAAGCCGGCGGCCGGAACGCGTGCGGGCACCTCGCCCGACGAATGCGCATGCAGCCAGTCGCGCCAGCACGTCCACCACGATCCGTCGAGCGCGGGCGTTTCGCTCACGAAGTCGCGCCGGTTGCGGTAAGGCGCGCCGGGCTCGCGCGTCGCGCAGCGATAGTGGCGTCCCGGATGGCCGGGTTCGGACACGATCCCGGCATTGTGGCCGCCGGAGGTCAGCACGAACGTCAGCGCGTGGTGCGTGAGCAGATGGAGCTTGTAGACGGAACGCCAGGGCGACACGTGATCGCGCTCGGTCCCGACCACGAACGTCGGCACGTCGATATCCGACAGCGCGACCGGCCGCCCGTCGACGCAGTAGCGGCCGGCCGCGAGATCGTTGTCGAGAAAGAGGCGCGTCAGGTATTCCGTATGCATCCGGTACGGCATGCGCGTGGTGTCCTCGTTCCACGACATCAGGTCGTTCGGCTTCGTGCGCGTGCCGAGCAGGTATTCGCTCATCATGCGCGACCAGATCAGGTCGCGCGCGTTCAGCAACTGGAACGCGGCGGACATCTGCGCGCCGTCCAGGTAGCCCTGCCGCCACATCAGCGCATCGAGCGCGGACAGTTCGCTCGCGTCGATGAAGAGGCCGAGTTCGCCGGGTTCGCTGAAATCGGTCTGGGCCGCGAGCAACGTGACGGAGCGCAACGCCTCGTGTTGGCGGCCGTCGCGCGCGAGCGCCGCCGCGCCGATCGCCAGCAGCGTGCCGCCGAGGCAGTAGCCGACCGCGTGGACCGCTTCGCCGCAGATCGAGCGGGCGGCGTCGAGCGCCGCCATGCACCCGTCGCGCAGATAATCGTCGAGCCCGAGCTCGCGCGCCTCCGCGCCCGGATTGCGCCACGACACGGCAAACACCGTGTAGCCGGCATCGACCAGGAAGCGGATCAGCGAATCGTGCGGCTGCAGGTCGAGGATGTAGTACTTCATGATCCACGACGGCACGATCAGGATCGGCTCGCGCGCCACGCCGGCCGTCGTCGGGTCGTATTGCAGCAGCTCGCACAACGCGTTGCGCCAGACGACGCGGCCCGGCGTGATCGCCACGTCGCGTCCCGGCAGATAGGCGCGCGTATCGCGGGCCCGCGTGCCGTGCGTGCGCTCGAGCAGCGCGTGCGCGTCTTCCAGCCAGTGCCGCCAGCCTGCCGCGAGATTCGCGCCGCCGCTGCGCATCGTCGCGTCGAGCACGACCGGGTTGGTCGCAAGGAAATTGCCCGGCGAGCATGCGTCGAGCCACTGTCGCGCGACGAATCCGACCAGTTCCTCGTGATGCCGTTCGACGCCCGGCACGCCGCGCGTCGCGTCGCGCCACCAGCGCTGGATCGACAGGAAGCCGTCGCGGTACGTGCGAAACGGCCATCCGGACCACGCGGGCGCGGCGAAGCGCGCATCGGCCTGCCCGGCGTGCACGGCCAGGCCGCCCGCGCCGCCATCGTCGGCCTCGCCCTTGCCCTCGCCTTCCCGGTTGGCCGCGGGTGCCACGGCAGCCAGCCACGCCTGCGTCGCAAGCTCGAAGCATTTTCCCGGCGACACGGCCAGATGCGCGCCCCAGTCGAGCGTGGCCAGCGCGAGCGACACGGGCGACAGCCCGAAGGTCATCGCGGCCACGTTCGCATGCGCGGCGCGGTTCCATTCGTCGGCGGGCGACGGCCGGGCCGGCGTGCATCCGGCCGGGTGCGACGCCGGTACGTTCGTAGCCGTTGGCCGCATCGACTCGTGCTCGATCGGCATGCGCATGACGGATGCGTTCATCGCATGTGCATGCCGCCGTTGACATCGAATTCCGCGCCGGTCGCGAAAGCCCCCGCGTCGGAACACAGGAACGCGACGAGCTCGGCGATCTCGCCGGGATTGCCGAGGCGGCCGACCGGGATCTGCGGCAGGATCTTCGTGTCGAGCACTTCCTTCGGCACCGTCTCGAGCATCGCGGTCGCCAGATAGCCCGGGGCCACCGTGTTGACCGTCACGCCGTGGCGCGCGAGCTCGAGCGCCAGCGCCTTCGTGAAGCCGTGGATGCCGGCCTTCGCGGCCGCGTAGTTCGCCTGCCCGTATGCGCCGCGCGAACCGTTCACCGAGCCGATGTTCACGATCCGCCCGAAGCCCGCCTCGATCATGCCCGGCACGAACGGCTTCGTCATGTTGAACATGCCGTCGAGGTTGGTGCGCAGCACCGCGTCCCACATGCTCTTGGTCATCTTCACGAAGGTGGCGTCCTGCGTGACGCCGGCGTTGTTGACGAGCACGTCGACGCGCCCGAACTCGGCCAGCACGCGTGCCGCGCAGTGCTGGCACGAATCGTAGTCGGCGACGTCGACCTCGAACGCGTGGAACGTCCTGCCCGCCTCGCGTTCGTGCGTGAGCCACGTCGCGACGTGGTCGTTGCGCTCCGTATGCGACACCGCCACCGTCATGCCCGCATCGTGCAGGCGACGGCTGATCGCGGCGCCGAGGCCCCCCATGCCGCCCGTGACGAACGCGACCCGATCAGCGCACATGGTCGTTCTCCTGCGCGCCGGTCGTGCCGTTCAGGCGGCGCACGGCAACCGGCGCCCCGTCGTTCGCGTCCTCGATCCCGCGCTCCAGCGCCGTCATCCAGTCGGCCCACGGCATGCTGGCTTCGTTGACCACCGCCAGCCGCCCCAGGTCGGGCAGCCAGTCGGTCTGATAACGCGACATCGCGCCCGCGCCGTATTCGCGCAACCAGGTACGCCATGCGCCGGCGTTCTCGTATTGCGCACGCATGCACAGCTCGGCGGCATCCTGCCAGATCGCGACGCTCGCGATCGCGTAGTCGCGCATCACCTGCCGGGTCGCCTCGCCGAAGGCCGTCCACTCTTTCGTGTCCGCCAGCGCCTGCTGCAGGAGGCGCACCGCGGCGCGGTCCCGCTCGATGCGCCGCCCTGCCAGCGCGTGCCATTCGTGCTGCCAGTCGCGGTTCTGCGCGACCATGCGCAGCGCGAGATCGCAGCCCGCGCGGCAAGCGTCGTTCGGTGTCGTCAAAGCGTACGTACTCATCGGCGTCCCTCGTTCGATCCGGTCAATGGGTTGGCATCGCGCCTCGTGCCGCCTGCCCGGGATCGGGATCGGCATCGCGACCGCTTCACTGTGCGGGCATCGCGCAACGGAGCCGTTGATCTGAGTCAAGTACGCGGAAACCCTGCTCCGTAGACTGGATTGCACTGGCGGTTCCCCCGTCGATGGAGCGATTCCGATGAGCTACAAGAGCATAGTCGTGCACCTCGATACGAGCGCCCGCGCGCATTCGCGCCTCGAGTTCGCGCTGCGCCTCGCCCGGCGCTTCGGTGCGCACCTGACCGGCCTGTTCGCGGTCTACACGCCGGAACCGCATTCGTTCTACGTGATGGCCGGGTCCGCCGATTACTTCCGCGAGCAACGCGCACAGCGCGACGAGCGGCTCGCCGCGCTGGAACGCCTGTTCCACGCCGAGACGGCCCGCGCGAAAGTGCCGGCCGCGTGGGTGCGTGCCGACGACCGCGCGAACCTGGCCGTGCCGCGCGCCGCACGCCTGGCCGACCTCGTGATCGCCGGCCAGAGCGACCCGAACGATCCCGAGACCTACATCGACGACCAGTTTCCGGAGAACCTCGTGTTGTCCGCCGGTCGCCCGGTGCTGCTCGTGCCGTACACGGGCGAATTCCCGTCGATCGGCGAGCGGGTGTTCATCGCGTGGGACGGCAGCCGGGAGGCGGCCCGCGCCGCGCACGACGCGCTGCCCTTTCTCGAACACGCGAAGCGCGCGACGGTCGCCGCCGTGGTCGATGGCGCTTCGGAAGCGGCGGCCACGCGCATTCCGGCCGCCGACGCCGCGCTGATGCTGGCGCGCCACGCACGCGACGTGAACGTGCTCGAAATCGATACCGGTGCCGGCCCGACGGTCGGCGATACGTTGCTGTCGCGCGCGTATGAAACGGGTTCCGACCTCCTCGTGATGGGCGCCTATGGCCATCCGCGCTGGCGCGAGCTGGTGATGGGCGGCGCCACCCGCACGGTGCTGGCGTCGATGACGCTGCCGGTCCTGATGTCGCACTGAGCCGGCCGATGCGTACGCTCGCCCTGCTCGTCGTCAATGCCGGTTCGTCGAGCGTGAAGTTCGCGCTCTTTGCCTGCCCGCCGCACGGCGACCCCGCGCGGCGGCCGCTGCACGAGGGCGAAGCGGTCGCGGCCGGCAACAGCGTGTCGATCCGCTTCGACGCCGAGCCGGACGGTTCGCTGCCGCTCGGCACGGCGGACGATCCCTACCGCGCCGTGCTCGCGCGGATCGCGGCGTGGATCCGCGTGAAGTTGCCGCATGTCGCGCTGGGCGCGATCGCGCATCGCGTCGTGCACGGCGGCGCACGCTACGTGGAGCCGATGCTCGTCGACGACGACGTGCTGGACGCGCTGCGCACGCTGACGCCGCTCGCGCCGCTGCATCAGCCGCACAGCCTCGATGCGATCGACGTGCTGCGCGACGCGTTTCCGGACGTCCCGCAGATCGCCGTGTTCGACACGGCGTTTCATCGCACGCTGCCGCGCGTCGAGCAGCTGCTGCCGCTGCCGCATGCGTGGTTCGACCAGGGCGTGCGCCGCTACGGATTCCACGGGCTGTCGTACGAATACCTGTCCGTCGCGCTCGACGAGTCGTTCGGCGCCCGTGCGTACGGCCGCGTGATCGCCGCCCATCTCGGCAGCGGCGCGAGCCTGTGCGCGCTGCGCGACTGCCGCAGCGTCGCGACGACCATGGGCTTCTCGGCGCTCGACGGATTGATGATGGGCACGCGCAGCGGAACGCTCGATCCCGGTGTCGTCCTGCACCTGCTCGAGGCCGGCAAGCTGTCCGGCGACGAGCTGGGACACATGCTGTATCACGAATCGGGGCTCAAGGGCGTGTCGGGCGCGTCGGGCGACCCGCGCGTGCTGCTCGCGCGCGAGGCGGCCGGGGACGAAGCTGCCCGCGATGCGCTGGCGCTGTACGTCCATCGCATCGTGCGCGAGACCGGCGCGCTGACCGCGCTGCTCGGCGGCCTCGACATGCTGGTGTTCACGGCCGGCATCGGCGAACACTCGGCGGTGTTGCGCGAGCGGATCTGCGCGTCGCTCGGCTGGCTCGGCATCGTGCTCGACGCGCGCGCGAATGCCGATCATGCGCATGTCGTGTCGTGCGCGTCGAGTGCGGTCACGGTGGTCGTCGAGCCGACCAACGAGGCGTGGGTCGCGGCGCGCGCCGCGGTGCGCGTGCTGCGCGCCAATCGCGACGCTTGATCCAGATCAGCGCGAGCGGCGCATACGCGCCGATGATGATTCCATCGGCATCCGTTGAAGGGAAACGTCATGTACTCGAACATTCTGGTCGCGCTCGACGGCAGCGATACGTCGTCCCGCGCACTCGACGCCGCGCTGAACCTCGCGGCGGAGACGGGTGCGCGGCTGACCCCGGTCTACGTCGTCGACTTCCTGGTGCCGGCCTACGACACGTACGGATACGATCCGTCGATCCTGATCGATGCATTTCGCGAGGAAGGACTGCGTGTCACGGAGGATGCGGCACGCCGCATGAAAGCGCGCGACGTGGCCGGCACGTCGCAGATCTACAACGTCGCGCCGGCCGGCGAAGACGTTGCGCACCGGATCGTCGGTCTCGCCGGCGAGACCGGCGCCGACCTGATCGTGATGGGCACGCATGGCCGGCGCGGTTTCCGGCGCCTGTTCCTCGGCAGCGTCGCCGAGCGCGTGCTGCGTCAGGCCACGTGCCCGGTCCTGATGATACCGGCAAGCTGCGCCGCGCAGGCGCCCGCCGAAACCACCGCGGCATCAACCGAAAAGGAGCCGTCATGAGCTACAAGACCCTGCTCGTCCATCTCGACGACAGCGAGCGCTGTGCGACGCGCGTCGACCTCGCGCTCGAACTCGCGGGACGCTGGAACGCCCATCTGATCGGCCTCTACGTGGTCTGCCAGGACCTCCTCGAGCCGTTGCGGCGGCCGGACGAACCGCTGAAGCTGGCCGTCTACGAACGCCTGTGCGAACAGCGGCGCAAGGAAGCGGAAGAAAAATTCCTGAGCGCCGCCGAACGCGCCGGACGCAGCGTCGAATGGCGGGCGCCGACCGGCAACGCGACAGAGGCCGCGGTCCTGCACGCGCGCCACGCCGATCTGCTGGTGCTCGGCCAGGAAAACCCCGACGACCGCCTGACCTACGTCGCACGTCACTTCGTCGAGGACGTCGTGATGGGCAGCGGACGCCCGGCGCTCGTCGTGCCGTACGCGGGCGACGTGCGCACGCTCGGCGAGAACGTGCTGATCGGCTGGGACGGCGGGCGCGAAGCCGCCCGCGCGATGGCCGACGCGCTGCCGCTGCTCGCCCGCGCGCGTTTCGTCAACGTCGAGACGGTCGCCCGCGGGCAACCCGATCCGGACAAGACGCCGGCAGGCGTCGACGTCGCCGCGTATCTCGAACGGCACGGCATTCGCGCGTCGTTCTCGAGCACGCCGCGCGAACGGCCTGTGAGCGTGGGCGCGACGCTGCTGAACCGGGTGACCGACCTGCATGCGGATCTGCTGGTGATGGGCCTGTACAGCCATGCGCGCATGCATGAACGCGTGCTGGGCGGCGCGACGCGCACGATCCTCGAAACGATGACGGTGCCGGTCCTGCTGTCTCACTGAGCGAACGAAAACGGGGCAGCCGCTCGCGGCTGCCCTCGTCCCGTCACGACCGTCACAACATGCCGGCACACGCGCCCGGCCCCTCCCGTACGACCAGCACCGGCCGGTCCGCGATACGCACCAGCGATTCGGCGACGCTGCCGAGCAACGCGCGGCGCACGCCGCGCCGGCCATGCGTGCCCATCACGATCAGGTCCGCGTCGCATTCGGCGGCGGCACGCGCCAGCACGTCCGATACGTTCTCTCCGCACGCGTCGATCGTTTGCGCGATGCCGCGTACACCCGACAACCGGAACGCGGTTTCCGCATCCGCGAGCGCGATCGCGGCCTTGTCCGCATCCAGTCCGGCCGGGTCGCGCCGGTCGATATAACCGCTGTCGACGTCGGCCAGCCGCGGCCCATCCGACACCACGCACATGGCGATCACCAGACTGCCCGACTCGCGGGCGAGCGAGATCGCCTCGTCGAGCGCGAGGCGCGCGCCACGGCTGCCGTCGAGTGCCGCAAAGATCCTTTGGTACATGACGCCTCCCAATTGTCGTCAGGGGTCGACCGGTTCGTGAAACCAGTCTGATCCTCGCAGGCGGCGCTCCGTTGACGCGGGTCAAACACGCGCGGCGCCGCCCCCTTGCGCATCGGTCCCGATTGGCGAACGTCGGCAAAACGCGCACAATTCCGTGCGATATCGCAGTTGCGTCCCGCTCCGCCTTTCGTGCCCCCCGTCCGGCCCGCCGCCAGCCAGCCGTCGACGAAATCCGTCAGGATGAACGGCAATGACAGTGAATGCGCCTCCCCCCCAGGCCGGACCGGCTTCACACCGGATTCGGCCCGCCCGATATGCAGCCGCGGCCGCGCTGCTGACGCTGGCGCTTGGCCTGGCTGCAACGTTCGCGGCATCCCGCGTACTGCAGAACGGGGCGCAGCACGCCGCCCAGGCGAGGTTCGCGCAAACCGCGACCCTCGCGACGGCCGACCTCCGGCGCAGCCTCCTCGGTGCGGCTGCCGTATTGCGCGGCGCGCGCGGCTTCGCGTCGACCCTGCCCGCGCCGCAATCCGGAGCGGCGTGGCGCCGCTATCTCGACAGTCTGAATCCGGACGAATTGCAGTCGCCGGTCCGCAGCCTCGGGAGAATCGAGCCGAGCGCGGCGGAGGACGATCAGGCGACCCGGCAGGCGCTGCAGCGCGCGGCGGAAACCGGCAAGGTCGCGCTCGCCGCGAACGCGATCCAGGACGCCACCGATGCCGCGCTCGCGCGGACGGAGCTGACGCTGTACCTGCCGATTTATGCGAACGCTGAAAACCTCGCTTCGTCCGGGACGCGGCACGCCACGGCGACCGGATACGTTTATGCCGCGCTGAATCCGGCTCGTCTCGTCGATTCGTCCGTGCTCGATCGGCTGCGCGTGGAAATCATGGCCGACAATCCGGCCGCGCCGGTGTATGCCGGCGGCTTCGGCGCCGGCGACTCGAACGCCGCCGGCGACCTGTTCCGGCGCACCGATTCCGTGACGTTCGGCGGCACGCCGCTCGCGCTGCGCTACAGCGCGCCGCGCGCCGACACGTCCGGTCCGACGACGGCCGTCCTGCTGGCCGGCACCGTGCTCTCGCTGACGCTGGCCGCGCTCGTGCGGCAGGTCGTCGCGAAACGAGCGCTTGCCCCCGCCGGCGACAGCCAACCCACCGAGGCCCGGATGATGGGCATCATCCGGTCGTCGATGGAGGCCGTCATCACGGTCGACGAGCGTCAGACGATCGTGATCTTCAACCCGGCCGCCGAACACGTGTTCGGCGTCAGCGCGATGGAGGCGATCGGCGCGCCTCTGTCCCGCTTCATCCCCGAGCGCTTTCGCGCCGCGCATGCGCGACACGTCGAGCAGTTCGGCGTGACGGGCGTGTCGGAGCGCCAGATGGGGCGGCAACGCGTGCTGTTCGGCTTGCGCGCCGACGGCACCGAGTTTCCGATCGAGGCGTCGATCTCGCAGATTCGCGACGGCACCGGCAAGCTGTACACGGTCATGCTGCGCGACGTGACCGAGCGGGTGCGCGCGGAAAATGCGCTCAAGCGGTCGCGCGAGGAACTGCGCGAGCTGTCCGCCAACCTGCAGAACGTGCGGGAGGAAGAGAAAACGCGGATCGCGCGCGAATTGCACGACGACCTCGGCCAGCAACTCACCGCGCTCAAGATGGATCTGTCGGCCGTCGAGCTGGGGCTCGCGGGCATCGTCGCCCCCAACACCGGCGTGCGCGAGCAGCTGAGCGGCATGCACCGCCTGATCGATTCGATCGTTGCGTCGGTCCGGCGCATCGCGGCCGATCTGCGGCCGGTGATGCTCGACGACCTCGGCCTCGTTCCGGCGATCGAATGGCTTGCAAACGATTTCACGCGCCGCAACAGGATCACGGTCGAGCGGGACATCGCCCCCGTCGATACCGCGTTCACCGGCGCCGGTGCGACGACGCTGTTCCGCATCGTGCAGGAGGCGCTGACCAACGTCGCGCGACACTCGGACGCGACGAACGTGACGCTGGCATTGAAAGTGGAAGACGGTTATTGCATGCTGCGCATCGCGGACAACGGTCACGGCGCGCCGGAGCCCACCCGCAACGGGCAGGATCGCCCGTCGTTCGGCCTGATCGGGATCCGCGAGCGCGCGCACATGCTCGACGGGACGGTGACGATCGACAACCGGCCGGGTGCGGGATTCACGATCACCGTGGCGCTGCCGCTTCACGCCATCCAGCAAGGAGATGTGCTGTCATGATCAGGGTACTCATCGCCGACGACCACGCACTCGTCAGGGACGGTCTTCGGCACATCCTGCAGAGCGCGAGCGGTTTCGAGGTCGTCGGCGAAGCGCAGGACAGTGCCTCGACGATCGCGCTCATGCGCGACACGGATGCCAGCGTGCTGGTGCTCGACCTGTCGATGCCCGGCCGCAACGGTGTCGAACTCATCAAGCAGATCAAGGACGAGAAGCCGGGATTGCATATCCTCGTGCTGACGATGCATGCCGAACAGCAGTACGCGGTGCGCGCATTCCGCGCGGGCGCCTCGGGCTACATGACCAAGGAAAGCGCCAGCGCCGAACTGGTCGCCGCGTTGACCAAGATCGCGGCCGGCGGCGTCTACGTCAGCCTGACCATGGCCGAGCAGTTCGCGCAGAGCCTGAACGAGCCGACCGATCTCCTGCCGCACCAGCGCCTGTCCGACCGCGAATTCGACGTGTTCCGGCGCGTCACCACCGGCGAGTCGATTTCCGAGATCGCGCAGGCGCTCTGCGTCAGCGTCAAGACCGTCAGCACGTACAAGACGCGCATCCTCGAGAAGATGCAGATGCCGAACGACACGGCACTCGTGCGCTACGCGATGCGCCACAAGCTGTTCGAGGACCCGGACGAACTCTGACGGCGGCATCGGGCGCGGGCGGCGCCCCGCCCGGCTGTCCCGACGGCATCGGTGACGGCGGCCGGGCCCGCGCGGGCCGCGCCCCGCCCTTCATCAGCGTCCCGCACCCGCCCGCGACGCTCGCGACAAGTTGCCGCGCCCCTGTAGGAAACCTCCTACAAGACTTCCATCTCACCTACTGCAACTTCAATTCCGGCTGATTTTCTTGACGTTGCGCAACATCCATACTGCACATCAAGAAAAACGCACAAACGTGCCTCCCGGAGCCCAAGGCAGCATCATCGACGAGACCGGTGTATCGGTCTCCCGGCGCGTCCGGTGGGGCTTTCCCGACAGGAAGGCGGCAGAGACCAAAGCCGCCGGTACAACGGCCAGCGCGACCCCGCCCGACGGCGAGCCGCCGCTGCCCCCGAACTGGAGCCGATCATGCACAGCAGTGCCGAAGTTTCGACGACCATGCCGTTACGCCCGTTCATCCCGCTGCATCCCGTCGAACCGACGGATCAGCCCAAGCGCGCCGCGTCCCGCTGTTCGACGTGCGCATTGCGTACCGTCTGCATGCCGTCCGATCTGTCGCCCGACGATTTCGCGCGCGTCGACGCGATGATCTGCACGACGCGCCACGTCAAGCGCGGCGAAACGCTGTTTCGCGCGGGCGATGCGTTCAACAGCATCTACGCAGTGAGAACCGGGTCGTTCAAGACGATCGTGATGCATCGCGACGGCGACGAGCAGATCACCGGCTTCCAGATCGTCGGCGAGTCGCTCGGGCTTGACGGCGTGTACACCGGGCACCACAACGGCGACGCGATCGCGCTCGAGGACAGCACGGTCTGCATCATCCCGTTCGGCCAGCTCGAGCAGATGTGCCGCGAAGTGCGGCCGATGCAGCACCACGTGTACCAGATGATGGGCGGCGAGATCGTGCGCGAATCCTCGCAGATGCTGCTGCTCGGCACGATGAGCGCCGAACAGCGGGTGGCCGCGTTCCTGCTGAATCTGTCCGCGCGCTTCAAGGCACGCGGCTACTCGGCCGCGGAATTCGTGCTGCGAATGACGCGCGACGAGATCGGCGAATATCTCGGCATGAAGCTCGAAACCGTCAGCCGCATGCTGTCGAAGTTCCAGCACAAGGGGCTCGTCGCAGCGCAAGGCAAGCAGATCCGGATCGTCGATTCGGAAGGCCTGCGGCAAATCTGAGCGCGCCGCGGCGCCGTCGAGCCGATCAACCGCGCATGCCCAGCACGGCGGCGCCCGATACGCGCCCGCCGCGCAGGTCGTCGAGTGCGCGGTTCGCGTCGGTCAGCGCATAGCGCACCGCCTCGACCCGCAGCGGCATCGCGGCCGCGATCCGCATGAATTCGACCGCGTCCGCACGCGTCAGGTTGGCCACCGATGCGATGCGGCGCTCGCCCCACAGCCACGCGTACGGAAAGCCCGGGATGTCGCTCATGTGAATGCCGCCGCACACGACGATCCCGCCCTTGTCGAGCGCGCGCAGCGCGGCCGGCACCAGCGCCCCCACCGGCGCGAAGATCAGCGCGGCATCGAGCGGCTCCGGCGGCGCTTCGTCGCTGCCGCCCGCCCACGCCGCACCCAGCGACAGCGCGAGCTGCTGCGCGGCCGTGTCGCCGGGCCTCGTCAGCGCGAACACCTCGCGTCCTTCGCAATGCGCGACCTGCGCGACGAGATGGGCCGCCGCACCGAAGCCGTAGATGCCGATGCGGCGCGCGTCGCCCGCCATGCGCAGGGTGCGATAACCGATCAGGCCCGCGCACAGGAGCGGCGCGGCTTCCAGATCGGAATAGCGTTGCGGCAGATGCACGCAATAGCGGTGATCGGCGACCACGCGCTCGGCGTAGCCGCCGTCGATCGTATAGCCGGTGAATCCGGGGCTGTCGCACAGATTCTCGCGGCCGGACCTGCAATACGCGCAATGCCCGCACGTCGAGCCCAGCCACGGCACGCCCACCCGGTCGCCGACGGCGAAGCCCGTCGCGCCTTCGCCCAGCCTGCGCACCGTCCCGACGATTTCGTGACCCGGAATCAGCGGCAGCTTCGGGTGCGCGAGGTCGCCGTCGACGACGTGGAGATCAGTCCGGCAGACGCCGCATGCGTGTACGTCGATCAGCAGCTGGCCCGCCGCGGGCGACGGCTCCGGCACGCGCGCTTCGCGCAAATGCGGGGTCGTGCCGTCAAACATCATCGCAAGCATGCTCGCCTCCCTGCGCGACCGGTTTCGCGCGCTTCGCTTTCCAGGCTAGTCGTCCGCCACCGCGTGCGTTTGCCCCGATGACAGGCGCTTGACGTGGGTCAACGGCCGCCGGACGGTTGCTGACACGATGAAGTGGCGAAACGCCGCCCGCGCGGCAACCTGGAGATGATCGATGATATCCGTTCCCCCGCTTGCTGCAAGCGCCCATCCCGACCAGCAGCTGAGGGAGCTGCTGGGCTACGCGGTGCTGGCGCCGTCCAGTCACAATTCCCAGCCGTGGCGCTTCCTGGTCAACGGCGCCACGATTTCCGTGTGCGCGGACCGCGTCCGCGCGTTGCCGGTGGTCGATCCGTTCGATCGCGAGCTGATCATCAGCTGCGGCGCGGCGTTGCTCAACCTGCGGGTCGCGCTCGATCACGCCGGGCTCGCCCACACGATCACCACGTTTCCTTCCGAAGTCGACCCCGATCTCCTTGCGGTGGTCCGGGTCTGCGACGACGGCTATTCCGATGCGTCCGTCGGCTCGCTGTTCGATGCGATTCCTGACCGCGTCACGACGCGCGCCCCCTTCGAATCGACGCCCGTGCCGGACGAGATCCAGCAAGAGTTGATCGCGGCCGGCGTCGCGGAAGGCGCCGACGTCGCGTGCGTCGACGCGCTCGCGCACCGTGCGCGCGTGGCCGAACTGGTTGCCGAGGCCGACCGCCAGCAGTTCTCGGACCCGCGCTTCCGGCGCGAGCTGGCGAGCTGGATCGACCCGCGCCGGCACGTGGACGGCATGCCCGCTTTCGCGGCCGGCGTGCCGACGTTGCTGGACTTCGCCGCGCCCGTCGTGACGATGGCGGTACGGACCTTCGATCTCGGCGACGGGCTGGCCGCGCTGCATCACCAGCTCGTCGGCGCGTCGCCGTTGATCGTGTGCATCGCGACCGTGCGCGACGATCGCGAAGCGTGGCTCGCTGCCGGGCAGGCGCTCGAGCGGATCCTGCTCGTCGCGACGCGCGCCGGTTATACCGCGTCGTACCTGAACCAGCCGATCGAGACGGCCGGGTTGCGCGCCCACCTGCGCCACATGCTCGGGCTGCGCGGCGAGCCGCAGTTGCTGCTGCGCGTCGGGCGCGGCCCGCATACGCCGCATTCGCCGCGTCGCCCGCTCGACGAAGTGATCTCCTTCTCCTGATCTCGACAAGGAAACGAACATGAGCATCATGCGTTGCGCCGCCCTCTGCGCGATTGCGCTGATAGCCGGCACGGCCGCCGCGCAGACGACCGTGCCCGAGCCGACCGAACTCGTCAACGCGCAGCACTGCATGTTCTGCCATACGACCGACATGACGTTCCTCGGGCCGTCGTTTCACGAGATCGCCGAGCGCTATCGCGGCGATCCGCATGCCGCTGCGCAGCTGGAACGCAAGCTGCGCGTCGGCGGCCGTGTGCATTGGGGCGACACGCCGATGCCGTCCGCCATCGATCGCGGCGGCCCGCTGTCTCGCGACGACGCGCATCGGCTCGTGCAATGGGTGTTGAGCCAGTGACCGTCGCGGGGCGCTTCCGTTCATGTCGACCCTCGTCAAACGCGCGCCCGCCGGCATGACACGCGGCCACGCACGCCGCCGCCCAGCCCCCGCCGCGACGATCGCGAAGATGCGCGGCAAACGGCTACGCGCGAGGCCCGATGCCGTCGTCGGCAAGGACGCCACCCCGCGCATCCCGCGCCGCGCGCGGCGCGTCGTCCCATCCCCGAACCGCGCCTCGGCCGAAGCGGACGCGACCCTTCTGCGGGGTTCCGGCATGCGCGGCATCCGGCTGCAACTCGATTACTGGAAAGCCGAGGAGCGCCTGCAGAACGAACGGATCGGCCATGCGGTCGTGATCTACGGCAGCACGCGTATCGTCGCGCCGTCGGTCGCGAAGGCGCGGCTGGACGAAGCGAATCGCCTGCTCGCGGAGCGTCCGTACGACGCGAGCAGGCGGCGCGCCGTCACGATCGCCAGCCGGCTCGTCGAATACAGCGTGTATTACCGCGTCGCGCGCGCGTTCGGGCGCATCGTCGCCCATGCCGACCGGTGCACGCGCACCGCGCGGCTCGCGATCGTCACCGGCGGCGGCCCCGGCATCATGGAGGCCGCCAACCGCGGGGCGTACGAGCGCGGCGCGCCGAGCATCGGCTTCAATATCGAGCTGCCGCGTGAACAGGCGCCCAATCCGTACATCACGCGGGCGCTCTGCTTCCGGTTCCACTATTTCGCGATCCGCAAGCTGCACCTGCTCGAGCGCGCGAAAGCGGCGGTCTTCTTCCCCGGCGGCTACGGCACGTTCGACGAGCTGTTCGAAGTGCTGACCCTGCTGCAGACGCGCAAGATCGCGCCGCTGCCGGTCGTCCTCGTCGGCGAGGCGTACTGGCGCCGCGCGGTCGACCTGGCGTTTCTCGCGGACGAAGGGATGATCGACCGCCGCGACCTGGAACTGTTCACGTATTGCGAATCCGCCGAGGCGATCTGGGACGCGATAGGCAGCTGGTATGCGCGGCGTCGCGAACGCGCGCCGGCACGCTGCAACGGGTCTTCGAAGCCACGCGCCGTGTAGGAATCCGCCGACGAGACGGGTGCGATTCCTACCTCGACTTCGGGGCACGCTGATTGAATCGGGGGCGCGCGGCAACGATACTGAAATCACGGATACCGGCCGACCGGCAAGCCGATCGCACAACAACCAGGAGAGCCGTCATGTCACACGCCGACTATCGTTCCGATTCGGGGATGCGGGCCGCCGCATCCGACACGTCCGACGCATCCGGCACGGCCGCGCTCGACACGCTGGCACTCGTCGCGCTCGCCCGGGACGCCGGCATGCTGGTGACACTCGACGGACAGATCGGGCGCGAGCGCTACGAAAGCGTGACGGGATCGATCGCCACACTGGCCCGCTTCGCCCAGGCCCTGCAGCTTTCCGCGCTCAAGGTGGAGTGATACCCGGCGTCGTGGCGTCGCGCCTCGGTATCGGTCGCCGGTGCGACGGCCCCCGTCGCTGCGCGGCTGCGCGCAGCGCGCGACGTGACCGACGCCTTCGTCGACCCGCCCCGCCCACCGGTTCAGACCGTGAAGGTATTCGACTTCTTCATCTCGATCCACGTCATCCCGGCGCGCAGCGCGTCGATCGCGGCTTCGCGCTCGGTCGCATGCGTCCTGCAGTGCGCGAACGTCCGCTCGCACATGCCGTCCGGCGATTCGAGCGTGACGTGGATCCGGCAGCGGAAGCCGCCCGTTTCGGCCGCGACCGTCTCGATCGCGACCGACCAGTCCGTTTCGTGAAGTTCGCCTGAAAGTGTCATCCGGCCGCCCTCCTGGATCGCCGCGGATCGCGCCTGCGCCTGCCTGACTTACTCGACCACCAGGTCGTCGACGACGGCACGCACGCCGCGCGCGGACCACGCGGCACCGCGCACGGCCTTGCGTTCGGAGAACGAGCCGACCTTGCCGGATAGCCGCACGGTGCCGTCGTGCACGTCGATCGCGATATGCTTCGCCTCGCGCTCCGCGTGACGCATGATCGCGCGCTTGATGTTCCCGCCGATGTCGTCCGCACCGACCGTCCCCTGTACCGCGATGTGGTCGGTCACGCCCGTCACGCTGCGCATCTGCGAGATCGCGCGCACGGCCAGATGGCTCTGGTATGCCCAGTCGACCTTGCCGGACAACGTGATCCAGCCGCGCTCGACCTGCACCTTGACCGCGTCGTCATGCAGCCCGACCGTCCAGTGCAGCACCGATCGCACCGCTTTCGCGATGTCCTCGTCGGTGCGCACGTCGTCGTCCGGCAGATGCACGGTCATGTCGACGACGAGCGCCTTGACGCCGGCCACGCGGTTCGCCGCGCGCTCGATCGCCAGCTTCTCCGCGTAGCTCGGCGGGTGCCCCGAAAGCGTCACGATCCGGTCGGTCACCTCGACGCCGATGCGTGTCGAATCGATCGACGGGTCGGACTCCAGTTCGTCCTGGACATCCTGCTTCAACTGCTTGTCGGTTTTCATCGTCTGCTCTCCTGTGAGCCGCGGCGTGCCTGTCCGCCGCACGTAGCCAGATTTGCACACGTGCGGCGCCCGATCGCTGATGCAGGTCAACGTATGCCGCGCGCCGCACGTCGTGGCCGGCGGGTGCGCCGCTTGACGGAAGTCAAGCCGCTACGGCCCGGCCGTCTTATCGTGAAATCGCCGAGGCGCGACGTTCCAGGCACGCGCAATCACGCTTCAAGGAGACTCGCATGACCGAACAGCAGCTGTTGGCCTATTCGCCGGCGCCCGTGATGCAGCCGGCATCGCCCGAGGGCGAGTCGCCGGCGATCGTCGACCTGCCGCGCCCGATGCTCGACAGCGACGTGCCGCTGATGGCGGCGCTCGCGACCCGAATGAGCTCCCGCGAATTCGCCGCCACACCGCTCCCGCCGATGACGCTCGGCACGATGCTGTGGGCGGCCGACGGCATCAACCGCCCGGCGAGCGGCGGTCGTACGGCACCGTCCGCGCACGCATTCAATGAAATCGACATCTACGTCGCGCTGCCTTACGGCGTCTATCGCTACGATGCGCCCGCGCATCGGCTCGTGCTGAAACACGCGGTCGATGCGCGCAACCTCACGGGCTATCAGGACTTCGTCGGCCGCGCGCCGCTGGATCTCGTCTACGTCGTCCGGACGGCCGCGATACTCGACATGCCGCTGCAGCAGCGCGACGTGTTCTCGGCGATCGCGGCCGGCGCCATCGCACAGAACGTCTCGCTGTACTGCGCGGCGGCCGGCCTCGGAACGGTCGTGCGCGGCTGGATCAATCACCGCACGCTCGCCGACGCGTTGCGGCTGAACGAGGACGAGCTGCCGATCCTCGCGCAGACGGTCGGCTACCGGCCCGGCAGTACGCCATCGCATGCGTGAGGGCAGATTCGGTCGCACCAACGAAGCGGCGCGCGGATCGCTCCGCGCGCCGGATCCACCCGATGGGCGACGCGTGCCCGCATCGCCCGTTGCCCGTCGTCCGTCGTCCGATCAGCTGATCGTGAGTTTCTTCTGCCCGACCGGCGCCTTCTTCGGCAGCGTCAGCGACAGCACGCCATCCTGATACGTCGCCGTCGCGCTGGCATCGTCGATGTCGCCCGACAGCGAGAACGAGCGGCTGATCGCACCGCTGTAGCGCTCGCGACGGATCACGCGCTCGCCGTCCTTCTGCTCGTTATTGCGCTCGACCTTCGCATGGATCGATACGGTATTGCCCGTCACCTGGACGTCGATATCGTCCTTGGCGACGCCGGGCAGCTCCGCGTTGACGGTATACGCCTTGTCGTTTTCGGTGACGTCGATCTTCATCGATGCAAGATCGGGCTGGTCTGCCAGCGCCATGCCGCGCAGCGGCCTGAACAGCCCCTGGAACAGGTCGGATACGGGTTCGATCGAAAACGGATCGTAACGCGTCATGTTGCTCATGGTTCGTACTCCTGATGCGGTGACATACGGCCGGCGCTCTCGTCCCGACAGCAGCGGCCGCAATGAAGATCGGGGGGCGCGACAGCACATGCCGCGCATGGGACGAATGATCTTTCGAAATCCAGCGTACCCTCCCGCCCCGGCACGCGCTTGATGCGCGTCAAGGGCGGCGGCCGATTACGTACAGAAGCGGAAATAGCCGCTGTGAAGCAGGATCGGCCGTCCGCCGATTTCTTCGAGCAGGCAGCGGGCAGCGCGCTCGATGGCGGGACGATGGCGCGCAAAGGCGTCGACGAGATCCTGCTCGCGAGGCGACGCCGCGCGGAAGTGATCTTCCAGCGCGGCCGAGGTGATCGCGCAGCGCACGCGGCGGCCTTCGACGAGTGCCGGAAAGCTCAGCGCGGAATCGAGGTCGCAATACGTCGGATGTTCGGAAGGAAACGATATCTGCATGATGATCACCTGTGCAGCTAGCACACTGGCCGACAGCAACACTAGGCCGCCACAACCGTCGCGGGCGCGGCATCCTCACCGCGCACGAGCAGGACCGGGCAACTCGATGCGCGGAGGAAAGTTTCGGCGACGCTGCCGAGTACCAGCCGCCGGACCCCGCGCCGACCGTGCGTGCCGATCACGGCCAGATCGATCGAATGATCGACGACGTAGCGCTGCAGGCGCGCCGCGACGTCCTCGCCGAAATCGGTCTCGATGATGTCCGTCTCGCCGTTGACTGCCGCGCGCGAGATCGTCCGGTCGGCGTCTCGCAGGATCGCGGCGCCGTGGCTACGGATTTCGTCGAGCAAGGCTTCCGGCTCCATGCGGCCGCCGTAGGCGAACAGCGTGGACTTGTCGACGGCGAACACGGCGAACAGGCGGGCGCCGCACAACCCGGCCATCCTGAGACCTTCTTCGAGCGCCCGATGCGCCGAAGGACTGCCGTCCGTGGCGACCATGATATTCGTGTACATGCGAACCTCGCTGATGAACCGACACGCCGGCGGCGTTCGGATTCGCTTCCATCATCGGTGCTCGCCGCGAGCAGGCGTTGACCGAGGTCAACGGTTTGGAGCCGTTGCGAAACCGGCACGAGAAGAAACTGGCGGCCGCTGGCCGGCATCCGGCCGACCGGGAGGCGAGGCGCCGCATTGCCGAGGACCGACGGCATCCGCCGCTAGCCCGGCGGGTTTTCGTCCGACCGGAAGCCTTGCTCGATTTCAAGGATCTTCCTGGCGCACGCATCGTATTGCCATCCCGGGCCGCCGTTGCTGTCATACATGCCCTTGCACATCGCCTTGAGCCGGATCACCGAGACACCGCCACCCGATTCCGCGCGCGACGCCCAGAGATAGACTTCTCCGGCGACATACGGTTGCGCCGTCTCGATCCGGTCCGCACTGAATCGCGTGATTCGGGTCGACGAATGATCCTGGACGTAGCGCCGCGTGCGGCTCCACGCCCGGTCGCACTCGGACGGCGTCGAACACTGCAGCGAGGCGGCCTGACGCATCGCAAGCAGTCGTGTTTCCATCGTCCTGAATGTCCCGGTTCGCTCCGCCCCGGCACACGCACCCAGCGCGAGGAGCACACTCATCGCCAATGCCCGTCGTTTCATCGTCAATGCCTCGTCCGGCCATGAATTCCGCATACGGTCACGCACCGCTTTGCGCGGGCGCTGGAACCGACTGTATTGCCGCCCCGGCGAATGCGGTTGACCTGCGTCAAGCGCCCTCTCGCGCGGCTGGCTTGACTGGCATCAACCCGGAAAGCGCCGTGGTCGGTTGCAATAGGGTTCGTCGAGTCGGCAGTTCCCGGCCTGCCAGCCGGATCAGGCGACATCGGGCAGACGAGAGCGTGCGTGCCCGTTTCGAATCCATCCCGCCGGGTGCGGCAACGCGTACGTACGCGCGCCCCGTATAACCGATCCGTTCATCATGTCCCGAGCGCCGCATATTCCATTCGCGCTGAGTCGCGCAAATGCACGACGAAAGTCGAGACAATTCGATCGCGCGTTGAGCCGGCCAAACACCTATCCCCACCCCGCGGGCCGGATCGAGCGGATCGAAACCCATCTGTCCGTCGTTTATCTGGCCGGGCGCTATGCGTACAAGCGCATCAAGCCGGTGCACTTCACCTTCGTCGATCTCACGCGGCCTGCACAGCGGCGCCGCTGCGCGCTCGCGGAGTGCACGCTCAATCGGCCGTTCGCCGGCCCGCTGTACCTGGGTGTCTGGCCGCTCGTCCCGCACGGCCGGCGATGCGCGTTCGCCGCACCGGTGCCGACCGGCGGGCGCCGGCGCCGGCAGCAGACAGTGCCGGGCGAGTACGTGGTGCGCATGCGCCGGTTCGACGCGCAGGCGATGTTGTCGGTTCGCAGCGCATCGCGCGACGACGGTCTGGCGGATGCGGAGGCCCTCGCGGATACGCTGGCCCACCATCATCTGCACGCGCCGCGCCGTGCGCCGCGCGGCCATCCCGGCAGCGCGGCGAGCGTCGCGGCCCAATGCCGGCCGTTGCTCGACACGCTCGACGTCACGGTACCGGACGAAGCCGCGCTGCGCGCCTGGTACGAAGCCGAACTGGCCCGCATCGCACCGCGGCTCGCCGATCGGCATGCGTGCGGTTTCGTGCGCGCGTGCCACGGCGACCTGCATCTCGAGAACATCGTGCGCTGGCGGAACCGGATCCTGATGTTCGACTGCGTCGAATTCGACGACGCGCTGCGCTGGATCGACGTGGCGAGCGATCTCGCGTTCGCGCTGATGGATTTCTCCGCCCACGGACGCGAGGATTGCGCCCACCGCCTCCTTTCCGGCTGGCTGGCCCGCACGGGCGACCACGCGGCACTGGGCGTGCTGCCGTGCTACTTCGTCTACCGTGCGCTGGTGCGCGCGCTGACCGCCCGGCTGCGCGGCGACGCGGCGGCACGCGCCCGCTATCTGCGCATTGCGTCGGCGATGGCCGGTGCGCGACGCGATGCGCAACCTGCGCTGCTCCTGTGTCACGGGGTTTCCGGTTCGGGCAAGTCGCTGGCGAGCCGTGCGCTGGCCGAGCGGCTCGGCGCCATCCGCTTGTCCAGCGACATCGAGCGCAAGCGCCTGGCCGGGGCATCGGCCGGCACCCGCCTGCCCGCCGTTGCCTATTCGGACACGGCGATCGACGAGATCTACGATCGCCTGCTTTCGGAGGCGCGCGTGGTCATCGACAGCGGCTACACGGCAATCGTCGACGCGACGTTCCTGCGCCGGTGCAACCGGACGGCGTTCATCGCGCTCGCCGCACGGCTCGGCGTGCGCGTCGCGATGCTCGATTTCACCGCGAGCCGGGCGACGCTCGCCGCGCGCGTCGCTGCCCGGGCGGCACGCGGACGCGATGCCTCCGATGCCGATGCCGCCGTGCTGGCCCGGCAGATCGAGCATGCCGATCCGCTGACCGAAGCCGAAGCAGCGATCGCGATTCGTTTCGACACCGATTGCGATGCCGTCGCGTATGAAAGCGGCGCGTTCTGGGCGCCGTTGCTCGCCGCGCTGCACGCGTAGGCGCGCGGCGCGAATCCCTCGGACAAGCGGCCCGGCACGCGCCGGGCGCCGGCCCCGCGGCGTCACGCGCGGAAACGCTGCTCCTCGATCTGCTGCAGCTTGCCGACTTCCGCGACGCTGCCGAGCAGCCCCGCGAGATGCCCGACGATATCGTCGAGCGTCACGATGCCGACGAGGCGGCCTGCATCGTCGACGACCGGCAGTCTCCGAATGCCCGACCGGCGCATCTCATCGAGCGCGACGCCGATCTCGTCCGTGTCGGACACGACGACGAGACCCCGCGACATGATCTGGCCGGCCGTCACGTCGCCCGGATCGTCGCCGCGGGCCATCACCTCGATCACCAGGTCGCGGTCGGTGACCAGGCCGATCGGAATGGCTTCGCCATCACGGTACTCGATCACGACGATGTCGCCGACATGCGCGTGCCGCATGCGATCGGCCAGTTCGAACGCACTGCATTCGACCGTGCACGATTCGACCGGTCGGGTACTGATTCTTCCAATGTGCATGATGAAGCTCCCGTTGCCCTTTGCGTGGACGATACGCATGCGCGCCGCCTCGCGGCGACGCATGTTTCCCGAGTTCAGGGTAAGCGCGGCGCCCTGGGCGGGCTTGACGCACGTCAATGTGCCGTACGCCGTCGGGCCGACGAGGCGCGGACGGCGAGGCGGCGGCCATCCATGATCTGCCTCAACGGCCGCGCATGTGCCACCGCTAACGTGACGGTATGTCGTGACGTTCGATGCCGGCCGCACCGCTGGCCGCCAACGCCACCTCCGTCCCGCGGATTCCGTCGCCATGACCTACGCATTGATTCTGGTGAACTTCGCCGTGTTCATCGCCGAGGCGAGCGGCTGGCCGGTGCTCATCGACCTGTTCGCGCTATGGCCGCCCGCCCGATCGGGCGCGCCGGCGACACCGGATTTCCACGTCTGGCAGTTGCTGACCTATAGCGTGCTGCATGCCAGTCTCGCCCATGTCGCGTTCAACATGTTCGGGCTCTACATGTTCGGACGCGATGTCGAACGCGTGCTCGGGCGCGCACGCTTTCTCGCGCTCTATCTGGCGAGCGTGCTGGCCGGCGCGATCGCGCAGCTCGGGGTGATGCGTGCCCTGCCGCCGGCCGACGCACCGACCGTCGGTGCGTCGGCCGGCGTTTTCGGCGCGCTGATCGCCTACGCCGTGCTGTTTCCGAAACGGCGCGTCGTGCTGCTGTTCCCGCCGGTACCGATGCCCGCCTGGCTCTTCGCGGCCGGCTATGCACTGACCGAATTGCTGTCCGGCCTCAGCGGCGACACGAGCGGCGTCGCGCATTTCGCCCACCTCGGCGGGATGCTCGGCGCGCTCGTGTGCCTCGCCTTCTGGCGAAAACGCGCGGGCATGCGTGCGTGACGCCTGTTCCCGCCGATGGCGGGAGCGAGCCCTAGATGCTGAGATATCCCTGGAACAGCCACGGCGGGCCGGTTCTCTCGCCTGTCGCGCGACCGCTCGCGGCGGGCACGCAGATGCCCGAGAAACCGGGCGACCCGTCCTGCCAGAACGACGGCACGAACGAAAATTCGCCGTTGACCGTCACCACGAAGTCGCGATTGAACTGCGACGGCCCGAAAATCGTCACCTCGCGGAAGAACGACGCGGCCTCGTCGCGCGCCGTGCTGCGCGCGGCAAGCAGCCCCCTGACGTCATAACGCGCCGGCAGCGTGTAGACCTTCCCGCCGCGCTCGACCGCTTCCGCCGCCGTGAAAACGAGTTCCACACCCGGGTACGGCAACCGGTAAGGCTCCCGACAGATCGGGCCGTCCGGCCCGAGCGCGAGCGGCGGATGAGCCCAGAGCGAAAGCGACAGCGGGCTCGTGCGCTGGGCGAAGTATTCCGAAAGCCAGTTCATGGTCAGTCCTCCCGTGAACGGTCATTGACGTCGGGTTGCGGAGCTTGTCTGCCGGATCGACGCGGTCGCGTCGACGGTTCGTCCAGCGTCGCACGCCCCGCCGCGCGACGCTTGATGCCGATCAAGCACGCGCCCGACATGCGGCCCGAGCGGTCAGCGGCCGAACGTGCGGGTATGGTCGTCGTAGTCGAACAGTCCCGCGTAGCGCCCCCAGTCGATCACGACCCTCAGCGCCTGGTCGGCGCTGCGCGGATCGAGATGATCCTCGAGTTCGAGCTCGAAACGCTCGCGCGGCGCGCGGTGCCCCTCGCGTTCGCCCAGCACTTCGTCGATATGCCCGGCGAGCGGCACGAACCGGACGACATGCTCGCGAAACAGACGCCGTCGGGCGTCGTCGTCGCTTTGCGCGAACACGTGACCCGCGGCACTCAGCCGGATGCTCCGGTCGTGCCATTCGGCAAACGCGAGCAGATGGAGCGCGGCCGCCGTCGAATACAGCGCGTCGACCCGGAGCGCAAGCGCCGATGCGATCGTGCCGAGCTCGGCATGCCCCTCGTACGGCGCGGCAGCGAGCGTGTCGACGAATCCGGCGAGATGGTGGCTCGACACGTCGGGCAGCTTCATGGCCAGCGCGCTGCCCGTCGCTTCCCGGCCTGCCGTCGCGTCGGTGATGCGTGCCGTCAGCGTCGCATAGATCTTGCCGGCGATCGCCTGAACGGCCGGATCGTGCCGACTGCGCGGACGCGGCAGCGGCACGTTCAGCGTTGCCTCGATGCGCGCCGGACCGGCGCCGAGCACCAGGATGCGATCGCACATGAGCACGGCTTCCTCGATGTTGTGCGTCACCATCAGCACCGACCGGGTCGACAGCTGGTGCGCGTCCCACAGGTCGAGAAAATCCGTGCGCAGCGTTTCCGCGGTCAGCACGTCGAGCGCCGAGAACGGTTCGTCCATCAACATCAGCGCGGGCTCGCTGACGAGCGCGCGGGCGAAACCGACCCGCTGGCGCATGCCGCCCGACAGTTCGCGGGGAAACGCCGATTCGAACCCGTCGAGCCCGATCAGCTCGATCGCGGCGGCCGCGCGTGCGCGCGCGTCCCCCGGTGCGAGGCCCAGCGCGTCGAGGCCGAGCTCGACGTTTTCGATGACGGTCAGCCACGGGTACAGCGCAAAGGTCTGGAACACCACCGCGATGCCGTCGGTCGGGCCGGCGAGCGGCGCATCGCGATACGCGACCGTGCCGGACGAGGGCTTGACGAGCCCGCCGGCGATCCTCAGCAGCGTGGACTTGCCCGAGCCGGAGCGGCCCAGCAGCCCGAGGATCTCGCCTTCATGCAGCGCGAGATCGATATCGGCCAGCACGTGCAGCGGCTCGCCGGACGGCTTCGTGAACGATTTGCATACGGCCCGCATCTCGAGCACGACCGCCGCCGGGTCCGAAGCCGGCGCGGCCGCGCTCGCGACGTTCCCTTCCGTGTATTCGCTGAGGTTCGGCACACGGGTCTCCCGTGAATAAATGATCGGTCGGGGGCTCAATCGAGCCGCGTGCGGCGCTCCGCGAACGCGTACATCGGGCGCCACACGAGCCGATTGGTCGCGATCACGAGCAACGACATCGCGGCCACGCCGAGCGCGATGCGCGGATAGTCGCCGGCGTCGGTCATCCGCGCGATATAGGCGCCGAGTCCGCCGGCATCCAGGCGTGTGCCGCCCCAGCTCACCGCTTCGGCGACGATGCTCGCGTTCCATGCGCCGCCCGACGCGGTAATCGCGCCGGTCACGAAGTACGGCAGGACGCCCGGCAGCATGACGTGACGCCACCAGGTCGGCGGCCGCACCCGGAAGCAGGCGGCCGCTTCGCGCAGGTCGGCCGGGAACGCGCTCGCACCGGCGATCACGTTGAACAGGACGTACCATTGCGCGCCCAATATCATCAGCGGGCACAGCCAGATGTCGGGTTCGAGCCGCAGGCGCACGATCGCGAACACCGCGACCGGAAACAGCAGGTTGGCCGGAAACGCGGCGAGGAACTGCGTGACCGGCTGGATGCGGGCGGCCACGCCCGGGCGGAGGCCGATCGCGATGCCGATCGGCACCCAGATCGCCGACGCGAGGGTGACCAGCACGGTCACGCGGACGAACGTGAGCCCGCCTTCGCTTGCGACGGTGCGCAGGTCCGTCCAGGTCAGCGTCGCGCGTCCGAGCCGGAACAGTTCGTACGCCGCATACGCGCATCCCGCGCCGCACGCCGCGAACCAGAGCACGTCGCCCGTGTGTCGCGGCAGCGCGATCCGGCCGCGCCATGCCGGCATGAACCCGCGCAGCCGCGCGCGCGCCGCCCGACGCAGCACCGCCCGGACCGGGCCGACCGCACGGCCGATCCATCGCGATCGGTGGAACAGGTCGAGCATCCAGCTGCGCGACCCGACCGTGGGCGCGGCATCGCCATAGCGGAACCGTTCCGACCATGCGACCAGCGGCCTGAACAGCAACTGGTCGTACAGGACGATCGCGACGCTCATCGCGACGATCGCCCAGCCCACGGCGGCGAGGTCGCGGCTCGCGATCGCCTGCGCGACGTAGGCGCCGACGCCCGGCAGGTCGACGTGCAGGTTGCCGACCGCGATCGCCTCGGACGCGACCACGAAAAACCAGCCGCCCGACATCGACATCATCGCGTTCCAGACGAGTCCCGGCATCGCGAACGGCACGTCGAGGCGCCAGAAACGCTGCCACGCGGACAGCCGGAAGCTGCGGCTCGCTTCGTCGAGATCGAGCGGCACCGTGCGCAGCGCCTGATAGAAGCTGAACGTCATGTTCCAGGCCTGGCTCGTGAAGATCGCGAAGATCGCCGCGCACTCGGCGCCGAGGATCCGCCCCGGAAACAGCGACAGGAAGAACAGCACCGTAAACGACAGGTAGCCGAGGATCGGCACCGACTGCAGCACGTCGAGCAGCGGGATCAACACGCGCTCGGCGCGACGGCTGCGCGCGGCCGCGGTCGCGTAGGCGAACGTGAAGACGATCGACGCAAGCAGTGCCGCGAACATGCGCGCGACCGTGCGCAGCGTGTAGCCCGGCAGTGCCGCGGGCGACAGCGAAATCGCCGGGGGCTGCGCCACCGCCAGCGGGCCGGCCATCTGGTGCGCCGCGATGCCGGCCAGCAACAGGAAACCGACCACGATCAGCGTCGCGACGATGTCCCGCCAGCCCGGCACGGGCAGCGTCCAGCGCCCGCCCCGCAATACCTCAGCATGGTGCTCCACGACGCCTCTCCCGCCGATGATGGCGGTTCATCTTCCCGGGTGGGGCGGCCGGCGGGCTTGACCTGCGTCAACCGCCCTGCATTGCCCGGCGCCACGATCGCAGCGAGTCCTGCCGCGCAACGGCCACCGGTCAGGAGCATCCCGATGACACCCGTTCCGGCCACGCCGTACCACACCGACGAGCGCGCCTGCGTCGGCTCACGCGGCGGGGTATGCGTTCGCGAGCGCCTCGACGAACGCGTCGAGGCGCTCCGGCGCGAGCCGGTTGATGCCGGCCGCCCCTTCCCGGCCGCCGCCCTCCGGAAATGCGCGACAAAGACGATCTGCGCCGTACGGTGCGGCGACCGGCGCGCGAACGCTGACGGTGTACCCACCCGAGGCCGACAACGTCAGCACCGCGTGAGCGCGTGCCGCGTCACCACGCGCGAGCCGATTGGCGAAAACGCCGCGCACGCGACGCGCCCAGCGCGTGTCGGGGAGGATATAGACGTCCGCCCCCGGCAGCGCGATGTTCGCGCGCTGTCGCTCCGCAAGCGCGATATCGCGTCGCCGGTTGGCGTCGAGCCGCCGCGCGAGGGGCGACCTCGCGAACTCGAGCGGGTTCGCATATTGCCGCACCGCCGCATACACGGCCGGCGGCGGCATGAAGAGGTCGTCCGGGCAATCGCCGTAGCCGTTGTAGTTGACGGATTCGCCGAGCACCTGCAGACGGTAGGCATCGGCATCCGTCAGGCCGCAGGCGGCGGCGAGCCTGCCGGCCACGCCGACGAGATTGTCGCCATAGGCACCGACCACCGCCCAGAGTCGCTGCCGGCCCGCCAGGTATCGGTCGACGATGACGCTCGTACAGGTGTCCGGCGCCGTGTCGATATGCGTGCGAAGGTGCGGATGAGCGGGCACGGCGGCGGCCATGTGGTGATCGAAATAGTCGATGTCGACCCCGCGCGCCAGCAGCGCGTCGAGTGCCGCGCGGTTCACGTCGAGAGAAATGTCCAGGACGGTGACGATGTCGCCTCGGGCGGCCGGCACGCGCGCGAGCAGCGCGATGTCGCGCTTGGGACCCGTCACGAGCACCGACTCGGCCGGCATCTCGAGCCGCAGCTGCTGAAGCGAACAGATGCCGTCCGCATCACCGTTGAACACGTCAAAGCGCGTCATGATTCGCGACGCGCGATAACTGCATGAATCGAGGTAGCCATGCCATGGAACGACTCCCTTTCAGCCCGTTTGCCTTCGCCTCGTGTCGCGCCTTCGGCGAACGGATCGCGGCCCGTCTCGGCGTCACGCCCGCCGCGCACGAGGAACGTCCGTTCGAGGACGGCGAACACGAGACGCGCGCGCACCTCCTCGCAACAGAAGCGATGGCGCGCGGCCGGCCGGGATGCGTGCACCGTTCATGCCGCTTGCCGCCCCGCGTGCGTGTCCGGCCGGGCATTCTCCTGCGCGACCAGTGCCGCCAGCGCCGGAGAAATCGCCGGCTGCAGCGGCATGACGGGCGCCAGTGCACGCATCGGATCGGGCAGCGTGGACAGTTCGCGCATTGCGTGAATGCGGCTCTCGCCGAGCGTGGGGGCCGCGAGTCGCGCCCCTCCGATCATGACGGGCCGCAACAGCGGCGTTCCGTCGATGCGCTCGCCGTCGAGTCCGAGGCTGTCGGCGGCGATTCGCCCATCCGGGCCGTATTGCCGGAACACCTGCTTGCGGCCGGGCAGCGTGGCCTTGCCCTCCGAACGTTTGCAGCGCGCCCGGCCCGCATACTCGACGAGCTTGTACGCGCAGTCGAGACACGGTGCGTCCGCCGACGTGCTCATCCGCGTGCCGATTCCGAAACCGTCGATCGGCGCGTGCTGCCGGACGAGTTCCCGCAGCCGGATTTCATCGAGATTGCCGCTCGCGAAGATCGTCGCTTCCGTCAGGCCGCCATGGTCGAAAATCGCGCGCACGTTGCGCGCGTGCGCCGCCAGATCGCCGCTGTCGATCCGGACGCCCTTGATGCGCACGTTGTCGAGCGCAAGCCGCCGCGCCAGTTCGACGACCTTGTGCGCCGCGTGCTCGGTATCGTACGTATCGATCAGCAGCACCGCGTTATCCGGCTGCGATCGGGCGAAATGCTCGAACGCGAGCGCTTCGTCGTCGTGCGCCTGGACGTATGAATGCGCCATCGTGCCGTACACGGGAATGTCGTAGCGCAAGCCGGCGAGCAGGGTCGCCGTGCCGGAGAATCCTGCCAGGTAGCTGGCCCGCGCGGACAGCATCGCCGCCTCCGCGCCATGCGCGCGCCGCAGGCCGAAATCGACCAGCAACCTGCCATGCGCGACGAGCGTGGCGCGTGCGGCCTTGCTTGCAACCAGCGTCGCGTAATGGAGCAGGTTCATCACGCGGCTCTCGACGAACTGCGCCTCGCGAAGCGGCGCCGTGATCCGCAGGATCGGTTCGTCGGCGAAAAACACCGTGCCTTCCGGCATCGCGTCGACCGTACCGGTAAAGCGCAAGCCGGCGAGCGACGCGAGGAAATCCGCTCGCAAGCGCCCGGTCGCGGCCAGTCGCTCAAGGCCGGCGGCCGTAAAGCGCAGGCCCTCCAGATAGTCGAGGACGAGCTCCAGTCCCGCCGCCATCAGGAATGCCCGCTGCTCGGGCAGCGCCCGTACGAAGAACTCGAAGCTGGCCATGTCGTTCATTCCGGCATCGAACGCGGCCTGCATCATCGTCAGTTCATACCAATCCGTCAGCAGCGCGTCGTCGATGCCAGCGTCCGGCCAGGATCCGTTCATCATGCGCCCTCCCGCGTCGCTCGCGCGCAATCGTGCAACCGGTACCCGGCCGCTGCGATCTGGAGCAGCGTCGCTTCCGTCATTGCGGCGCGGGTCCCGGACTCGCCGGGACCGCGGTCCACACGCCATTGCACGACGCGACATACGGATAGTATCCGCGCGGGTCCTCGACCGCGCTGTCACCGCGTACGCTCCCTCGGCGCGAAATGGCGAAAGTCCCGCCCGTGGAAATCCTGGCGGGGAACATGGCGTGCATGCTGCGCATGTGCCGGCTGCGTCGGCACGCAACATGCGGCCGCGCACGGCACAAGCACGCGGCTTGCGCGTCTGAGCCTGTTCATGGTCGTCATTCTTCGCGGAGATGCGATCCATCGTATTGAGGCCGTGCCCCGCGGCCTTGACCGGGATCAACGCATGCCCGCGGCCCGGCGGGACGCCGGCGACGCGGCATTCGCAGGCGCCAGGTCATGCCGCGCGCGCAGGTTTCGTGTCGCCGTGCTTGCCGATGCGCATGCGGTGCAGACGACGGTGAGCAGCACCGTCCGTCAGTACGTGAACGTGTCCGATTTCTTCATTTCGACCCATGTCATTCCGCTTCGCAGTCCCTCCAGCGCTGCCTCGCGCTCGGTCGCGAATACCCGGTGATGCGGGAAGACATGCTCGCACTTGCAGTCGGGTGAGCGAACCGTCACGTGGACACGGCAGCGGTACCCGCCGGACTCGACGCCAACCGTTTCGATCTCCACGGTCCAGTCCGCTTCGTTCAATTCACCGGAAATCGTCATGATTACCCCCTTACCTTGCCGTGCGAGCGCAAGCTGCTTCCCTCATCGGTCGCGCCACGCCGCGAGCCGCGATGGCGTTCGCGCGCGCCCGAAGGGCGCATCGCACCGGCATCGAGACCGCCGCTGCGCGATGCGCGGCGCGACGGAAGCCGGAACCGGCCGGATCAGCCACGCTGCTTCTCCTCGAAATACGGCTGGCGGGCCGCCACGAGCCGCAACTCGTCGAGCAGCGCCGCGGCCGCGCGCAGCAGATCGTCAAGCGAGACAATGCCGACCAGTTCGCCGTCTCCGCCGACGACCGGCAATCGACGGACGCCATGCTGGCGCATCCGCTTCGCGAGCAGCCAGATGTCGTCGTCGACGTTCGCGGTCGCGACGGGCGCCGACATGATGTCACCGACGAACAGCGAGCCGGCCTGCGCATCGGGGCTGACGACCGTCAGCACGATGTCGCGATCGGTCACGACACCGACCGGCACGCATCGCCCCTCCTGTTCGCGCACGACGATCAGATCGCCGGCGTGCGCGCCGCGCATCATTTCCGCCGCCTCGACGACGGTTGCTCGTGCCGAACACATGGCAACATCGCGGGTACAGAGCATCGCGGCATTCATGTTCGTTCTCCCGGCCGGGGCGAGGCGGACCATCGATCGATGTCCGCCGCCGCCCGAACCATCATGCAACCGTAAGTTGATCGACCACGTTGCGCACGCCCGGCGCCGACCACGCGGCATGGAAGGCAAGCCGCCGTTCGCCCAGCGAGCCCACCTGGCCCGTCAACGTCACGCAACCGTCCTGGACGGTAATGCCGACGTGTGCGGCCTCTTCCGTTGCATGCCGAATCAAGGCCGCCTGGATCTTGCCCGCGATGTCGGATTGCGTCGGATGCGGCCGGACGTGGATCTCGTTGATGATCCGGGTGACGCCGCGCAGCCGCTCGACGGCCCGCTCCGCCTCCTGCATCTGGTAGCTCCACATCACCTCGCCCGACAGCGTCACGCACCCGTTCTCGACCGTCACGTGCACGGCCTGCTCGCCAAGCCCCGCATCCCACATCAGGAGCGAGCGCGCTGCAATGGCGACGTCCTCGTCCGAGCGATGCTTGCCGTCGTCCGTTTGCACCTCGAGTTCCAGCACGATGCCGCGCACGCCTTCGATACGCTCGATGGCCTTGCGCACCGCGACCTTTTCCAGATAGCTGGCGACGTGCCCAGTCAACGTCACGATGCGTTCGTGCACTTCGACGCCGATGCGCACCGCATCGATCGACGGGTCCCACTCGAGTTCCTGCTCGACGTCCTTCTTCAGCGCGCTGTCGCTTTTCATGGCCATCGACTCCTGTCCGCAATCGATGAAAACAACGGTAATTCCCGCTGCACCGCGTGGAATTGATACAGGTCAGCGCGCGGCGTGGTGAGCGATCGCGACCGATGTCTCCGCTGCGATCGCGCGAAACCCGGTCCTTACGTCGACATTGCGCCCCTGCCAGGCGCGATCGCGCCTGGCGAGTCGCGATACCATCCGGCGCCCGTCGGGCGACAGGCGGGCGGGCGCCTCGGCAAGCGATGCCGCATCCAGTCGAACGAGACCGCGATCGGCGAGGCAGCGCAGGTCGGCGGGGTCGCCCTGCTGGCGCCGCGGCTCGCTGGCGAGCACCATCAGGATCGCGATTTCGTGGGGACTCAGCAGCCAGTCGCCGCCGGCGTCGATCGGGTGATGCTGGCGATGCGCGGCAGCCGACACGCGCAGCGCCGATGCTTCGGAACGGGAAATGATCTGGCGATTCGACGTGTTCGTAAACAAGGCGGGCATGATGGTGTCCGGATCATGAACGTGAAGACGCTGAAGGCACGGGACATGTCGATCGCGGTCGACATGCTAGAACGTCAATATCCGCTCCTGCCGGGCAAGCGTTCTTGATGCAGGTCATCCGGAAGACGCGAGCGATCGAAACGTTCCCCGCCGTGGAGTGGGAAGCGTTCAAGGCGTTGGTGGCCTCGCTCGACCAGGCCGGCCGGCTGCGCCCCCGAGCGGTTCCGCCGCGTTGGACGCGAGCACTGCGAGCGCCGCGCGGCGGCCGAGTTCGAACAGCGCTGCAATCGATGTATCGGAAAAATCGAAGTCGCGCGCGAAAGTGTCCGTGGCTCCGGCGTGGCCATTCAGCGCGATCCTGAAGACCCGTACGGGCGCACGACTCCCCATGAGTCGGATGTATTCCGGGAGTTGTCGCATGCGGGCCGCCGTTTCGGGATCAAGCTGGCAGGTTATACGTTCGACGAGATCGCGAAAGTCGTTCTCGTTTTCCTCGAACCGCAGGTCGTTACGAACCCGATCGGCATAGACGATCTCGTCGCGCCGCAGCATGACCTCGATCAGGTTCGATGGCAACGGGCGCGACCCTGAAAACAAATCGACAACAAACACGCGCCCTGCTATCCGCCCGCACCGTTCGATCACGAGATCGAGCGGCGAGTTGCTGATGATGCCGCCGTCCCAGTAAGCGCGGCCGTCGATGCGCGTCCACGGCATCGCGGGCGGCAGGCTACCGCTGGCGAGCAGGTGCTCGGGCGTGATGCGATCGACATAGCTGTCGAAGATGCGCCGCTCCCCGCTTTCCACGTCCACGGCTCCAAGCAGCAGGCGCGTCGCGCTGCCCGCCAGGGCGTCGAAATCGACATGGCGGCGCAGTAGCGCGAGCATCGGCTGCGTGTCGTAGCAGCTCGTCCACCACGTAGCAAAGCCGGACGGCGGAATCCCGTCAGGCCACCAGTGCGGCCGAAGGAAATTCGGAACGCCGAACAGCGCGATATGCCACGCGAGCAACGCATGTCCCGCATAGGCGGACGACGGCACGCCCACCGGACTCCTGATCGACAGCTCGCGCCAGAATGCGTCGAGTGCTTCGGCCGCATGCCCCGGATGGCTCGCTGCGATCGCGCCGTTGAACGCGCCGATCGACACGGCCGCGATCACGTCCGGACGGACGCCCCGCGACTCGAGTGCGGCGATCGCTCCGCTTTCGAATGCGCCGAGCGCACCGCCACCCTGCAGGATCAAGACCGTTTGCGCGGGGAGTTCGCACAGCCGCGATACGTCGTGCGTCACAGCCTCGACTTGCGCGCCGAGATTGACCCGATGGCGTATCGTCTCCTCGGCGGCGGTCATTTCATCCGCGCGGACACCGATCGAGAACATCGCACGCAGGACATGATGTCTCAGATAGAGCAACGAGTACGGAGCACGCGGGAATCGGCCCTGCTCGACGACTTCGGTCGCATCAGCAGCGTTGCCGAGGAAGTTGTACGGTACGTCGAATACGCTTCCGTAGAAAATCGATACATCCCGATAGGGCAAGCGCGCACCGCGCATGTTCCTGGCGGCCAGGCGCCCCTGACGCACCGCGTTGTCCCAGTGCTCGATACGCCTCTGCACGCCGAATACCGGATCGCGAAACCGCGCGACGTCGCCGGCCGCATGGACGTCCGGATCCGACGATTGCAGGCATTCGTCGACAAGCACGCCATCCACTGTCGCGATGCCACTGCCCGCGAGAAACCCGCAGTTTGGCTCGACGCCCACGGCAATCACGACGAGGTCGCATTCGATGACGCTGCCGTCGGTGAGCACGGCCGCCTCGATCGAATGCTCTCCGATGAAGCGCTCCACCGTCGTTCCGGTTCGAACGTCGACGCCGCGCGTCGCACACAACCCGGCAAAGTGATCGGATAGCCGAACGGAATTCAGCTGCGGCAACAGCCGCTCGCAGCGCTCGACGAGCGTGACCTCCAGACCGCGCCCGCGCAGCGTGGCCGCCGCCTCGAAACCCGTGAAGCCTCCGCCCACGACGAGCAGGCGTCGTCGCCGGGCGGCGTTGTCGCGAAGCACGAGCGCGTCGTCGAGGTCGTGAAGGTGACCGATGCCCGCCAGCGTCGCCCCCGGCACCGCCAGACGGCGTGGCGACGCACCGGTCGCGATCAGCAGCTTGCCGTAGTGTATCGCGGTGCCATCCTCCAGCCTGACGACATGCGCGCCGCAGTCGACCGACGCGCCCCTCGCCCCTAGGAGCAGATCGATCCTGCGCATCTCGTAGAACCCCGCCGGGTGTATCGCGATTGCCGCCGGGGTGAGGTTTCCTGCGAGAAATTCCTTTGTCAGCGGCTGTCTCTGATACGGCAGCACGTGTTCGCCGCACAGGATCGCGATGCGCGCGGACGGATCTTCGCGCCGCAACGTATGCGCCGCGGACACGCTGGCAATGCCGCCGCCGACCAGCACATGATCGTAGTCGCGCCTGGCCCCGGACTGCGCCGTCACGTTGCCCGCTCCGCGCGCATGTGCCGTTCGCCGGAGGCAAGCCGGCGGGCGATCGAACGCGCAAAACGGGCGAGCTTCCGAGCGGCCAGGCCGCGACCGATATCGCGCCCCGAAATCGCGCACGTCGCGATCGGCCTTTGCCGCGCCAGCGCCTGCATCTGCCCGAATGCAGTGATGTCGCCGCGCAGGCCCATCGTGCAAAAGAATGCGGTCGCGCGCAGTTCGCTCCCGTGCCGCGCGAGCCAGGTCGAAATCGGCGTCGATGCACGGCCCGCCCAGACCGGCGTACCTAGCACGACCACATCGTATGCGGACGGCGAACAGGCTGTTGGCCGAAGGTCCGCGGCACGATCGCGGATCACGTCCGCGAGCGAACGCAGGAAGCCGACGGCCCCCGTCCGCCGCCGATCGTCGGCTTCCCGCAGCCGTTCGCAATCCGCGCCAAGCTCGGCGGCAAGCCGGTGCGCAACCGCCGCCGTCGTTTCACTGCGCGAGTAGAAGACGACGAGCATGCGTCGAGACGTGTCCATGGCCCACTCCGTGCATCCGTCCGGGATCCATGGACCAGCTTATGCACCGGCGATCGGGGCGACACTGATGCAGGTCAACCCGTCGCGGCACAATCCGGCGACAGTAGGCTTGTCCAGATTTCCCGCGATTTTCCGCCCATCCGCCATGTGGTATGACCTGATCGAACGGCAACGGCAATGGTTGCGAACGTGGGGCGCGGCGGCGCGGTTCACGTGCGGTCTTTGGCCCGATGCCGCGGCGGCGTGCTACGCCGACCTTTTCGAACCCCTGCTCGACCTGCATGCCGAGGCACCACGGTTCGCCATCGATTCGATCGACGTGGACGGCCGTCGCATCGACGTCGACGAAACGATCGTCTCGCACACGCCGTTTTGCACGCTGCGCCGCTTCTCGCACGCCGGTGCACAACGCGTGATCCTGCTCTGCGTGCCGCTGGCCGGCCATGCGGCCGTGATGATGCGCGAGACGGTCGAGACCCTGCTGGCCGACGGCGACGTCTGCATCACCGACTGGATCGATGCGCGCGACGTGCCGTGCGACGCGGGCCGATTCGGCCTCGACGAGTACGTGTCGATGCTCGACCGCTTCGTCGATACCCTGCTTGCGGACGCCCGGCCGGTGCACGTCGTCGCCGTCTGTCAGGCGACGTTTCCGTCGCTCGGTGCCATCGCGCTGCGCGCGCAACGCGACGCCGCGCTGCCGGCGAGCCTGACGTTGATCGGCGGCCCGCTCGATGCCCGCATCAATCCGAGTGCGCTCGGCACCGCGGCCCGGTCGCATTCTCTCGACTGGTGTCGCGCCACGCTGATCGATACGGTGCCGCACGGCTTCGCCGGATACGGGCGGCAGGTATTTCCGGCCTATCTGCAGCGCGCCGAGATCGCGGTCACCTACCCGCAACGCTACATGGCGCTGGTCGATCGCTATCGACGAGCGGTGTCGAGCGACGACGCCGACGCACTCGCAACCGCACGCCGCGCACTGCGCGAGTACCTGACGCTCCTCGACATGCCCGCCGAGTATTTCCTCGATACAGTCGACATCGTGTTCCAGCGGGCTTGCCTGGCAAACCGGACGTGGCACGTTCACGGCCAGCGGGTCGAGCCCGCCGCGCTGCGCTCGATCGTGTTGCTGACCGTCGAAGGCAAGTGCGATGCCGTCACCGGTGCCGGCCAGACCCATGCCGCGCTGGCCATGTGCAGCGGCCTCGCGGCGGATGCCCGGCAACGCGTCGACATCGACGATTGCGACCACTACGGGCTCTTTACCGGCGATCACTGGCACGCCGACGTGCATCCGGTACTGCAAGCGGCGTTCGTCCGGGCCGAACGCGGCTGGCCGCGCTCGTGCGCGGCGTGATGCGCCTTCAACCCGGTGCGGGACCGTCGTGTGCCCATCCGACCCCGTTCATTCCGGCGCCGCACGCTCGCCGGGCGCAGCGCGCTCCGCAGCGGCCACGCGACGCTTGACCGCGATGAAGCTGTCGGGGCTGACGGAAACCGAGTCGATGCCGCACGCCACGAGAAAATCGGCGAACGCCGGATGATCGCTCGGCGCCTGGCCGCACAGGCCGACCTTCGCTCCCGCGTTGCGGGCCGACTCGATCACGCGGGCGATCATCCACTTCACGGCGGCGTTCTGTTCGTCGAACAACCCGGCCAGTTCCGCCGAATCGCGGTCCACGCCAAGCGTCAGTTGGGTCAGATCGTTGCTTCCGATCGAAAAGCCGTCGAAGCGCTGCGCAAACTGGCTCGCGAGGATGACGTTCGACGGGATTTCGCACATCACATAGATCTGCAATCCGTCATCGCCACGCTTCAGGCCGTTGGCGGCCATCACCTCGAGCACGCGGTCCGCCTCGTCGAGCGTCCGGCAGAACGGGATCATCACGACCACGTTCCTGAATCCCATGTCGTTTCGCAGCCGCGCGATGGCCCGGCATTCGAGCGCGAATCCGGCACGATAGCGCGGCGAATAGTAGCGCGACGCACCGCGAAAGCCGAGCATCGGGTTTTCTTCCCGCGGTTCGAACTGCGCGCCGCCGACCAGATGAGCGTACTCATTCGTCTTGAAGTCGCTCATGCGGACGATCACCGGCGCGGGATGACAGGCCGCCGCGATACGCGCAAGGCCATGCGCCAGCCGGTCGACGAAATAGTTCGACGGGTCGTCATAGCCCGCCGTCAGGGCAGCGATCGCGCGCTTCGCATGCGCGTCCGTCAGCGCATCGTAGTGGGCCAGCGCCATCGGGTGAACCTTGATATGGTTGCTGATCACGAACTCCATGCGCGCGAGCCCGACGCCGTCGGCAGGCAGTCGCCACCACCTGAACGCCGCGGCCGGATTCGCGAGGTTCAGCATGACCTGCGTACGGGTAGCCGGCAGGTCGGTCAGGTCGATCGCCTCCACGTCGTATTGCGCGATGCCTTCGTACAGGAACCCGGCCTCGCCCTCCGCGCACGATACCGTCACTTCCTGCTGATCGTGCAGCATGCGGGTCGCATTGCCGGTGCCGACGATGGCCGGCAATCCCAGTTCGCGGCTCACGATCGCGGCATGCGACGTGCGGCCGCCATGATCGGTGACGATCGCCGCGGCGCGGCGCATCACCGGCACCCAGTCCGGATCCGTCGTGCGCGTCACCAGTACCGCGCCATCGACGAATCGCCCCATGTCGCGCGGACTGTCGATCACACATACGCTGCCGACCGCGATCGCCTCGCCGACACTGACGCCGGTGAGCAGCTTGCGGCCGGCCCGACCAAGTCGATAGGTCTTGATGGCGCTGGCCTCGCGCCGGGACTGCACCGTTTCGGGACGTGCCTGCACGACGAACAGTTCTCCGCTTACGCCGTCCTTTGCCCACTCGATGTCCATCGGCTGGCCATAGTGCGCCTCGATCGCGCAGGCCCAGTTCGCAAGCGCCAGGATGTCGCGGTCCGCCAGCACGAAGGTGGCACGCTCGGCTTTCGAGGTCGGCACGTTGCGGGTCGGTGCATGCTCGTCGCGCGCATAGATCAGCTTGCGTGCCTTGCCGCCGAGCGTCTTGCCGATGACGGGCGTGCACGCCGGATCGCCGAGCAACGGCTTGAACACCTCATATTCGTCGGGATCCACGGTGCCCTGCACGACATTCTCGCCAAGCCCCCACGCCGCGTTGATCAGCACCACCTTGTCGAATCCTGTTTCCGTGTCGAGCGAAAACATCACGCCGGCCGCGCCGAGGTCCGAACGCACCATCCGCTGCACGCCGATCGACAGCGCGACGCGCAAATGATCGAAACCCTTTTCTTCGCGGTAGGCGATCGCCCGGTCGGTAAACAGCGACGCATAGCACCGTCGGCAAGCCGCGAGCAACGCATGCTCGCCGCGCACGTTCAGGTAGGTTTCCTGCTGACCCGCGAAGCTCGCGTCGGGAAGATCCTCGGCGGTCGCGCTCGACCGGACGGCGACATCGACGTCGTCGCTGCCGGCCTCGCGGCACAGTTGCCGATACGCGTCCCGGATCGCGTCGGCGATGTCGTCGGGCCAGTCTCCGTGGAGGATCGCCTGCCGGATCGACGCACCGGCCTCGGCAAGCGACATCTTGCGTGCGCCGAACGCTTCGAGCGTGCTGCCGATGGCCTGCCTCAACCCGTTCGCATCGATGAAGCGCCAGTACGCATCCGCGGTCGAAGCGAACCCGGGTGGCACGCTCACGCCCCGTGCGGACAGGTTGGCGATCAGTTCGCCCAACGATGCATTCTTGCCGCCGACGCGCGCCACGTCGCCGCGTCGCAGATCGTCGAACCAGACGATGTGTGATTTTCCGTGATCCATGACGAGCCCTCCGATGGTCGCGGCCGAGCCGCGAGCGACAGGCGCGGGCCGGCAGTGGCCGGCGCGGTCGGCCGAACACGTTCATCGTGGCTCGGCGCGTCGGCGTCTCCCGTGACCTGCATCAAGAACGGCGCTGCATCGCACCCGGCTTCGCCCGGGGCGGCTTTCCCGCTGCGGTTCGTTCGCTTGCTGCAAGAAATCGACGGGTTTCCGATCGATCGCCCGTCGCACCAATCTGCAACACACTTTCAACCAATCGAACAAGAATCGACGAAAAAATGGGCGAGCAAAATCTCCGGTTCGCCATTAAAATGCACCGCTTGGTTAATTTCTACAGCTAACCAGGCTGCACGATCAGGACCTGCGAAGCCCGCGCATGCATGCCGTGCGGCGCCTTCTCCACGTGTTCGAACGGGGCCACCCACGGCGCCCTCTTCCCGCCTGTCGATGCAGCCCGGCGCAAACGGATAAGAAGACACTCATGTCCAAGCAATCCCCTGCAGAGCCGATTCGTGCTTCCGCCCGCATCGGCCTGACCGCCGCGGGCGCGGTCTCGCTGCTCCTCGGCCTTTATTTCGTCATCGGCGGCGGCATGCTCGTCGCCCGTGGCGGGAGCCCGTACTACCTGCTGGCCGGGCTCGCCCTGTGCGCGACCGGCGTCCAGTTCGCCCGGCGCCGCGCCAGTGCGGTCGCGATCTACCTCGTGATGCTGATCGCCACGGCGCTGTGGGCCGTGTGGGAAGTCGGCTTCGCGTTCTGGCCGCTCAACGCGCGGATCTTCATGTTCTCGATGATCGGCATGCTGCTCGCGCCGGCCTGGCCGCTGCTGCGCCGTGCCGAAGGCAAGGCACCCGCACGCGGCATGGCATGGGGCATTGCCGCACTCCTGCTCGCCTGCAACGGCGCATTCGTCTACGGCATGTTCGTGCCGCACGGCACGTTCGGCACCGAGACGCCCGTGCCGGCGGCCGGCAATGCAGGCACCGACGACTGGACGGCCTACGGTCACTCGGACGGCGGCGACCGCTTCACGCGCTACGCGCAGATCGATCGCGACACGGTGAAGCACCTGCAGGTCGCGTGGACGTTCCGCACCGGCGACACGCCGCTCAGCCCGGACGGCGGCGGCTCGGAGGATCAGCAAACCCCGCTGCAGGTCGGCAAGACGCTGTTCCTGTGCTCGCCGCACAACACCGTGATCGCCGTGGATGCGGCGACGGGCACGGAGAAGTGGCGCCATGCGTTCCCGACCAAGACGACGGTCTGGGTGCGCTGCCGCGGCCTCGCGTACTTCGATGCGGACAAGCCGCTCGTGCAGCCGACCGTCGCCGGATCGACGCCGGTCCTGCCGGTCGCCGCGTCCGGGGATCCGGCCGTGTGCCGCCGCCGCATTTTCATGAACACGATCGACGCGAAGCTCGTCGCGCTCGATGCGGACACCGGCAAGCCGTGCGACGGCTTCGGCGATCACGGCATCGTCGACCTGAAGGCCGGCCTCGGTAACGCGAAGAGCCCGTTGTACCAGCTCACATCCCCGCCGACGGTCGCGGGCACGACGGTGGTCACGGGCGGCCGTGTCGCCGACAACGTGTCGCTCGACATGCCCGGCGGCGTGATCCGCGGCTTCGACGTGATGACCGGCAAGATGAAGTGGGCATTCGATCCGGGCAATCCGGACGATCACGCGCAGCCGGCGCAAGGCAAGACCTTCGTGCGCTCGACGCCGAACGTGTGGGCGCCGATGACCTACGATGCGACGTCGAACACGATCTACATGCCGGTGGGCAACGCGGCGATCGACCTGTGGGGCGTGAAGCGCACCGCGCTCGACGAGAAATACGGCGCGTCCCTCCTCGCGCTCGACGCCACGACGGGCGCGGAAAAGTGGCACTTCCAGACGGTCCACCACGACCTCTGGGACTACGACGTGCCGATGCAGCCGACGCTGATCGAGTTCCCCGCGGAAGGCGGCAAGCGCGTGCCGGCGCTGATCGTCGGCACCAAGATGGGCCAGCTGTTCGTGCTCGACCGCGTGACCGGCAAGCCGCTGACGCAGGTCGTCGAACATCCGGTCAAGACCGCGTCGATTCCGAACGAGCCGTATTCGAAGACCCAGCCGCTGTCCGTCGGCATGCCGCAGATCGGCGCCGACGTGCTCAAGGATTCGGACATGTGGGGCGTCACGCCGATCGACCAGCTGATGTGCCGCGTGATCTTTCGCGGCATGCGCTACGACGGCCTCTTCACCGCGCCGGACACCGATCGCTCGCTCAGCTTCCCGGGTTCGCTCGGCGGCATGAACTGGGGCGGCCTGTCGTACGATCCGAACGCGGACATGATCTACGTGAACGACATGCGGCTGGGCCTCTGGGTCCACCTGGAGCAGGAGAAGAACCGCGGCGGCGCCTCCGACGGCAACGAATCGGTGAACGCGGGCATGGGTGCCGTGCCGCTCGGCGGCACGCCGTACTCGGTGCTGAAGGACCGCTTCCTCTCGCCGATCGGCATCCCGTGCCAGAAGCCGCCGTTCGGCAGCCTCACCGCGGTCGACCTGAAGACCCGCCGCATCGCATGGCAAGTCCCGCTCGGTACCGTGAAGGACACGCGCCTTCACGGCGTGCAGATGAACATGCCGTCACCGATCGGCATGCCCACCATCGGCGGCTCGCTGACGACCGGCGGCGGTCTCGTGTTCTTCGCCGCAACGCAGGACTACTACCTGCGCGCGTTCGACAGCTCGACGGGCAAGGAACTGTGGAAGGCACGGCTGCCGGTCGGGAGCCAGGGCACGCCGATGAGCTATACAATCGGCGGCAAGCAGTACATCGTCATCTCTGCAGGCGGCGCGCGCCAGTCGCCCGATCGGGGCGACTACGTAGTGGCTTACGCCCTGCCCGACAGCAAGTAAGCGCCGGAATCGACCGGATCGCGTGCGGGATGGTGCGGCGAGGGTTGCCGCACCATCCCGCATTCAGCGTGTCACCTCACTGTCTTGACTGCATGCTACCGTTGTCCATGAATCGTTCCTTTCCCGCTTCCCGCATCCGAAATCACGACCTCACGCCGGGACGCCGCCGATCGCGCCGGCCGGCGGCCGTCACACGTTTCGCACTGCGCATCGGTGCGGCCGCAACGGCCATTGCCGCACACGCGTCGGCGGCCCATGCGCAAAGCAGCGTGACGCTGTACGGCACGATCGACACGAGCATCGAGATCACGAATCCCGGTGCGGGTTACGTCGCCCGGATGGATTCCGGCGCGTATCGCGGCTCGCGCATCGGCGTGCGCGGCGCGGAGGATATCGGCAACGGCGTGAAGATCCTGTTCGATCTCGAGAACGGCTTCGGCTCGGCGGACGGCACCCTGGCCGCCGCCAACACGTTGTTCAACCGCCAGGCCTGGATCGGCGTGAGCTCACGCTACGGCACGGTGCGGGTCGGCCGTCAGTATTCGCCGATCTACATCCCGTTCAAGGGGCAGCTCGATGCGTTCGGGGCCGGCACGATCGCGTCGGGGCTGAACAATCTGTCGAAAATCACGCCGTACGAAAGCAATGCGATCACGTACCTGTCCCCCGAGGTGCACGGCTTTTCGACCACGATCATGGCGTCGTTGCGCGACGCGAAGGACGGCGACGGCAACGGGCTGGCAGGCCACATCGAGACGTTCGCCTGGCATGACGGCCCGCTGCGCATTTCGTACGCGCACCAGCAAACCCACGGCAGCGGCGCACTGCGCGCCAACCTCGGCGGCGTGTCCTATGCGTTCGGCCCGGTGACGGCCTTCCTGTCGTACTTCAATGGCGACGGCGGAACGCCGCGATATCACAGCGACGGCGTGTCGGCTTCCGCACGCTACGCGGTGAACGCGCGTTTTCGCGCGTCGCTGGGTTATACGTGGCTGCGCGACCGGTCGGGCCGCAACAACGATGCCGACCAGTTCAGCGCGGCGTGTGAATACGATGTGTCGAAGCGGGTGCTGGTCTATGCGAGTGGCGCGTGGCTTCACAACCGCGGCCAGGCCACCTACACGCTGAGAGGCGTGAACGTGACCGGCCTCACGCCTTCGTGGCCAGGTGCGTCGGTGCGCGGTATCCAGTTCGGCGTGATCGATCGTTTCTAGACGAAGCGCACGTCCGCGGCCGATGTCGCGATCGACGCGACGCGCCCCTTTCACTAAAAGAATTTCGCAAGCCACCCCGGCGCCGCCGCGCGATCGAACACCACGTGCAGCTCCGGGCTGAACGAGCCGAATTTAAGCCCGTGCCGCGTCGCCAGCAGCGTCAGCGCCTGGCTCGTATAAAACGAAATATGCCCGTTGCGCGGCACGCAGTACCACCATTGCTCGATCCCGCGCGCCAGGATCTCCGGCGTGATCAGGGACGTCTGGAACAGCAGTGCGCCGGCAGGCGCCCGGTAGCGGATGATGTCGGCGAACAGGCTTCGAGGATCCGGATGATGCTCGAAGACCTCGAACGACAGGATCGAATCGAACTGCCCCTGCGGCGCGACGGGATGGCTGAATGGATCATACGAAGTCACGTCCGCGAAGCCGCGCGCGGACAACTTCTTTTCCAGCAGCCCGAGCCCCGAGCCGAAATCGAGAATGCGGGTCTCGCGCATCGACGGAAAGCTCGTGCAGATCAGGTCGGCGTGCTGCTGCGGACGATGCTCGAGATACTCCGGATCGTGGCGCGCGTAGTCGTCGTTGTACACGTGACGCGCAAAATCGTCGTGCGTCCAGCGGTCGAAGGCCGGCGTACACGTGAATCCGCATTGCCGGCACGCGTAGTAGTAGATCGGCACGCCCACGAACGGATCGACCTTTTTTCCGGCGATCATGTCGGCGCCGCAGCGCGAAAAATCGACCACGCCGCAGATGTCCGCGTCAGCACCGCACACCTTGCAGGCGATCGTCGCCGGATGGTTGGCCGGAATGTCAGTCATGTTGCAGTCCCCTGGTTGGCTTCAGGCGTACGCGCCACCCGCTCGGTCACGTCGCCCCGGCGCCCCGGCGCCGTCTGCCGGAACGGCGTGGCCGACGGCTACCGCGGCGAATCGTCCCGATCCGCGCACGATACCCGGTTTCCGGCGAACATTTGTTAAATAGCTTGAATAGCCGACAACCGGTCGACAATTTGCCTTAACATCCGGCCACACGATCGACCACGGGCTTCAGCAAGGACCGCGGTCACCATTTTCAACGGCGCGAAAACGGGCGCGGCTTTCATTCGAACGGACGGACCGACCATGTTCCAATCACCAGGAGACTCCTTCGTCGGCGGCTCGCTGCTCGGCCTGTGCGTCGAGGTGCCGCTCGCCGTGCTCGTTTCGCTGATGATGCATGGCGTCGACTGGACCGGGCCGCGCATCGCGATGCTCGTCGCGACGCCGGTGCTGATCGCGTGCACCGTGCTGCTGACCCGCCCGGTGGCATTCAGCACCGTATGGAAGCACAAGCGCTCGCCGTTCGAGCTGGACGACAATGTGCGCGCGTCGATCTACGGCCGGCTGACCGGCATCGCGCTCGGCCTGGTGTTCGGCATCATGGTCGCGACGACGTTCGCCTGAGCGACGTTCGCCCGATCGACGTTCTCCTGATTCGGTCCGCGCGACTGAATTCGCGCCGGGCGCGCCCGCTTCGGCGCCTGCGCGTCCCTGTCGCGGCACGAGCGTCGGGATCCGCCAGCCGCGCAACCGCACGCACGACGACTGGCCGTTCGCCGCGCAGGCGGCCGACCATGCGATCTCACGCCACGGCGAATTCGCCCTTGCCGCGCCCGCGCATCACCTACCGGCGTTTGAAGCGCCGCTCGCGCATCACGCCGACGCCACCAGCGCGTTGAACGACGTATCCCAGAACGGCGCGACGTTCGCCGGCCCATCCAGCACGCCGATTCGCGCGAATACGTCCGCGACTCGTTGATGCTGCGCGATCACGTCGGGCGTGACGGGCAGCAGTGCGTAGTCGTCGCTGCGCTGCGCGAACATCGCCTCGAGATCGGCAATCGGCACGCGCGTTTCGCCGTTCTGCGCGCGCGCATAGGCGCCGAAATGCCCGTTCGCCCACGCATACGCGCGCTGGAACCGCAGCAGCAGATCGCCGGTCGCCGCGCGCCGGCGCGGGTCGTCCAGCGTGCGCGGGTTCGCATAGATCGGGAAATTGCCGGACAGATAGCCCTTGCCCGTCTTCAGCACGCGCGCCCCGTAACGGTTGCGCGCGAGCTGGCCGTTGTAGCCGTAGATCGCCCACGCGTCGAGGTCGCCGCGGTCGTACGCGGACAACCCGTCGGTCGGCGACAGGTTGATCGGATGGATGTCGTCGAAACCGAGGCCGGCCTCCGCGAGCTGCCGGTACAGGAAATAGTGCGACGTCGTCGCGCGCACGTAGCCGACGCGCTTGCCCTTCAGGTCCGCGATGCCAAGGATCGGCGTGTCCTTGCGCGCGAGCGTGACCTGGTTGTTCAGATCCTCCCGCGTACGCGAGATGAACCGGACGCTGGCCTTCTGGCGTGCGGCGAACACCGCGGGAATCTCGCTGCCCGAGCCGATGTCGAGCGCATCCGCGTTCAGCGCCTCGATGTGCAGCACGCCGTTGTTGAGCTCGCGCCACTCGATCCGGTACGGCGTGTCGCCCAGGCCGGCCGCCTGCAGCAGCGCGCGCCAGCCGCCCTTGTAGGTCGCGACGCGCAGCGTGGTGCCGGCAAGATCGGCGTTGACGGTCGGCGCGGCGAACGCGACCCGCGCGACCACGGGGCCCGCCGCGATCGCGGCGCCGGCGAGCAGCAGGCGGCGGCGCGCCGCCGAAGTTGACGCCATCGGATACTCCTGTCGATTGAACGGTAAAGGGAAAAAGGAAGCCGCCGTGCGCGACGGCCGACGTGCGTCAATGCAGCGAAGGAAAACCGTGGCGCTCGGCCAGCAGATCGAGGATGCGGCGCGGGTCGGTGACGAAGCGCGTCGTGCCGAGCGCTTGCGCGTCGTCCGGCGCCGGTTGCGCGCTACCGAGCACGAGCACCGGCAGGCCTTGATGCGCGTCGTCGAGCACGTCGATCACCGCGTGCCGCGGCCGTTCGAAACCGACCCGGCGCACGTCGAGGCGGCCGGCCCGCTCGGGCGCGCTCGCAAGCAGGCCTTCGATCGCCAGTCCGTGAGGACAGACGAAGTGTCGGCCCGGATACTTCGGATCGGCAAAGCCCGGTTCCAGCAGAAACAACACATCCCGACTCATTTCACACGGCTCCCATATTCGTGGTTCGACCGGGCTGCACGCTGCGTGCGCTGCGCCCGGCGCTGGCCGGCTCGCGGCCGGATGCCCGACTCTACTGCCTTGCATCGCGCGGCCCTACCAACGTTTTGCGGAATCGATATGCAGGTGTGCCTACCGCATCGGCCGCGCGTCTCACAGAGCCGCGTTGCATAAAAACATCGTCATCCGAACGGATCTCGTCGCGATATCCAACGATTTCATCGATCGATATGCGCACGACCGCGCATGGCCGTCGCGCGATGTTCGCCATCCATGCCGATACGTCCGCTGCAGCACGCGCGCCGGACGCGATCGCGGCGCACGCGTCGAGCGTGCAGCGGCACGCATTGCAATTCGCTCGCGCAGCGAATTGCAAACCACGGATCGAACGTTCGTCGACCGGACCGACGTCAATAGCATCGTGATCCTCGCAGATTCACCCATAAAAAAGAGGTTACTCATGATCAAGAATTCGGTAGTCCTGGGTTTGGTTTCGATCGGTTCCATCGGCGCGCATGCGCAGAGTTCCGTCACGCTGTACGGCGTCGTCGACGCCGGCTTTGCCTATACGAACAGCCAGGGCGGCGCGAGCAACATCCAGCAGACGAGCGGCAAGCTGAGCGGCAGCCGCTGGGGCCTGAAAGGCAACGAGGATCTCGGCGGCGGCCTGGCGGCCGTGTTCACGCTCGAAAGCGGCTTCCGGCCGAGCGACGGCGGGCTCGGCCAGGGCGGCCGCCTGTTCGGCCGCTCCGCGTACGTGGGCCTGAGCAAGGCCGACCTCGGCACGCTGACGTTCGGCCGCCAGTACGAGCCGATCACCGATCTCGTCGCGCAGTACGCGGGGTCCGGATTCTGGTCGCCGGCCACCCATGTCGGCGACAACGACAACCTGAACCAGAGCTTCCGGATCAACAACGCGGTGAAGTTCCGCAGCGCGACGATCGCCGGTTTCACCGCCGACGCGCTGTACGCGTTCAGCAACCAGGCCAACGGCGGCGCGGGCACCGGCTTCTCGAACAACAACGCGTGGGGCGTGTCGGCGAACTACGTGAACGGCCCGCTGTCGGCGGGCGCCGGCTATGTGCGGCTCAACCACCCGAACGCGACGTCGAACACGAGCGGCGCGGTGGGCGGCGCGACCACGACGACCGGCAACGACTACAGCGGCGCGTTCTTCTACGGGCTGAACGGCGGCGTGCGCAAGCAGCAGATCGGCGTCGCGGGCGCGAACTACGCGCTCGGCCGCGCGACCCTCGGCTTCGCGTGGAGCCACACGCAGCTCGACTATGTCGACGGCTCGTCGCGCAAGTTCAACAACTACGACGTGAACGGGCGCTACCAGATCACGCCGGCGGCGACGCTGATCGGCGTCTACACGTTCACCGACGGACGCGCGAGCGGCTTGCCGGGCACCGGCGGCCAGACGCTGAAGCCGCGCTGGCACCAGTTCACGCTCGGGTTCGACTATGCGTTGTCGAAGCGCACCGACATTTACCTGTCCGGTATCTACCAGCTGGCCGCGGGCGATGCGAGCACCGCGACGTCCGGTGGCTATCGCCGGATCGCGGCGATCTCGAACATCGGCAGCGCATCGTCGACGAATCGGCAGCTCGCGTTCGTCAGCGGGCTGCGCGTGAAGTTCTGAGCGTTCGCGCAGCCGGCGCGGCGCGATAAGCAAAGCGGGAATCGTTGTTTGCCGCGTCGCGCCCGGTTGCCGAGAATGTCCGTTTTTCCGGATGCTGCCGCGCCCGCGCGCGGCACGGCTTCTCTCATGACCGACTCTCCTTCCCGCCCACGCCGCGCCGGCCGACGCGCGGCGCTGCGCCAGCTCGCCGGCGGCTGGGCCGCCGCGATGCTGCCGGCCGGCGGCGCGCTCGCGGGCCAGCCGCTCGCACCGCTGGACGTGCCGCCGTGGACGCGCACGCCGGGCGCACCGCTGCTGTCGCCACCGTATGGCGTGCCGGGCGCGCACGAACGCGACGTCATCCGTCGCAGCGCGCGCACGCCGGCGCTGCCCGGCTCCGGCTCGTCGATGACGCCGCTCGGCGACCTGTTCGGCGACATCACGCCGAACGGCCTCGTCTACGAGCGCCATCACGCGGGCGTGCCCGAGATCGATGCACAACGCCACCGCGTCGTCGTGCACGGCCTCGTGCGCGAGCCGCGCAGCTTCACGCTCGACGACCTGCTGCGCTTTCCGTCCGAATCGCGGATCCACTTCCTCGAATGCTCGGGCAATACCGGCAGCGAATGGAACGGCCCGAGCGGCCTGCCCGTCCAGTTCACGCACGGATTGCTGTCGTGCTGCGAATGGACGGGCGTGCGGCTGTCGACACTGCTCGACGAAACGGGCGTCGATCCGGCCGCGCAGTGGCTGCTCGCCGAAGGCGCGGACGGCGCGGCGATGACGCGCAGCCTGCCGCTCGACCGGATTCTCGAGCGTGCGCTCGTCGTCTATGCGCAGAACGGCGAGCGGCTGCGCCCCGAGAACGGCTACCCGGTGCGGCTGATCGTGCCGGGCTTCGAAGGCAACACCAACATCAAGTGGTTGCGGCGGCTGAAGCTCGTGCGCGCGCCGGAGATGACGCGCGAGGAAACGTCGAAATACACGAGCCTGCTGCCGAACGGCTGCGCCCGCCAGTTCGTGTTCGAGATGGACGCGAAATCGGTGATCACGCGCCCGTCGGCCGGCCACCGGCTCGCATCGCACGGCTACTACCCGATCAGCGGCTATGCGTGGTCGGGGCGCGGCCGGGTGCGCGCGGTCGACGTCTCGACCGACGGCGGCCGCACCTGGCGCGCCGCGCGGCTCGCGGGCGACGTGCGCGATCGCGCGCTGACGCGCTTCGAAGCCGACTGGGTCTGGAACGGCGAGCCCGCCGACCTGCAAAGCCGCGCGACCGACGAAACGGGCTACGTGCAGCCGACCCGCGACGCGCTCGTCGCCGCACGCGGCGTCAATTCGCAATACCACTACAACGGCATCCAGAACTGGCGCGTCAGCGCGGACGGGGAGGTGCGCAATGCGTAACACGATCGTGCGTCGGCTCGCGTCGTGCGCGGTCGTGTCGGGCACGTTCGGCGCGCTCGCGTTGTCTGCGCTACCCGCGTTCGGTGCAGGCTTCGGCCTCGGTCAGCCGGTCGACCGCGCGGCGCTCGCCGCATGGGACATCGACGTCGCGCCCGACGGCAGCGGCCTGCCGCCCGGCGCGGGCACGGTCGCGCGCGGCGCGCACGTGTTCGCCGACAAGTGCGCGATGTGCCACGGCGCCGGCGGCCAGGGCGGCGTCGGCGATCCGCTCGTCGGCGGCCTCGGCTCGCTGGCCGGCGCGAAGCCGAAAAAGACGGTCGGCAGCTACTGGCCGTATGCGACGACGCTGTTCGACTACATCCGCCGCGCGATGCCGTACAACGCGCCGCAGTCGCTGAGCGCGGACGAAGTCTATGCGGTCACGGCCTACGTGCTGCACCTGAACGGCATCGTGCCGGACGACACGACGCTCGACGCGCACACGCTGCCGCGCATCAGGATGCCGAACCGCGACGGCTTCGTGCCCGACCCGCGGCCGGGACGACTGTGACGCGACGCGATCCACCGGCCGGCACGACGCAGAACGGCCCGGCAAGACTGCCGGCATCGCGTGCCGGATTTTTTCGTTCGGTGCCAGCGCGCCGCGCAGGGAGGAGCCTACCTTGACCGACACATCCGCCGCCGCTCGGGCCGACGCGCCGCTCGTGGCGTCGCCGTTCGTCGACGTCCGTTCGCCGGCCGATTTCCCCGACAGCCCCGCGTCGCGCGTGCTCGCGCAGCCGCTGATGCTCGGGCTGTTCCTGCCGATCCAGGCCGGCGGCTGGAGCGCCTCGACGCTGCCGCGCTCGACCGACTGGACGTTCGACTACAACGCCGACCTGGTCGCGCGCGCCGAGGCGCTCGGCTTCGATCTCGTGTTCGCGCTGTCGCAGTGGTTGCCGAAAGGCGGCTACGGCGGCGTGTTCGACGGCCAGGCGCTCGACTCGTTCATGACGCTCGCGGCGCTCACCGCGCGCACCGAACGGATCATCCTCGTCGCGACGAGCCACGTGCTCTACGGGCCGTGGCATCCGCTGCATTTCGCGAAGTTCACGGCAACGCTCGATCACATCTCGCGCGGACGCTGGGGCATCAACGTCGTGACCGGCCACCGCGCGATCGAACACGAGATGTTCGGCTGGAACCGGATCGAGCACGACCGTCGTTACGAGATGGCCGCCGAGTTCGTCGACGCGGTCAGCCAGCTGTGGGCCCAGCCGGACAACTTCAGCTATGCGCCCGCGCTGTCGAGCTGGCGGCTCTCCGGCGCGTTCGTCACGCCGAAGCCGCGCTACGGCCGCCCGCTGCTGATCAACGCGACCGGCTCCGACGCCGGCATCGATTTCGCGGCCCGCTATTCGGACATCGTGTTCGTCACGAGCCCGGCCGGCCCGGACGTCGATCTCGCGCTGGACGCGCTGCCCGCGCATACGGCCCGCGTGAAGGCGGCCGCCGCCGCGCGCGGCAGGACGATCCGCACGCTGCTCAATCCGCTCGTGATCTGCCGCGAGACGGCGGCCGAGGCGCGCGCGTACCGCGACGCGATCGTCGCGCATGCGGACGAAGGCAGCTTCCACCGCTTCGACAGCGACGCCCATGCGTGGCGCGGCGGCTTCGAACAACGCGCGCAGGCGGCCGCGCGTGCGATCGGCGGCAACATCTCGATCACGGGCTCGCCCGAGGAAGTCGCCGACTACATCTTGCGGCTGCATCGCGCGGGCATCGACGGCATCCAGTTGAGCTTCTACGACTTCAGGCCGGATCTCGACTTCTTCGGCGCACGCGTGCTGCCGCTGCTGCGCGACGCCGGCCTGCGGCGCTGAACTCAGGCCGCCGCGGCGCCGGGCACGGCCGACGCGCGCCGCGCCGCGGGGCGCCGCAATCCGAGGTGATCGCGCAGCGTGCTGCCGGCGTAGTCGCTGCGGAACAGCCCGCGACGACGCAATTCGGGCAGCACGAGCGCGATGAAATCGTCGAGGCCGCCAGGCAGGGTCGGCGCCATCACGTTGTAGCCGTCCGCGCCGTAATGCACGAACCGTTCCTCGAGCGCATCGACGATCTGCTCCGGCGTGCCGACGAGCTGCCAGTGACCGCGCGCGCCCGCGATGCGCAGGTACAGCTCGCGGATCGTCAGGTTCTCGCGGCGCGCGAGCTCGAGCGTCAGCGTCTGCCGGCTCTTGCTCGCATTCGTTTCCGGCAGCGGCGGGATCGGGCCGTCGAGCGGATAGGCGGACAGGTCGACGCCGCCGGTCAGGCCCGACACCAGCGCGAGCCCGACCTTCGGGTCGATCAGCGCCTGCAGCGCGTCGAACTTCTCCTTCGCCTCGCTCTCGGTGCGACCGACCACCGGAAAGACGCCGGGCATGATCTTCAGCGTGTCGGGGTCGCGGCCGAACGCGGCGAGCTGCCCCTTCACGTCCGCGTAGAACGCGACCGCGTCGTCGAGCGTCTGCTGCGCGGTGAAGATCACCTCGGCCGTGCGCGCGGCCAGCCGCGTGCCGGCCGCCGACGAGCCGGCCTGCACGATCACCGGCTGCCCCTGCGGCGCGCGCGGCACGTTCAGCGGCCCGTCCACCCGGAAGAAGCGGCCGCGATGAGCGAGCACGTGGCGCTTGTCGGGGTCGAAGAAGCGGCCGCTGGCACGGTCGCGCACGAACGCGTCGTCGTCCCAGCTGTCCCACAGTCCGCGCACGACGTCGGCGAATTCCTCCGCGCGCGCATAGCGTTCGCCGTGATCGAAATGCGCATCGCGGTTGAAGTTGCGCGCTTCGTGCGCGCTCGACGACGTGACGAGATTCCATCCGGCGCGGCCGCCGCTGATGTGGTCGAGCGACGCGAACTTGCGTGCGATGTGGAACGGCTCGTTGAAGCTCGTCGACGCGGTGCCGACGAGGCCGATGCGTTCGGTGACGGCCGCGAGCGCCGACAGCAGCGTCAGCGGCTCGAACTGCGCGACGTAGCTGTGCGCGGTGCGGCTCAGGAATTCGACGTCGTCGCCGCGCGTGCCGACGCCGTCCGCGAGGAACACGAGGTCGAACTTCGCGGCCTCGGCCGCCTGCGCGAGCCGCACGTAATGACGAAAGTCGACACCGGCGTCCGCCTGCGAGCCGGGATGGCGCCACGCGGCGATGTGATGGCCGGTCGGATACAGGAACGCGCCGAGGTGCAGGTGGCCGGTGCGGGTCGTCATCGGGGAGCTCCCGGAAAGTGGGCTGCGGGTGCAGCGGAATCAGAACACGCGTCCTTCGGTCAGGTGCGTGGTCACGCCGTTCAGGTCGTAGTCGCCGATCACCCGCGCCTTGTGCAGCAGCGGGTTGTGGCTGAAGATCGTGCGCAGGTTGCGCCAGTGCCGGTCGAGGTTGTGCACGCGCGCGGTCGCCGACGCGCCGCCCACTTCGAACAGCCGTTCGGCCGCGTACAGCGCGAGCTTGCCGACGATCAGCTGCGTGCGCGCGGTCGCGAGCGCGCTGTCGAGCACGCGTTCGTGCGCGTCCGCCGCGCCGGCCTCGATCGCGTCCGCGGAGCGGTCGAGCGCACGCGCGTTGTCGCGCACGAGCGCGTCGATCGCGTGGCTGTGCGCCGACAGCTCGCCGACGATCTGCTGGATGAAATGATCGTCGCGCGCGCTCGCCGCCGGGCTGTGCAGCACCGGCCGGCCATGCTCGAGCACGTAGCGGCGCGCGTCGGCCACCACGTTGCGCACGATGCCCGCGCCCGTCGCGACGAGATGAAGCTGCCGCAGCGCGCCGCAATGGCGGCCGACGAGCGTCGAGCCGTCGCGGGCCGCGACTTCGTCCGCGAATACCTGCACGTCGTGCAGCAACAGGCTGCCGCTCGCGGTCATGCGCTGGCCCATGCCGTCCCAGTCGTCGAGCACCTGCACGCCGTCGCGCGCGACCGGGATGATCACGGCGAGCGCGTCGCCCTGCTCGTTCTCCACGTTGATGCGCGCGAAATCGGCAAACGCGGTGCCGGTCGAATAGTATTTGCGGCCCGTCACGCGATGGTGCGCGCCGTCGCGGCGCAGCACGGTCGTGTTCTCGCCCGGCCGCGACGTGCCGCGCTCGGTCGACGCGCCGCCGAAGATCGCGCCGGCCAGCGCGCGCTCGAGCTGCACGTCGTTGAACGGCGTGCGCGGCGACAGCCGCAGCGTCTCGGTCAGGTCGTAGTGGATGCGCAGCGCGTGCGCGAGATTCGAATCGGCGGCCGCGAGCGTCGCGATCGTCTCGAACAGGTCGACCAGCGTGCCGCCCAGGCCGCCGCGTTCGACCGGAATCCTCAGCACGCCGAGCGCGGAACGGCGAAAGAGTGCGAAGCCTTCGAACGGCAGTTCGCGACGCGCCTCGCGTTGCGCGGCGTCGCGCCCGATCGCCGTCGCGAGTTCGGGCAGTGCGGCGAGCGCGGCGCGCAACGCGTCGTGCGGTTCGGCACCATGACGGGCATTCATGCAGCGGTTCCTCATCGTCGAAAAGCGACGGCCCGCCGCACGATTGCGCAGGCCGTCGCCGCAGCCCGCAGGCAGCACCGAAAAGTATAGGGACGCATCCGGTGCGCGTGAAAAACCGATTTCAGCTTTGGTTATGCGTGCGCCGGGAATGCGGCGCGCACGCGCATCGATACGATCAGTGCGGGATGCCCCAGCGGCGCACCGTCACGCGTTCGAGCGTATCGAACACGAGATGCTCGACGAGCAGGCCGATCACGATGACGGCCGCGAGGCCCGCGAACACGCGGTCGGTATACAGCTCGTTGCGGTTCTGGAAGATGTACCAGCCGAGCCCGCCCTGCCCCGCGCTCGCGCCGAACACGAGTTCGGCCGCGATCAGCGTACGCCACGCGAACGCCCAGCCGACGCGCAGCCCCGACAGGATCGACGGCAGCGCGGCCGGCACGAGAATCAGCGCGATCTGGCGCAGGCCGGTGAGGCCGTAGTTGCGCCCGGCCATCTTCAGCGTGGCCGGCACGCCGGCGAACCCCGTGTACATGCTGAGCGCGAGCGGCCAGAGCACCGCGTGCACGAGCACGAACAGCAGGCTGCCGGTGCCGAGCCCGAACCACAGGAGCGCGATCGGCAGCAACGCGATCGACGGCAGCGGATTGAACATCGACGTGAGCATCGACAGCACGTCGCGGCCGATGCGCGTCGACACCGCGAGCGAGGTCAGCACGAACGCGAGCAATACGCCGAGCGCATAGCCGCGCAGCAGCACCGACATCGAGATGCCCGTCTTCACCAGCAGTTCGCCCGACGCGATGCCCTGCACGAACGCGGCCAGCGTCGCGCCGAAGGTCGGCACGAGCAGGTCGTTCGCGACGATGCGCGCGATGATTTCCCATGCGGCGATCAGCACGAGTGCGATGACCGCGCGGCGAAACCCGCTCGCGCCGACGATGCGGCGCCACAGCGGTGCGGGCGCCGCACGTTCGGCGTCGGGCGGCGGGTCGAGCGGGCGTACGTATTCGGCGCGCACGGGCGGCAGCGGCGGCAGGACCGGATCGATCGTGCTCATGATGCGATGCCCTCCGTGGCCGGTGCGGCCCGCGTTTCGTCCGCGACGTCGGTATCGAACAGCAGATGATGAATGCGCGCGACGCGCTCGCGGAAGTCGCCACTGCCGACGCTGTCGAGCGAATGGTCGTGACTGTTGAGCTCCGCGCGCACGCGGCCCGGATGCGGCGACAGCAGCAGGATCCGGTTGCCGACGACGAGCGCCTCCTCGATCGAATGCGTGACGAACAGCAGCGTGAAGCGGAACTCGTCCCACAGCCGCAGCAGTTCCTCCTGCATCTTGCGGCGCGTGAGCGCGTCGAGCGCGGCGAACGGTTCGTCCATTAGCAGCACGCGCGGCTGCATCGCCAGCGCGCGCGCGATCGCGACGCGCTGCTTCATGCCGCCGGACAGCGTGTGCGGATAGGCATCGGCGAACGCACCGAGGCCGACCTTGTCGAGATAGTGCAGCGCGCGCTCGCGTGCTTCGGCGCGCGACAGCTTCGCGGCCGCGCGCAACGGAAACGCGACGTTCTCGACGACCGTCTTCCACGGCGGCAACTGGTCGAATTCCTGGAATACGACGATGCGGTCGGGGCCCGGCCCTTGCACGGGCCGGCCGTCGAGCGCGATCGAGCCCGACACGGGCTCGATGAAGCCGGCGATCGCCTTCAGCAACGTGGACTTGCCGCACCCCGACGGGCCGAGCAGCACGAAACGGTCGCTGCCATACACGTCGAAGCTGACCTGATGGGTCGCGCGCACGATCCGCGCGCCGCTCCGGTATTCGAGGCTCACGCGATCGATCGCCAGCAGGCGCTCGCTGTGCGCGCCGGCCGGCGCGGACGCGGATGCCGGCCTGCTCGCCGCGTCGGTGTCGGTGACGGGTTGGGCGGGCGGTGCGGCGGCGCCGCGCGCCGCGTACGGCGGCAGCCCGATTCGGGGAGAAGTGGCGTTCACGATCGAAACTCTTGCGGGTAAAGCATCAACATACGGCGGCACCGCGCGCGGCCCAACCAACGATTGCACATATCGAAACCGCGTCGACGCATAAGCGTCGATCGCGGCGCCGCAGCGCCACGCCCGCTCAGCTACCGCCGGCCGTCGCCGGATCGTCGAAGAAGTAGTCGCGCCACGACTTCGGCTCGTTGCGGATCGCGCCGGTGCGATACATGAACTGCGCGAGCTTCAGCGTGTTCTCCGGGGCCGTCTTGAACTGCACCTGCGGATTGCGCAGGATCTTCAGCAGCAACGCGCGATCGATCTTCGAGCCGTTCACGCGGATATAGGTATCGACCGCGCGCTCGGGATCGGCCGCGATCTGGTGCGCGGCGTCGGCGAGCGCGGCGACGAACGCGCGGTACGTCTTCGGGTTCTCGTCGCGGAATTTCTCCGTCGCGTACAGCACCGTCGCGGAACTCGGGCCGCCGAGCACGTCGTAGGAATTCAGCACGATGTGTGCGTTCGGATTGCCCGCGAGTTCCTGCTCCTGGAACGGCGGATTGCCGAAGTGGCCCGTGATCACGTTGCTGTTCGCGAGAATCGCGGCCGTCGCGTCGGGATGCGGGATCGCCTGCGTGAGCGGATCGAGCTTGTCGAACTGCTTGTCGCCCCACTGCTTCGCGGCCGCGTACTGCAGCACGCGCGACTGCACCGACACGCCGACGGCCGGCACCGCGATGCGGTCCTTCGCGCCCAGGTCGGCGATCGTCTTCACGTTCGGGTTGCTGCTGACGAGGTAGTACGGAAAATTGCCGAGCGACGCGACGCCCTTCACGTTCTGCCGGCCGCGCGTGCGATCCCACACGGTCAGCAGCGGCCCGACGCCCGCGCCGGCGACGTCGACCGCGCCCGACAGCAGCGCGTCGTTCACGGCCGCGCCGCCCGACAAGCGCACCCAGTCGACCTTGATGTCGAGGCCGGCCTTGCGCCCTTCCTTCTCGATCAGTTGCTGGTCGCGCGCGACGTTCAGCATCAGGTAGACCACGCCGAACTGCTCGGCGATGCGGATGCGGCCTTCCGCGTGCGCGGCTTGCGGCGTGCCGGCGGCCGCCAGTGCGAGCGCCGCGGTGAGCGTGGCGGCCAGTGCGCGGCGCGCGGCCAGGGTCGTGCGGCGCACGGCCGGCGAAAGCGGAAACGACATCGGAACTCCAGTGAGAATGAGGCGGCGAACCGGGACGTGCCGTTCAGAACGGCGCGTCACCTTCGATCGTGGTGCGGTACAGCTTGCGGCGCAGATGGTCGGGCGTGCCGGCCGCGAGATGCATCAGCGAGCGGTTGTCCCAGAACACGAGGTCGTGCTCGCGCCAGTGGTGCCGATACAGATGCTCGGCACGCACGCTGTGCGCGAACAGTTCGTCGAGCAGCGCGCGGCTTTCGTCTTCGGGCAGATCGACGATGCGCGTCGTGAAATGCTCGCTGACGAACAACGCCTTGCGGCCCGTTTCAGGATGCGTGCGCACGACCGGATGCACCACCGCCTCGACCTGCGCGATCTGCTCGGCCGACAGGTTCGGCCGCCACGGGCTGCGCGCCTGCAGCTCCGCATAGCGGGCGAGATACGTGTGCTCGGCACGCCGCCCTTCGACCGCGCGGCGCAGGTGCGCGGGCAGCGTGTCCCACGCGAGATGCATGTTCGCGAACAACGTGTCGCCGCCCTCGGCCGGCAGCTCCTGCGCATGCAGCAGCGAGCCGAGGCTCGGCTTTTCCTTGTACGACAGGTCGGAGTGCCAGAAATGGCCGGCGTCGCCGAGCCCGATCGGCTTGCCGTTCTCGACGATGTTCGACACGATCAGCACTTCCGGATGCGCGGGCAGCGCGAACTGGTGCAGCACGTGGATCTGCAGCGGGCCGAAACGGCGGCTGAACGCGATGTGCTCGTCCGGCGTGATGCGCTGGTCGCGAAACACCAGCACGTGATGGTCGAGATGCGCGCGATGGATGCGCGCGAAATCGGCGGCGCCGAGCGGTTGCGACAGGTCGATGCCGACGACTTCGGCGCCGAGCGGCGCATCGAACGGGAGGATGTCGAATCGCTGCGTGCCGGCCTCCGGCGGCAAGGCGGGCGTCGATATTGCGGCGCGGATGGCGGAAGTCGTCACGGTACAGCCCTTGATTCGGTAAAGATGCGAATCTACGAGCGCGTGCCGCAGTGCGTCAACGAAGCGATTCGGATACGTTTATCTGCTGCAGCGATAAAGATCGCTGCTCGGACGGCGGGGCCGGCAGGCGGGCGTCCGCCACCCGACGCGGGCTTTCTGCAGTATTTACAAATGCAGCGCCATCCGGCACCGCCCGCGTGGGCCGGGCCGATGCCGCGGCGTCGCCGGGCATCGGCGCCGCTCCGGCACGCAGCTTGCGCGCGCCGGACCGGATATGGCCGCGGCACGGAATCGCCGGCCGCCAACGGCATTGCCTGGTCGTGAGCGATGAAAACAGTCCCTCCCCTGCTGGAATCGGCGCCAATGCGGGCCGATCACTTCGTCCAGTTCTACGAGTCCGACGCGCAGCTCATGTCGGAAGTCGCCGTGTTCGCGGCCCAGGCGCTGCGCGCCGGCGGCAGCGCGATCGTGATCGCGCGGCCCGCCTGCCTCGCGGCGGTGCACGAACGCCTGCACACGCTCGGTGCATCGGCCGGCGGCGCGGCTCGCGGCCGCATCTTCATGTCGAGCGCGCATGCGCTGCTCGACAGCTTCATGAATGGCGACCTGCCCGACCCCGCGCGCTTTCGCCGCTCGATCGGCACGATCGTCGAAGCGGCGATCCGCGCCGGCCGGCCCGTGCATGCGTTCGGCGAAATGGTCGCGCTGCTGTGCGCGCGCAACCGGTACGCCGCGGCGCTGCGGGTGGAAGCGCTATGGAACGCGCTGATCGAGCGGTACCGCTTCTCGCTCTACTGCGGCTATCCGCACGACGCGTTTGCGAGCGCCGAGCAGTCGGAGACGTTCCGCCACGTATGCGCGCTGCACCGCCGCATCCTGCCCGTCGCATCGCTGCGCGACGACGAAGGCGGGCTGTACCCGACGCTGGCGCTGGCGCAGCAGCGCTCGCGCGCGCTGAGCGACGAGATCCGCCGCCGCGAGGATGCCGAACAGCAACGCAACGGCGTCCTGATGCACGCGCCGTTGCCGATCGCGCTGCTGTCGGGCCCCGCGCACCGGATCGTGCTCGCGAATCACCGCTTCTCGGCCTTGTGCGGCCGGACCGACATCGTCGACCAGCCGCTGACGGCGGTGCTGCCCGGCGGCGATGCGCCCGAGATCGTGCGTGCACTGGAAGCCGCCCGCGCGCAGGGCTGCTCGACGACGATCGGCGAGCACCGCGACCGGCCCGAGCCGGACGGCGCCCGCGTGTACCGGCTGCATTTCAATCCGCAGCCGCTCGCGGACGGGCTGGGCGTGATCGTCAGTGCGGTCGAGGTGACCGAGCACGTCGCCGCGCGCGAGAAGCTCGTCGCCGCGAACGCGGAGCGCGACCGGCTGCTGGGCGAGCTGCGCGACGCGAATCAGGCCAAGGACCAGTTTCTCGCGGTGCTCGGCCATGAGCTGCGCAATCCGCTGACACCGATCTCGCTCGCGCTGGAGCTGATCCGCAACCGCGACGGCCACGCGACGCCGAACGAGATCGCGATCATCCAGCGCCAGCTCGATCACATGGTCCGGCTGATCGACGACCTGCTCGACGTGTCGCGCATCACGCGCGGCAAGATCACGCTGAAGAAGGAAGCCGTGCGGCTCGCCGACATCGCCGACCGCGCGGTCGAGATTGCGAGCCCGCTGCTCGAGCAGCGCCGCCACCGCCTGCAGGTCGACGCCGATCCGGACGCGCGCTGCCACGGCGACCCGGTGCGGCTGTCGCAGGCCGTCGCGAACCTGCTGACCAACGCGGCGAAATACACGCTGCCGGGCGGCGACATCACGCTGCGCGCGGCGCGCGGCGCGGACGACACCGCGATCGTCGAGGTGTGCGACAACGGCGCCGGCATTCCGCGCGATCGTCTCGACAGCATCTTCGAGCCGTTCTACCGGCTCGACGGTGAAGCGAAACAGGCGCATGGCGGCCTCGGCATCGGCCTTGCGCTCGTGCGCAGCCTCGTGACGCTGCACGGCGGCACGGTGCGCGCGGACAGCGCCGGCCCCGGCTGCGGCAGCACGTTTACGATCACGCTGCCCGAATACCGGCCGAAAACGGTGGCGGTCACCGTGCCGCAGCCGCCGCCCGGCATCCGCGACCTGGCGCCGGGCCGCACCGGCCGGCGCGTGATGCTGGTCGACGACAACGAGGATGCCGCGTCGACGCTCGCGCAATGGCTGCGCGAGGCCGGTCACGAGGTCGCCGTCGTGCACGACCCGGTCACCGCGCTGGCCGCGTACCGCGCCTATCGCCCCGACGTCGCGATCCTCGACATCGGGCTGCCGGTGATGGACGGCTACGAGCTGCTGCGGCGGCTGAAGGCGATCACCGAGGTCACGCCGTGCATCTTTCTCGCGCTGACCGGTTATGGCCGCAACGCGGATCGCGAACGCTGTCTCGCGACCGGGTTTCTGCAGCATTTCGTGAAACCGGTCGACCCGGCCGCGCTCCATCTCGCGATGAGCCGGCCGGGGACGGACGGCGATGCGCACGACGGCGCCGGTGCGGAAGCCGGACGCTGAACGCTGCCGGATCCTGAATGCCGAATGCGGCACGAGGCATGGAACCAGCCGACGTTCCGGCAAGCGCCGTGCGGCTCAGTTCTCCTCGGAACAGCGGATCGACGTCAGGCCGGCCGATTCGACGATCCGGATCAGTTGACGCAGCATCGCATCGGCGTCGGCCGGTTCGCGCCACTTCACGAGCAGTTCTTCCTCGCGCGACGCACGCGCGGCCGTTTCGCGAAAACCGCGCGTGCGGCACGCGAAGCCCGCATCGTGCAGCCCGGTCGTCAGGCGCTCGCGCGCCGTCGAGCCCAGTTCGTACTCGACCGTGACCAGCGCAGTCCTGACGCTGCGCACGCGCTGCTCGACCAACCGCAGCGGCCATACGACCAGGAGGGCGAGCGCGAGCCCGAGCGCGCCGAGCGACAGCTGGCCGCCGCCGATGCACAGTCCGACGACGGTGACGAACCACAGCGTCGCAGCCGTGGTCACGCCGGATACGAGGCCGTCGCGATGCAGGATCGCGCCGCCGCCGATGAAGCCCATCCCGGTCAGGATGCCGAGCGGCAGGCGCATCGGGTCGAGCACCGAGAACCCGTCCTGCGGCTTGCCGGCCTGCAGCAGCAGCGCATTGACCTGCAGCATCGCCAGGCACGCGGCGAGACAGACGAAGATCGTCGTGCGCAGCCCTGCCGTCTTGCCGGATTCGCTGCGATCGAGGCCGATCAGCCCGCCCGCGACGAGCGCCAGGACGATCCTGACGAGGACCGCATCCCACTGAAGTACGACCGGCATCGGCTCCATGCGCGCCTCCCTGCAAATCTTCTTGCGTGATGCGTCGCGGCGTGGCCGCGGACGACGCTTGCGGCGCGCAAGGTTCGGGCCCGGCTCGCGCGCGTGTCGCAGTGTCGGCGTGTCGCCGCCCGCACGGCTAGCGCCCTGACCGCTCAGTCGTCGCGCGCGCATGCGACCGGGCCGCCGTCACGGTCCCGCCCTTCTCCGCATCCGTTCGGATACGAAAATCGCCTGCGTCACGATTTCGCGCCTCCCGGTATCCGACCGGGTACGAAACGGCGCACCGGCTCCCCGGTTCGCCGCTCCGTTCCTGTACGGATACGAAATGATGCCCCGGCCGGCGAGTTGTGCAATACTGTTCCCGATCAGATACGAAGCACGGAGAACGTCATGTCGGAGTCCCAGTCCGTCGACACGATCGGCGCGCTCGCCCACCTCATCCGCGCGGCGCGGCTCCAGCAGGGGTTCACGCGCGACGAACTCGCGAACGCGACCGGGTTGTCGCCGAAATTCATCAGCCAGGTGGAAGGCGGAAAGCCGACCGCGCAAATCGGCAAGGTCATGCTGCTGCTCGGCGAACTGGGCGTGCGCCTGTACGCCGAGTCGTCGGTCGAGATTTCGGAAGCCACCGCGCTGAAGGCCGCGCAACGCCGCAGGAGCAGCCATGGCGGCTAGAACGCTGATCGCGTCCGCCAACGGCGTGCGCATGGGCACGCTGACCGACGACAAGGGCATCTGGTCGTTCGCGTACGACCCGCAATGGCTCGCGTCCCCGGCTGCCTATCCGCTGTCCCCGGCGTTCGCGCTGCGCGCCGGCCCCTTCACCGACACGTCGACCGATCGCCCGGTCCAGTGGTTCTTCGACAACCTGCTGCCCGAGGAAGGCATGCGCACCTCGCTCGCGCGCGAGGCGAAGGTCGACGCCGCCGACGCGTGGGGCCTGCTCGCGTACTTCGGGCGCGAATCGGCCGGCGCGCTGACGCTGCTGGCCGACGGCGAACGGGAAGCGCCCGGCAGCCTGCAGCCGCTGCCGCTCGACGAGCTCGAGCGCCGCATCCAGGCGATGCCCGAGCGCGCGCTGACGGCCACCGCGCCCAAGCGCATGTCGGCGGCCGGCGCGCAGCAGAAGCTGCTGCTGGTGCTGCGCGGCGATGCACCCGACTACGCGCTGTACGAGCCGGTCGGCAGCGAGCCGTCGATGCACCTGCTCAAGCCGGACATGCGCGCGGCCGGCTACCCGCACTCGGCGATCAACGAATTCTTCTGCATGAAGCTCGCGAAGAAGATGGGGCTCGACGTGCCCGACGTGCACTTCCTGCGCGCGCCGTCCGCGTGCTACGTGATCGACCGGTTCGACCGCGACGTCGCGTCGGCGCCGGCCGCACGCGTGCATACGATCGACGCGATGCAGTTGCTCAACTACGACCGCGGCTTCAAGTACCAGCGCGCGAACGCGCAGGAGCTCGCCCGCGCGATCGAGCGCACCAGCACGCGCGCGCTGGCGCGCCTGTCGGTGTTCCGCTGGACCGTGTTCAACGTGGTGGTCGGCAATGCCGACGCGCACCTGAAGAACCTGTCGTTCTTCGTCGACGCGCGCGGCTACCGGCTCGCGCCGTTCTACGACATCGTCAGCACGGTCGTGTATCACACGCCGACGCACCGCCCCGACCATCGCGGCGATCACTGGCCGCACTGCGAATTGACGATGCCGCTCGGCAACGCGACGCGCTTTGTCGAAATCGATGCGGCCGCGCTGATCGCGTTCGGTCAGGCGCTCGGGCTCAGGGAGAAAGCGGCGGCAAGCGAACTGCAGCGCTTTCTCGAACCGCTCGATCGCCATGTCGCGCAGACGCTCGACGAAGTGCGGGCAATCGCGCGCCCGGACGCCGGCGAGACGCGGCTGCTGAATTCGATCGCGGCGATGCCAATCGCGGAGATGGGGCGCGCGCTTCGGCCGACGCACGGTTGAGGACGGACACGAAGCATGCACCTGGGCGCGCCGGTCCAGGTGGATCGCCAATCCGACGTCCTGCGTCGGTCGGGTGCCCCATTCCGCGATCGTTGCCGCCGTGCCCGCCCCGCGCCGGCATGTCGGCAGACGCGAACCTGCGCCCGCCGTACGGCCGGGCGCCGAACCGATCGGTCAGCGGATCGGCGGCGTCGAACTCAGCTTCTCCGACAGCATCCGCTCGTACACGCCGAAGTGCAGATCGACCTCCTTTTGCGTGACCGGGGTGACCGTGATGTTGATCTGCTCGGGCAACAGGCCCAGCACGACCGCAACCGCGGCTTCAAGTTGCGGTGCACAAGCCTTGTCCTCCGCCATCGTCGTGCCGACCAGCACGTCGTAGGTCTTTTCCTGCCGGCAGACGATCTCGACGAGTCGCGCCCGCGCGCTCATGTTGTTGTCGATCGCCAGCCTGACGACCTCGGTCACGGTGCGCATCGTCTCGGTCGGAAAGCCCTTCGTCGAGCGCAGCCGGATACGATGCCTGCCCAGCGTAAGCCAGTCCGTATCGAATTCCATGGCGTCCTCCGCATGCAGTTCCAAGCCGCTGCGATGATAGGTTCCAGCACCGGAATTTCAAGTGCAAAAATCTGCCGCCGCCCCTTGAAATTTTCCGCAGAGTGCCTATCTTGAGTTTCGCTCAGGCAGACGCGCGAACCGTTTCATCCCGCGCGCTGCGTGTTTCGATTTGTTTGCCGGCAGTCCGGCAGGCGAACTGGAGCGCGTAGGCCCGTTCGCCTCCCGATTGCCATCAAGGAGGATACGATCATGAGCGATCTTTACTTCGGAACCGATTTCTTCAGCGAGTTCGACCGCCTGCAGCAGCAGATGGCGCAACTCTTCGGCGGCTTCCCGTCCAGCATCCGCGCGAGCCGGCTCGGCGCGTTTCCTCAGATCAACATCGGCGCGACGGACGAGTCGATCGAGATCGTCGCCTTCGCCCCGGGCATCAATGCCGCCGAACTCGACGTATCGATCGACAAGGGCTTGCTGACCCTCAGCGGCGAACGCAAATCGACGCAACCCGACACTGAAAGCGAGACGCGTACGTATGCGCAGGAGCGCTTCGTCGGCGCCTTCCGGCGCGTCATCGAGCTGCCCGACACCGCCGATCCCGACAAGGTCCAGGCGCGCTACGAAAATGGCTGCCTGTCGATCAGTATCGGCAAGCGCGAGTCGTCCAAGCCACGCGCCATCACTGTCCAGTAACTCGAGGAGCCGATCATGAACGACATGACCAAACTGGCTGAACGCGACCCATCCGCAGTCACGCGTCGCGACGCGGAACAGGCCACGCGCCGGATCACCCTCACCCCGGCCGTCGACATCTACGAGAGCAACCACGGCGTCACACTGTGGGCAGATCTGCCCGGCGTGACGAAGGACAAGCTGGACGTCAAGGTTCACGACAGCAGCCTCTCGATCGAGGCCGAGGCGGTGGTGCCGACGCCGGCAAATCTGCGCCTGCAGCATGCCGAGGTCCGGGAGCCGCACTTCGCGAGGACGTTCACGCTGTCACCGGACTTCGATACGTCGAAGATCGAGGCAAGCCTCCAGGACGGGGTGTTGAAGCTGACGATCCCGCGTCGCGACGAGGCTCGCCCACGGCGCATCGAAGTCAGGACCGGCTGACCCTGCGGCCACGGCGGGTCGGGAGCATGGGCGGCGGGAAAAGCGCCGCCGCCCGTCGCGAACCAGGAGCGGGAGGCACCGGTGTCCGATGTCGCTCAGGAGTCCTGGAAAGGGCATGCGGTCCTTGTCCGCACCGTGCCCATGCGACGATCGCGACACGCACGTCCGCACCGGATGGCCACATCGCCATCGTCCGGATCGAACGGAACGACGAGGTGTCGGCCGACCGGCATCCGCCGCGTTTCGGCCGGCGCTGGACAAGCGCGGCCGAAGCGCAGCGCGATGCGCTCGAGTACGCGGTGAAACTGATCGATCGCGACGTGCCCGGCGCAGTCGAGGCTCGGGGCACGCTTGCTGCCTGGGGGCCGGCCGCCACGCTCGAAACGGATTGAAGCTGAATCGGAGGACGCCATGAATACCGATCCGAAGAAGTGGAACCCCTTCAAGTTCCTTCGCGGAACTGCCCGCAAGTCCGACGCGGAAGGCCCGGACAACCCGCCGTCAAGCGAACAGTGGCGGGCCGCGTGGCCCGACATTCCGCGACTGTTCTCACGTGAGCCGTGGCGTGCGGTGGAGGAATTCCTTCATGACCCGCTCGCAGGCCGTGGCGCGCTCGAACGATGGTTCGGCGACTTCAGTTCATCGCGCTTCCAGCCGCGCATCGACGTCGTCGATGAAGGACCGGTGCTGCGCGTCACCGCCGAACTGCCCGGAATGGCGCGCGAAGATCTGAAGGTGAGCGTCGAGGACGGGGCAATCGTGCTGCGCGGAGAGAAAAAGCAGGACGTACGCAGCGAGGAAAACGGCTGTTACCGGCTGGAGCGCGCCCACGGAAGCTTCATCCGCACGATCCCGATGCCGGACTACGCCGACCCCGATCGCACGTTGGCAAAGTTCGATAACGGTGTACTCACGTTGACCGTGCCAAAGTCGGAGCCGACACAGACCGTGAGTCGCACGATCGAAATCCGCTAGGGCAAACACGAAAAGTGCCGTGGTGGCGGGCGGATATCGGACGAACCGGGCCGTTGGCTCAGTTGGTGGAGCGGCCGACTTTTTTGTCCGTTGGTCGCTGGTTCGAATCCGGTACGGCCCGCATGAAACCGAACATCCGCTGCCACCCGACAAACGCGGCTTGCGATGGGCGACGAACGCACCGAAGCCATGGATGACGGTCAGCCAGCCGCTGTGGAAGTGTCGTGGCAGACGTGCCCGAAGCGGGACACTCGCGACGCATATCGCACGGCGTCGTCCTTTGGACCCGGCTCGATCTCGCACCAGAATTCCTGATGACGGGCACCGAGACGGCGGGCCGCCTCGTAGCGATGAAAGTGACTGGCGAGCCAGAACCGGCACCCGTCGAAGAAGACCTTCATGGCCGGCCGCGCCGCGCGCATCGAACCACGGCGGATAGCGGTCATGGCTTCCTCCAGCGCTTCGTCGGCGAATGTTTGCGCGCCGCGCAGTGCATCATCGACCGAGAGTTGCAAGAACTTGAGGTAGTCCCTCCCGAGCACGCCGGCAGGAAGGCCCATCGACGAGCGGACAGGCGAACGCGGTTCATTGGCCATGACCATGTCCGATTCAGCGGGTTGGCAAGACGATCGGGACGCGGGTTGATGTCGCCGCATCCCGAGCCGGCCGGTCGGGCAAGTTCATTCGTCGGCCATGAGATGGCGGATGACCAGCGCCGGATCGGCGATATCCAGAATCAGCCGGCGCAGTATGCGCCTGCGCATGTGCTCTTCGTCGAGACTCCAGGGCGCGCCCTTTGCGCTGAGATAACGCGCGAGCGCGTCCCGGTTGTCTGCGCCTGCGGGCAAGTCGAGCCGGACGGCCAGCAGTCCCGCCACCACGTCGTCGAGCTCGATGTCGAGCGGCTTCGAGTCGATGCAAAGTTCGAGTTTCATGTCGGTCACCCGCAAAAAGCGGCGCCGCTTCAGCGGGGCAGCGCGCGGCGCCGAACGTGTTGCGCCGGCCGCGACTGTTGGCCGGCGCGTACGAGACCCGCTGCCCGGGTCAGTACTCGAGCGCCGGTTCGGCGGACTGCGCCGGCTTTTCGTCCTTCGGCGCGTCCGCAACCGTCGCGTCGGTCGTCAGGATCAGCCCGGCGATCGATGCGGCGTTCTGCAGCGCCGTACGCGTAACCTTGGTGGGATCGACCACACCCGCCTCGACCAGATCGCCATATTCTCCGGTGGCCGCGTTGTAGCCGAAGTTGCCCTTGCCTTCGAGCACCTTCGCGATGACCACCGAAGGCTCGTCCCCCGCGTTCGCGGCGATTACGCGCAGCGGCGCTTCGAGCGCGCGCAGCACGATCTGGACACCGGCGTCCTGGTCGCCGTTGGCGCCTGTCAGGCTCGCCACCATCGAACGGGCGCGCAGGAGCGCTACGCCACCGCCCGGCACGATGCCTTCCTCGACCGCCGCGCGCGTGGCATGCAGCGCGTCGTCCACCCGGTCCTTCTTCTCCTTCATCTCGAGCTCGGTCGCCGCCCCGACCTTGATGACGGCCACCCCGCCCGCGAGTTTCGCGACGCGCTCCTGCAGTTTCTCGCGATCGTAGTCGCTCGTGGCTTCCTCGATTTGCGTGCGAATGGACTTCACGCGCGCTTCGATGCGCTTCTCGTCGCCCGCGCCGTCGATGATGATCGTGTCGTCCTTGCGCACCTCGACGCGCTTGGCACGGCCGAGATCCTCGAGTGCCGCCTTCTGCAGCTGCTTGCCGGTTTCTTCCGAGATGACGGTCGCGCCAGTCAGGATGGCGATGTCCTCGAGCATGGCCTTGCGCCGGTCGCCGAAACCGGGCGCCTTGACCGCCACCACCTTCAGGATGCCTCGCATCGCGTTGACCACGAGCGTGGCCAACGCTTCGCCGTCGACGTCTTCCGCAACGATCAGCAGGGGCTTGCCTGCCTTGGAGGCGACCTCGAGGATCGGCAGCAGATCCCGGATGTTCGAGATCTTCTTGTCGTGCAACAGGATCAGCGCGTCGTCCAGGTACGCGGCCTGCCGTTCCGGATCGTTGATGAAGTAGGGGCTGACGTAGCCGCGGTCGAACTGCATCCCTTCAACCACATCCAGCTCGTTCTCGAGCGACTTGCCATCCTCGACCGTGATGACGCCTTCCTTGCCGACCTTCTCCATGGCGTCGGCGATGATCTTGCCGATGGTCTCGTCGGCGTTCGCCGAGACCGCCGCCACCTGTGCGATCTCCCTGTTGGTGGAAATCGGCTTCGACAGCTTGCGCAGTTCGTCGAGCACGGCGGCCACGGCCTTGTCGATGCCGCGCTTGAGATCCATCGGATTCATGCCGGCGGCGACGTGCTTCATGCCTTCCTGCACGATCGCCTGGGCGAGCACGGTGGCCGTGGTGGTACCGTCGCCGGCCACATCGGCGGTCTTCGACGCGACTTGCTTGACGATCTGCGCCCCCATGTTTTCGAAGCGGTCCTTCAGTTCGATTTCCTTCGCGACCGACACGCCGTCCTTCGTGAGGGCAGGCGCGCCGAAGCCGCGCTCGATCAGCACATTGCGGCCTTTCGGCCCCAGCGTGACCTTCACGGCATCGGCGAGAACGTTTACGCCCTTGACGATACGGGCACGGGCGCTGTCGTGGAATTGGACGTCTTTTGCACTCATGTTGCTGCTCCGGATAGTAGTCGTTGACTCGACCGACCCGTCGCGAACCGCCAGTCGGGTGTTCGCGACCGGCTCGGGATGTCAGGCGGCCTCACGCGAGGCGCCGACGTCGGCTTCGAGGAGGCCCATGACGTCTTCCTCGCGCATGACGAGCAGTTCCTCGCCATCGACCTTGACGGTCTGGCCTGCGTATTTGCCGAAGAGAACCTGGTCACCGACTTTCAACTGGAGCGCGCGCAGCGTTCCATCCTGCAGCAGCCGGCCGCTGCCGACTGCGACGACTTCGCCTTGTTCTGGTTTTTCTGCCGCGGAATCGGGTATCACGATGCCCGAAGCCGTCGTCCGCTGCGTCTCGATTCGCTTGACGATAACCCGGTCGTAGAGGGGACGAATCTGCATTTCCATCTCCTGAGCGATTAAAGGATCACCAATAAGGGAATCCGGCCGCGCGTACCGGGGCGCGTGGAACGCCGCCGTGCAGCCGAGCCAATGTCTGGCGGATTGCGAAATAGAGGCGGCCGTCGCGCGCTTCAAGGGGGTGTGAAAACGGCTATTTGTAACAAGTTGTTTCGGAGCGGCGTTGAATGGGACTGCCCTGCCGAGGCGACGTACGGTGCGGCCACGTCCGCATTGCCGGGCTCGCTCCGGGCGCTGCGAGGTCCGGCCAGTGGTGACCAGCGAACGAACGCGACAAGCGGGGGAATGGGCGATGCTGAATAGATAAGACAGGATAAGTATTCTTATCACAATGCATCTGTTTTTATTAAAAACTCGAACACGAACAAATACGCCGGGTCAATCGATCCCCTGCCCGCTCGCCCGTGTTTGCCTCACACGGCGTGACGAAACGCGAAGGCACACGAAGACACGGGAACACGGCAGACGTACGCGGCGAATCACGCGAACGAAGCGCCGCTGCGGCGCGTCGCCCGCGCGCATGCCGCAATCGATTGGCCGTCGATATTCCGCGGCGGCCTCACCCGGCCGAAGATCGGGGCAGACCGCGCCGCACGCCCGATGCAACGCACGCGAAATTCAGCCGTGAAAGGCACCCCGCCTCACCCGGCAGTCGACTGAAGCGGCAATTCAGGGCCTTTGCAGGATGTCTGTCGCCTGCTCGGCGTCGGCCAGCGAGTCGAGCGCTAGATAGGCAATGAACTGCGAGCCGAGCACGGCGGCGGATATGCCGCGGAGATTGATCCCGCCGTCCGACAGTTTCTGGGTCAGCTCCGCGATGATCCCCATCTGGTCCAGCCCCATCACACGGATCGAGTGCAGGCTCGAGCTAGGACTGAATCCCGCCTGCGTGGCAGCACGGGTCTCCCGATCTCCCTGCAGCGGCGCGACGAATACCACCCCTTTGCCGGGTGCTTCCTGGGTGCGCCGGGCGACGATGAATTGCAAATCCACGCCGGCATCCCGCAACGCGTTCAGCACGCGTGCAAGACCGCCCGGCTTGTCCTCGATGGTGGCCGCCCATACGTCGACGCGTTCCACGAGCAGTTCCATGGCCCCTCCAGAAAGTCGGACCTCGATGAAGACAATCTATGTCGCGCATGACCGGCGAGCAAGGCCGCTTGCGCGAACGGCGGCATGCAGGTTCGCCTAGGAATCCGATGATTTCGCCGACGGGGAACGCAAGCCGAGCATGACCGCCTGCCGATGCCGCCATTGAAGCAGCGCGTCGCGGAACTCGTCGGATGATTGTCCGGACGTAACGCGCCATGCTCCGGATTGAAAGGATCTCGCGGCGCGCCAGAACGACCGGGCCTCGGGCCCGTCGTCGATGGGAGTAATGGGCAACTGGTACGTTCGATGCAGATACGACAGGAAGGCGAGACCGTAGCCGCGGCGCCTCATCGTCGGGAGAATTTCCAGTCGATGGACATATACCCGATCGGTTCGCGGCGCCAGGCTGTATGTCGCCGCGCCGACGATACCGCCGGATGCCGCGAGGATCGCGACTTCCCACCCCGAATGCGGCACACCGTCGATGCCCAGATCGATCGGCGTCGATTGAAAACGAATCACGGGAAGCCGGCGAAATTTGTGCCGCGCAAAAAGTAACCGCAGGTAGGAAAGCACGTTCAGCCTTTCGTCATGTCCGCAGCGGCACGCTTGCTCCTCTTCGCGCGCCACCGCAATTCGCAGCCGCACCCTGGCGCGTTGACGCTTCCCCTGTCGAACGCAAGCGCCCATGACATGAACGACCCGGCATGGATGTCCGGATCGACGCGACCGTGCGATTCGCGAGCGACGCCGGCCAGAACTATTTCCGGTTCTTCAGGAACGTCTGTCCGGCTGCCGTAATCGAGACGCTTCCGCGGCCGTTCGTCGGATAGCGCACGAACCCTGCGCCGATGAGCTCGCGGGTGATGGACCAGCCAAGTGCGGGTGTATCGCGACCGTAACGAATATCGGCAAGGCGCTCCAGGGCCCAGATCGCGGATGCCGAGATGGTCGGAACGGTCGAAGCTTGGTTATCGCTCATGGCGTCTCCAGGTGTTTGATCATGATCAAGGGTGCCGCATGTATCGGACTCAATCGGCAAGGCACGCACTCAGGCGCGTCCAGTCGTAACGGGCGCCGACCTCGATGCGTACGGCGGCATCGACGAGGTCGATGCCGTGGCGGCCGCAGTGCCGATCCGCACGTTCGATGAGTGCCTCGAGCGACGGCAGCGGTGCGTCGCTCTTCCAGGCGAAGGCGATCACGTTGCCCGCACCGTCTTCAGCCGGTGCGATTGCGACGGACGGGCCGAACGTCTCACGCAGCCTCGCGAGACACTCACCGAGTCGCGGATCGTCGCCGAACAGATTGACGACGAGCACGCCGTCGTCGTTCAGTCGCGCGCGACAGGTGTCGTAGAAGGCTGCACTGCAGAGCTCGGACGGCGCGCCATCCGCATTGAAACCATCCTGCAACAGCGCATCGAATGTGTGCGCGGTCGTCGACAGGTGCCGCGCCGCGTCCGCGCAGATGATCGCCAGTCGCGCGTCGTCGGGTGGAACGTGGAACCGGTCGCGAAGCGCGATCACTTCCGGATTGATTTCGATTGCGGTGAGACGGGTGTTCGGCAGGTTCCGATAGCAATACTTCACGAGCGAACCGCCGCCGAGCCCGATCAAGCCAACATGCGCGGGTTCCGGCTGAAACAGCAGGAACCCCATCATCGTGCGCGTATAGCCGAGTGCGAGCGCGTCCGGGGCCTCCCGCAGCATCGTGCTTTGCATGCCACGGCCGTCGAAGCACAGCGAGACGAGGTGCTCGTTTTCCACGACGATCGGCTTGTCGGCGATCTCGGCCGGGGAAGCCGCGCGCAGGCCCAGGAACGGAAAATCGACAGGCGGCACGTCGGTCAGCCCTCTTGAAGCAAGGGCAGGAGCGCACGAAGCGCCGCCTCTTCGTCCGGACCGCTTGCAAGGACTTGCGCGGATGCGCCGCGACGCACCTGCAGCGATGACATGGCCATGCCGTCCTTGGCATTCCCGCGCCGCCCATTGGCGATCAGCAGGATGTCGCTGTCGAAACGGCGCGCCGTGACCACGAGCGCATCGCGCACGGCGGTCGCACCGTTCCGGCTCCAGGCGGGACCTGCTTCGAAATAAACGACGGTTGCCATGTTCCTCGCGTGTGGCGTGAGAGGGATGCCGGCATTCAGTGGGACGGGCCGATCCGGCAGGCCATCAGGAACGCCTGGAACTCGGTTTCCCATCCCGCGTCGCGCATGTCGATTTCGAAACCGACGAGACGCTGCATTGCGCCGCTCAGATACACGACACGGAGCACTCGAGGCGGCACGCCCTGCGCGAAACAGCAGCCATCCGCATCGAGCAGCAGGCGCGGATGGTGCCGCAAGCGCGCACTGGCCACCGAGATGGGATCCATCACATGCCGAGCCGATTCCCGCGGATAGACGAACGCCAGATGAATACCGGCGGCCGCGAGCCGCTCGCCCACATCATGGAAGCGGTGGACCATCTGGAAGCCGCGCTCGCCGCCGCGCCCGACGCCCACCACGACAAGCCCCCGGCTCCCGGCGACCTCCGGCAGGGATATGGGCCGCCGATCGGGCAACAGCAGCATCCCATCCAGATCGAACATGTCGGCTACCTCCGCGAATCCGCCCTCAATTCCGGCGATCGGCGGCAAGACTGGATTATAAGACAGCATTCATAGAATGTGTATTTCATTATAATGTTGTGTGCGCCCACCCCGAGGTCGGCCCGCCTGCGAGCCGACGGCACGGCGCCCGTTCCGGCGAGGCAGGTATCCGCCCGCTTTTGCCGCCGACCGGTTCGAATCCGTCCGATGGAAGCCGCGAACGGTGCCCCCGCCTGCCCGCAATGCGCAATGGAAAACACCTGCCCAAACGGCACACTGCATCTGTGCGCGGACTGAGGTCATGAATGGTCGGCGGGCGCCGGCATCGAATCCGCTGACGAATCGGCCAGGCGAGTCGTCAAGGACGCGAACGGCAATGTGCTGTCGGACGGGGGGCGCGGTCGCGCCGATCAAGGATCCGCGCGTGAAGGGTTCATCGATCACGCTGAGAATGGGCGCCAAGGTAAAAAGCATCCGGATCGTCGGCGGCGATCACGAGATCGACGGCAAGACCGACGCGGGCAGCTTCGTGCTCGCGGCGTGCCTTCGCCGGGAAGCGTGACGCCGCGCGCTTACCTACGGCGAACCCGCTTGTCGTTGCAGTTCGCTGCACGCGCTCCCCACCGACAACATATCTACCCGGATCGATCGGGCATGGAGCGCGGTTATCGGAATCTGCCCGGCGTGACCATCGACGCGATTGCGCTACGCGATGTATTCAGGATTCCTGCAGACGATGCCCGGTTCAAGATGGCCCGTGCGGATGGCACGAAGTACGTGACGCGGAAGGATGCCCATACGGACCCTGGCATGCGCACGGCATGCGCACCGGGAAATCGACGTCCAGGCGGCTCGCGAACTCAGTCCGCGCTTCGCTTCACCCGTTTGCCGAGCGCGCTTTTCGTCTTGTAGCTCACGCCGTGTTGTTCGAGATACTCGCGAATCAACTGCCGCACGACTTGCGACGGCGTCAGGTCCTGCTCCGCGCAGAGCATGTCGAACGCCTCTTTCTTGGCGGGATCGATCAGGATGGTCAAGCGTGCGGTTTTCGTTTCCATTGCAGGGCAGAGTCGGCGATATGCTAATTTAATTATAATGCATCGGCCCTTGCGTACCGCGCCCGAAAGCATTCGGCACGCGCGTGTGGCCCACGCTCGGCGAAAGCGCCCCAAGCAGGATCCGCCGCCGGCAACGCGCAGTCGGGTTTCGTTTCACCTTGTGCAGGCTCACGACCGGCGGTCAAGCCGATAGAGATAGTCGAGCACGTCGTCGACGACGGGCACGATCGCCAGCGTGACGAGTGCCGCGGCCAGCGGCACGGTCGACACGTAGCCGACATGCTTGAAGCCGATTGCGCCGGCCAGCCCCCCGACGAAGAACGACGCCAGCATCGTCGCGTGAATCCTGAGCTTCGCGCGGTTCGCGATCACCGTCTGCGCGTGCACGTCGGCACTCGAACGATTCCAGTAAAAGAGCTTGCCGAGTTCGATGCCGAGGTCCGTCACGATGCCCGTCATGTGCGTCGTGCGGATTTCCGCCCCCGACAGCTTGGTGATCATCGCGTTTTGCAGCCCCATGATGAAGCACAGCAGGATCACCGTGACCGGCATGAAGAACGCTTCCCACAGCGCGAGATGGCTGCCGAGCAGCCCGAACAGGAGCAGCAGCGCCGCTTCGACCAGCAGCGGCAGCACATACTGACTCTGCAGCCCGCGGCGCCGCCCCCAGTTGACGAGCACGGCCGAGCAGCCGGCACCCACCAGAAACGACGCGAGCGAACCCACCCCGGCCAGCACGAGCCGGATGTCGCCGAGCGCGGTCTGATCCGCGATCGCCGACACGATCCCGCTCATGTGCGACGTGTATTGCTTGACCGCGAGGAAACCGCCGGCATTGGTTGCGCCGGCGACGAAGGCAAGCGAAAAACCGAGCTGGCGGTTCGCGGCCGCGCTGCGGTGTTTTCCCGTCAGGCTTCGGAAGTACTGCGCTGGCATAGGATCTTCCCTCATTCGCCCGGATCGGGAGACAACGACGCCCCGAGCGGAACCCGGCGCGCCGCGGCACACCGCCACGGTCGCCCGTTCCAGCCAGGGAGTCATGAGACTTTCATGATAACGGCATTATCATACCTTGTTATCCTGATTCGTCTTTCGGTGTCATAATGCGGGCAGGAACAGGCTGCGGAAGAAGCGGTCTTTCCATCACCTCGTCCAACCCGAGCGTACTGGAGACATTCCGGATGGCACCCGTGCCGGTCGTCCATTTCGTCCTGCTGGCCGTGGCCGCGTGGCTCGCGGTCGGCACGCTGGGGCTCGGGGCGCTGCGCCGCACGCGACTGGTTGCCCACGGCCTCTTTCCGCTCGGCGCGCTGGTCGGGCTGCTCGTCGGCGCGGCGGGCCTCGCCGGCATCCTTGCCGAGCCGTCTGCCGCGGTGCTGCCGATCGGGCTTCCCGGCCTGCCCTTTCATCTGCGTCTCGATCGCCTGTCCGGCTATTTCCTGTTCGTGCTCGGCCTCGTCGGCACGGGGATCGGCGCCTTTTCAGCCGGATATTTCCGCAAGGGCGAAGGATCCGCGCCCGGGCTGATCTGCTTCGAATACCACGTCTGCGTCGCAAGCATCGCGCTGGTGTTGATCGCCGACGACGCCTATGTATTCATGGTCGCCTGGGAGACGCTGACGCTGTCCGCGACGTTTCTCGTCATGACCAACCACCGGATCGGCGAGATCCGCCGGGCCGGTTACCTGTATTTCCTGATCTCGCACGTCGGCGCGCTGGCGCTGCTGCTCTGCTTCGGCATTCTGCAGGCGCGCACCGGCGACTACACCTTCGCCAACCTGCGCGCGCAGTCGCTGGATGCCCTGCCCGCGTCGTTCGCCTTCCTGTTCGCGCTCGTCGGGTTCGGCGCAAAGGCGGGGATCTTCCCGCTGCATGTGTGGCTGCCGGAGGCGCACCCCGCGGCGCCGTCGCCGGTCTCTGCGCTCCTCAGCGGATTCGTGCTGAAAGTCGGCCTGTACGGCCTGCTGCGCGTGCTGTTCGACCTGTTGCACGTGCAGATTGCGTGGTGGGGCGTGCTGCTGCTCATGCTGGGGCTCGGCACCGCGCTGCTCGGCGTGGTGTTCAGCACCATCCAGGTCGACATGAAGCGCCTGCTCGCCTATTCGTCGATCGACAACGTCGGCCTGATGCTCGTCGCGCTGGGTCTCGCGGTGCTGTTCCGCGCGTACGGGATGACGAGCCTGTCGGCGCTCGCGCTGACCGCGATGCTCTACCAGATCGTTGCGCATGCGGCGTTCAAGAGCCTGCTGTTCCTGGGCACGGGCGCCGTGCTCCACGCCACCGGCGAGCGCAACCTCGGCAGGCTCGGCGGACTGATCCGCTTCATGCCGTGGACCGCGTGGGCCGTCCTCGCGGGCGTCGCGGCCAGCGCGGGCCTGCCGCCGCTAAGCGGTTTCGTGGCCGAGTGGCTGCTGTTGCAGGGCTTTCTGTTCGCGCCGCGGTTGCCGGATTCGGTGCTCGCGATGACGGTGCCGATCGCCGCCGCGCTGATCGCCATGTCGGCCGCGCTGGCCGGCTACACGATGGTCAAGTTCTTCGGCATCGTGTTCCTCGGGCAGCCGAGAGAAGCGAAGCTGAACCGCGCCCGCGACGCGAACGCGTGGGAACGGCTCGCGTTCTGCTGGTTCGCGGCCGCCAGCGTGCTGCTCGGGCTGATGCCCGCCCAGTTCGTCAAGCTGCTGGATCGCGTCACGCACACGCTGGTCGGCGCCGGCGTCGGCGCGGACAATCATGGCTGGCTGCTGTTCGCGCCCGTGTCGGCCGCTCGCGCGAGCTACATGCCGGCGGCGTTCATGCTGTTCTTCATCGCCTGCTGCGGGCTCGCGTGGGTGCTGGTGCGGCGTTTCTATCACGGCCGGCTGCGCCGCGCGGCCCCCTGGGGCTGCGGCTTCCCGTTCACGACCGCGCGCATGCAGGATACGGCGGAAGGATTCGGGCAGCCGATCCGCGAAATCTTCGCACCGCTGCTGCACATCGAGCGGCAATTGCCGTCGCCGTTCGACACCCAGCCGGCCTACCGGGTGTCGGTGACCGATCGCACCTGGTCCGCGCTCTACGCGCGCATCGCGGCGCTCACGCAACGCGCCGCCGACTGGGCAGGCCGCCTGCAGACGGGCAAGATCGCGGTTTACCTGACCTACAGTTTCGTCGTGCTGATCGTGCTGCTGATGTTGGTGAGACGATGGTAACCCTGTCCGGCGTCATCTCGCAGACTCTCGAAATCGTGATAGCGATCGCGGCCGCGCCATTGCTCACGGGGTGGGTCAACCAATGCCGCGCCTGGCTTCAGAACCGGCGCGCGCCGTCCATCTGGCAGCCGTACCGGATGCTCCACAAGCTGTTCAACAAGGAATCGGTCATCGCGCACGGCGCGAGCCCCGTGTTCCGCGGCGCGCCCTATGTCGTCTGGGCCGCCATGACGCTCGCGTGCGCAATCGTGCCGACCCTGTCGACCGAGTTGCCGCTGTCGCCCGCCGCCGATGCGATCGCGCTCGTCGGCCTGTTCGCGCTCGCGCGCGTCGCGCTGTCGCTCGCGGCGATGGACGTCGGCACGGCGTTCGGCACGCTCGGCGCGCGCCGCGAAATGCTGATCGGCTTCCTCGCGGAGCCGGCATTGCTGATGGTGCTCCTGTCGGCCTCGCTGATTACGCAGTCGACGCTGCTGACGAGCATCGTCGCGACGCTCGGCCGCGGCGAGCTCACGATCTATCCGAGCCTGGCGTTCGCCGGCATCGCGTTCACGCTGGTCGCGCTGGCCGAAAATGCGCGGCTGCCGGTCGACAATCCGACCACCCACCTCGAGCTCACGATGATCCACGAGGCGCTGATCCTCGAATATTCGGGGCGGCACCTTGCGTTGATGGAATGGGCGGCAAGCCTCAAGCTGTTCGCGTATTCGTGCATCGGTCTCGCGTTGTTCGTGCCCTGGGGCATCGCGAATGCGGGCGATCCGGTCGCGCTGCTGCTGGCGGTGCCGGTGCTCTTCATCAAGCTGACGGCAGGCGGTGTCGCGCTCGCCGTGGTCGAAACGGCCAACGCGAAGATGCGCATCTTCCGGGTACCGGAATTCCTGGCCACGGCCTTCCTGCTGGCCGTGATCGGCATGCTCGTCCACCTGCTGCTGGGGGCATGAATGCACGCCTACGCGACACAACTGATCAACTTCCTCGCGGCCGTGCTGCTGATGCTGTCGTTCGCGATGCTGAGCCAGCGCCGGATCCTGTCCCTGATCCATCTCTATACGCTGCAGGGCGTCGCGCTCGTGTCGGCGAACCTGATCCTCGGCTTCGTCACGGCCGACGTGCACCTGTATGTGTCCGCCGGGCTGACGCTCGTGCTGAAGGTCGGCGTGATTCCGTGGTTCCTGTATCGGCTCGTGCGCAGGCTCGACGTCAAGACCGACGTCGAACCGCTCATCAACATCCCGACCACGCTGCTGATCGGCATCGTCCTCGTGATCGTCGCGTTCAACGTCGCCGCGCCGATCAGCCAGCTCGCGACCTCGGTCGCGCGCGGCACGCTCGGCATTGCGCTCGCGTGCGTGCTGCTGTCGTTCATGGCGATGATCACGCGCGCCAAGGCCATTCCACAGGTGATCGGCTTCCTGTCGATGGAAAACGGGCTGTTCTTCGCGGCGGCGGCCGCGACCAACGGCATGCCGATGATCGTCGAGCTCGGCATCGGGCTCGACGTGCTGATCGGCATCCTGATTCTGGGCGTCTTCATGTTCCAGATTCGCGAGCAGTTCGACAGCCTGGACATCCATCACCTCGAGAAACTCAAAGATGAATGACGCCCACGTCGTGCTCGCCGTGCTCGGGCTGCCGCTCGCGGGCGCCGCGTGCCTCGCCTGCGTGCGGCCGAGCCGGGTCGCGCGCCAGCTGAACGTCGGCTTCAGCTTCCTGACCTTCGCGGCGACGCTGGTGCTGGCCGCGCGCACCGTCGAGCACGGCCCGTCGTTCGCATTCGGACGCGCGTTTTTCGTCGATCCGCTGAATGTCTATCTCGTTGCGCTCACGGCGTTCGTCGGCTGGACGACGTCGCTGTTTTCCCGGCCCTACATGCAGATCGAGGAAGCCCGCGGCCGGATGACGGCCGCACGGATGCGGCTCTATCACAGCATGTATCAGCTCTTCATGTTCGCGATGCTGCTCGCGCTGCTGACCGACAACGTCGGCGTGCTGTGGGTCGCCATGGAAGCCGCCACGCTCGCCACCGTATTGCTCGTCAGCGTCTACCGAACCGCCGCCAGCCTCGAAGCCGCATGGAAGTACTTCATCCTGTGCGGCGTGGGCATCGCCCAGGCGCTGTTCGGCACGATCCTGCTGTACCTCGCCGCGAGCCGGCAGCTGACCGACGGCGACGCGCTGCTGTGGACGAGCCTGGCCGCCGTCCGCACGCAGCTCGACCCGACGATCGTGTCGATCGCCTTCGTGTTCCTGCTGGTCGGCTACGGGACCAAGGTCGGCCTCGTGCCGATGCACAGCTGGCTGCCGGACGCGCACGCCGAAGGTCCGACGCCGATTTCGGCGGTGCTGTCCGGCCTGCTGCTGAACGTTGCGCTGTACGCGGTGCTGCGCTGCAAGGTCCTGGCCGACGGCGCGCTCGGCAATGGCCTGCCGGGGCGGCTGCTGGTCGGGTTCGGGCTCGTGTCGGTCCTGATCGCGTCGTTCTCGCTGTTCCGGCAGAAGGACGTGAAGCGCCTGTTCTCGTACTCGTCGATCGAGCATATGGGCTTGATGACGTTCGCATTCGGGCTCGGCGGCCCGATCGCGACGTTCGCCGGGCTGCTGCACATGACGGTCCATTCCCTCGTCAAGTCGGCGATCTTCTTCGCGGTCGGCCATGCCGCGCAGAAGGCCGGCACGCAGGCGATCGACGGCATTCGCGGGCTGCTGCAGGTCAGCCCGACGGTCGGCTGGGCCATGATGCTCGGCACGCTTGCGATTCTCGGCCTGCCGCCGTTCGGTGTGTTCGCGAGCGAATTCCTGATCCTGACGACGGCCATGAACACGCTCCCGTGGACCGCGCCGTTGCTGCTGCTCGGGCTCGCCGTCGCGTTCGCGGCGATCTTCGCGCGCGTGCAGCGGATGGTGTTCGGCGAAACGACGACGGCGACGCCGCTCGAACACCGGCCGGCGCTGCTGCCGGTGTTCGTGCATCTGGGACTCGGCCTGATGCTGGGCCTGTACGTGCCGCCTTACCTGGCCATGTGGTACCGCCAGGCGGCGACGATGCTGGCAGGGTGAACGATGCGACTCGACTTGATTCAGGCGGACGGCTCGACGCGCCTGCGGCACGCGGCAGGCCAGGTTCCGGCTGCCGTGGTTGACGTGGACGAACCGCGCTGGCTCGACATCGCGCATGCCGCGCGGAGGGAGCAAAGCCGGCTCGTCGCGATGTGGGGCGGCGAAACGCGCGCGCGCGCATTTTCGGTCAATGCGGCGTACGAATGCGACGACGGCGTCCTGTGGGTGCGTCTCGCGACAGGGCACGAACCGCGGGCCGACGGCGACTATCCCGATCTCGCGGGCGTGTTTCCCGCCGCGACGCGGATGCAGCGCGCCATTTTCGACCTGACCGGCCTGCGCGCGCGCTATGCGCGCGACACGCGCCCGTGGCTCAATCACGGCAACTGGCCCGACGACTACTTTCCGCTGCAGAAGCAGGCAACCGGCATCGAGCGATTCGAATCGAACGAAGCGGATTATCCGTTCGTGCAGGTTGCCGGCGACGGCGTGCACGAAATCGCGGTCGGGCCGATTCACGCCGGCATCATCGAGCCGGGCCATTTCCGGTTTTCCGTCGTCGGCGAGAAGGTGCTGCGGCTCGAGGAACGGCTCGGCTATGTACATCGCGGCGTCGAACGGCTGTTCGAACGGACGGCCGCATCGAACGGCCATCGCGTTGCGGGCCGGATCGCCGGCGATTCGACCGTCGCGTTCTCGTGGGCATATTGCATGGCGCTCGAACAGGCATGCGGCACAGCCGTGCCGGCGCGTGCGCTGGTGCTGCGCGCCCTCCTGCTCGAGCGCGAGCGCATCGCCAATCACCTCGGCGACCTCGGCGCGCTCGGCAACGATGCCGGATTCGCGTTCGGTCTCGCGCAGTTCTCGCGGCTCAAGGAGAACTGGATCCGGACCAACGGCGGCGTCATCGGGCATCGCTACCTGATGGACCGGATCGTGCCGGGCGGGCTGGCCGTCGACATCGATCCGGAAGACGCGGCGATCCTCACCGAACAGTGCGAACGCATTGCACGCGACGTGCACGTGATGCGCAAGATCTACGAGGACCAGTCCGGGCTGCAGGACCGGTTTCTCGGCACCGGCCGCCTGAATGCCGACGTCGTCGCGCATTTCGGCGTGCGCGGCATGGCCGCCCGCGCCAGCGGCCAGACCTTCGACGTGCGCGCGAACCTGCGGCCGGCCCCGTACCACGACCTGGCCGTCCAGGCGGCCAGCGATGCGCGCGGCGACGTTGCGGCGCGGGTCGCCGTGCGGTTTGCCGAAATCGACGAATCGCTGCGCCTGATGACCGACCTGCTCGCGAATCTTCCGGAGGGGCCGATCGCCGCCGCCGTCATGCCCGCGGCGGCGCCATCCGCGGGCATCGGCTGGGTGGAGGGCTGGCGCGGCGACGTGTTCGTCGCGCTCGAGACGGCATCGGGCGATGCCATCGCGCGCTGCCATTGCCACGATCCGTCCTGGCAGAACTGGCCGGCGCTCGAGCACGCGATCATCGGCAACATCGTTCCCGATTTCCCGCTGATCAACAAGTCGTTCAACCTGAACTACGCGGGGCACGATCTCTGATGTGGCAACTCATCCGTCAATTCGCGCGCACCGACTTTCCCGACGAACCCGTGCCGGCCACCGAAGCCGCGTGGCGACACGAGGCGCAGCAGATTCGTCAGGACATACTCGACCTCCTCGGCCGCGCCTTGTGCATCCGGCAGATCGACGCGGGTTCGTGCAATGGTTGCGAGCTGGAGATCCACGCGCTGAACAACCCGTACTACAACATCGAAGGGCTCGGGATCAAATTCGTCGCCAGCCCGCGCCATGCGGATCTGCTGCTCGTGACCGGCCCCGTCACGCTGAACATGAAGGCCGCCGTGCTTGCCGCGTACGACGCCACGCCGGCGCCGAAACTCGTCGTCGCGGCCGGCGAGTGCGCATGCACGGGCGGCATCTTTGCCGACAGCTATGCGGTGTGCGGCCCCGTTTCGTCGGTCCTGCCCGTCGACGTGACCATCCCCGGATGCCCGCCCCCTCCGGTCGATTTGCTGCGCGGCATCCTGACCGCCTGCCGATCACGCGGAGCCTGAAGCGGATGCCCGCGGCAATCCTTCAGGCGGCCGATGAGGGGTGGATATCCGGATCCATGACGTCGTCTCGTTCGAACGCAAGCCGGCCCCGGCGCACAGCCACCGAACGATCCGCGTGCAAACGGAAACGCGATGCTCACGCGCGTCGCGACGCGCGGTATCGGTATCCCTGCAACTTTTATTGAGGCGAAGGAAAACTGTATGACTGAAAAAGGTAAAGACCAGATCGTGCGTGCGTTCCGCGCGGTCTTCCTGGCGTTTCTCGGCGTCAACAAACGAAAGAATCTCGAAGCGGATGCCACGCAACTCAACCCGTTCGCGGTAGTCATTGCCGCGTTCGTTGCGCTTGGCGCATTCATTGCGCTGCTGCTGATCGTCGTTCATCTGGTCGTGGGTTGACGGTTCGCCGCCACGAATGCGCGAGCTCGCCACGGCAACGCACCGGCCAGGTCGCGCGCATGCCCGATCGCTACGGCGTGAAGATCGGCAGGCCCGGTGCGATCGGGTCGCCCGGGTCGATCGGCCGGTTCTCCCTTCTCCCGTATCGGATCGGCGATCCAGATCACCGGCGCCCGGCGCGCCGGTCGACGCGCGACCGAATGCCGCCCATCACCGCCCGATCGGCAGCCCCGTCGGTTCGATCCACCCGAGCCGGTATGCGATCAGCAGCGACAGGAACAGCGTGATCGACAACCCGACGCGCGCCGCCAGCGACCACGCCATCCGCTTGCTTCCGCCGCGGTCGTGATTCATGAAATACAACGCGAAAACCAGGCTTCCGATAATCATCACGAAAGCCGCCGAAACCAGCGCAATCTTCATTGTTTGTGTTCCTCCAGACCCGAATCGGTCTTCAGCAGTTCGGCCAGCCTTTGCCGCTCGGCAGCGACGTCGGCGACGCCCGACGCCGGCCAGTCCAGCGCCACGCCATTACCCAGCGAATCGCGCACGAGCGTCTGGTAATGGCGGTCGCTGATCCGGCCCTGCTCCATCGCTTCCGATATCTCATGCCGAAACGGTAGCGGAAAGCTCGCGTATCCGCGCGACAGCGCGGCATATTGCCGCGCGTCGATCTCTTTCGACGACGGCACGACGGCCCACACCACGACGGCCACGATGGCTGCAAACGGAATCGCCGTATAGCGGAGAACGAACTTGATCGGGGTCATGAGGCGGATATCGGAGTGGCGTGTAGCGGAGTGGCGTGTAGTAATGGCGAAGCAACGGCCAGGCAGCGCCGCGGTGACGGCCCGCACGGGCCGCATGGAAACGGAAGCGGCCGGCGCCCATCGCGCAAACGCCGGCGCCGCTTGGGCAGCCCGGCTGCCGGCAGCCACGTCCGACATTGTACTTAAAGCCCCATACGGCCAACAGGGCATGATAATCCGGTTATCATGTTTGCCGCGCGATCGACGATCCGTTCTCAGCGCGCGAATGCCGGCGTCGCGAGTTCGTGCGCACACCACAATCGCGCATTCGGACAGAGCAGCGAAAACGGATGGATTATAATTTGATTAACATATCGACCGCGCCCGCCTCACGATGGAAACGAAAACCGCCCGCCTGACCGTCCTGATCGACCCCGCGAAGAAAGAAGCGTTCGACCTGCTCTGCGCGGAGCAGGATCTCACGCCGTCGCAAGTCGTGCGTCAGTTGATCCGCGAGTATCTCGACAAACACGGCGTCACGTACAAGACGAAGAGCACGCTCGGCAAGCGGGTGAAGTAAGCCCGGCCGAACCCGGCGCCGTCACGCGCAGATCTCCCACCGTGCATGTTCACGCGCGCGCCACACGAGCCGCGCGGGATCGATGCCCTCCCCGGCCTTCATGCGCCGGGCGGTGGACGACAGCTTGAGCGCGCCGGCCGAACCGAACCCGAGCGCGCGTTCGAGCAGGATCCGCAGCGACGGCAACGGGTTGCCGTTCTTCCACGCGAACGCGATGAAGTTGTTGTCGTCGCCGCACGGCACCAGCGCATACGAATCGTCGAACACCGCGCGCAGTTGCTCGAGATGCCGCGGCAACGCCGGATCGTCGTCCATGAAGTTGATCGCGAGCACGCCCGTTTCGCTCAGCCGCGCACGGCACGCGTCGAGAAAGGCCACGCCCGTGCAACTGCCCGGCATGCCGTCGGCAACGAACGCGTCGTGCAGGATCACGTCCGCCCGGACCTCGGGCCTTGCCACGTAGTCGGCGCCGTCCGCGCAGACCACCGCGAAGCGCGCGTCGTCCTGCGGAATCCGGAACACCTCGCGCAGCGCGATCACGTCCGGGTTGATCTCGACCGCGTCGATCGCCGTGTCGGGCAGGTGCCGATAGCAGTATTTCGCGAGCGATCCGCCGCCGAGCCCGATCATGCAGATGCGCGCCGGCACCGGCTGCAGCAGCAGGAAACCCATCATCACGCGCGTATAACCGAGTTCGAGCCTGACCGGATCCTGCAGCGACATGAAGCTCTGCGTGCCGAAGTGGTCGAAGTGCAGCGACACCGCGTGCTTCGTCTCGAGCACGAACGGCCGGCCGTCGTTCAACGGCATCGCCAGGAACTGCAGGAATGCGTCATAGGACGCTCGATCCTCGCTCATGCTCGGCAGGCCCGGTTGATCGGAGCGTCGGTCGCGCCGCGTGCGGTCATACCTTCTTCAGGTAGCAGGCCTTCAGCATGAAGCCGCCCATGTCGGTCTTGCAATCGACTTCGTGATCGCCGCCGACGAGACGGATGCTCTTCACCTTGGTGCCCATCTTCAGCGTGATCGACGAGCCCTTCACGCGCAAATCCTTGATCAGCACGACGGAATCGCCGTCCGACAGCACGTTGCCGTTCGCGTCCTTGACGACGTCGCCCGCCGGTTCGTCGCCCGCTTCGGCGCCGGCGCCGGCCGACCATTCATGGCCGCAGTCCGCGCACACGTAAAGCGTGCCGTCCGGGTAGGTGTTTTCCATCGCGCATTGCGGGCAGGCGGGGGCGGCGTTCATTGCAGCTTCCATTCGGTGGGGGTTCAGGTCAATCGAAAAAAAATACCGGGCACGCAAGCACGTGGCCCGGACCGCGCGCGCACCGCTGCGATCCACGGATCGGCAGGGCAGCGCAACGCGCACACGACATTATAATGCAATACACATAATCCAGTTGTCGTATTATAATCGTCAGCTTTCGATCATTCGCCGGACTTGATGGCGGTTTCGCTGAGGATGTCGACATGTTCGAGATGAATGCCGCACCGGCACGCGATGCACGGCGCGCGGCGCTCCGTCGGGAAGCCGCGCGCCGCGCGTTCCCGCCGTGTTGCCGGCCGGCCATTGCACGCCGTTCCGGCGATTTTCCCCGAGGCTGATCCGCACGTGGCAACCGTCGTCTACGTTGAAATCGGCCCCGCATGGAACCGCGGCCGTGCGGCCGCGTCCCGCGACGCGATCGTCGCGGCGGCGCACCGCTTCCAAAGCGAGATCCTGCTGCTCGCCAACGGGCTCAGCGGCAGCGCGAAGGACGCAACGGCCATCGCCGCGCTGCAGATGCATGGCGGCACGTCGGCGCAGATGCTTGCCACCGGCCCCGACGAGGAAGCCGCGCTCCAGGCGCTGCTGCCGTTGCTGCAGGCGGGCTGACGCCGCCGCGCGCCGCGTCGCCCGATCCCACGGCCTCGTGCCGTTCACCCTGAATCACCCGTCCCCTGAGGAAGCGATGAACGACAACGTCACGTCCAATACCCCCAACCTGTCCGCGTCCGCGCTCTGGGCGCTCGAGCGCCTCGCCGACGTGCGCTACGGCCGCGATGCGCCGGCGCTCGGCTGGTCGGTCGAGCAGGAACTCGTCGGCGCGGGCTTCGTCAGCCATGCCGCGCATGGCCGTTCCGGAGCATCGATCACCGCGCACGGCCGCAACTTCCTGAAAAGCCGGAAGTAGGAAACAGGAAACGGCCGGCACGGGCGCGCTGCCGCCACGCGGCCGCCATCCCGTGCCGGCCCCGTCGGGCGACGGCTATCCCAGCGATGCGATTCGCATGCCCCGCTGCCGGCGGGGATTTGCGGCCGCGCCGCGGTTTCCGCGGTATCGTACGGGACCCAAGCGCGGCGCACCGTGCCGCCTTCGCCTTCCTTTCCTCATGGAACGCCCGATGACCTCCCGCGCCCTGCCGCCCGTCACGTCCCCGCCGGTTCTCGACACGCCACGCCTGATCCTCGAAGGCCATCCGCTCGGCGACTTCGACGCGCTCGCCGCGATGTGGACCGAGCCGACCGTCGTCGAGCACATCTTCAACGGCAAGCCGTCGGCGCCGCGCGACTCGTGGATGCGGCTGCTCGCGTATCGCGGGCTGTGGCCGCTGCTCGGCTACGGCTACTGGGCGATCCGCGAGAAGGCAACGGGCCGCTATGTCGGCGATCTCGGCTTCGCCGACTTCCACCGCGCGGTCGAGCCGCCGATTCGCGGCGTGCCGGAAGCCGGCTGGGCGCTCGCGAGCTGGGCGCACGGCAAGGGCTATGCGACCGAGGCGCTGGTGCATGCGCTCGGCTGGCTCGATGCGCAGAACCGGTTCGAACGCAGCGTGTGCCTGATCGCACCGACCAACGTCGCGTCGATCCGCGTCGCGCAGAAGGCCGGGTATGCCGATCCGGTGCGGATCCGCTTCAACGACGCCGATTCGCTGCTGTTTTCGCGCGCGTGCCGCTAGGCACGATGCCGCTGTCGCCGCCGACGACGGAACGCGCAGCGATCGCGAGCCAGCACAACCCTTGCATGCCGCGGGTCGGTGCGCCCGCCGCCGTCACGTGTCCGCCGGCTTGTCGCTGAGCGCGGACGACGCCGGATTCTCCGGCTCGCGCGCGAGGCCTTGCGCGAACACCTTCAACCCTTCGAGCAGCGGCGTCAGCGCATCCCACAGCGCTTCGTCGTGCAACAGCCGGTACGCGCCGCGCACGCCGGGCGCGACGTGCTCGTGCTCGGCCGGCTGCCACGCGCCGATGTGATGCAGCGCGTCGGCTGCCGCGAACACGGCCTTGCCGAACTGCTCCGGCGGAATCCGCGACAGCGCCGTCACGAGTGCCGCGAGGTTCTGCATGCCGCTTTGCATGCCGGGCTTGTCGAACGCGCCGACGAAAGTCTCGGCCATCTGCGCATTCGCACTGACGACCTCGTTCGCGAAGCGCAGGAAGCCATGGCGGTGGAGGCTGCCGAGCAGGCTTTCGAGCGCGTGGTGCGCGTCGGGCTCCGGTGCCGGGGGCGTCGTGGCGGGATAGGGACGATCGGTCATCAGCGGTTCTCAGGATGAGGCGCGGCGTGACGGACGTTGCGGCCGCCACGCGTGCGCCGGATTCGTGTCGTGCTTCGTTCACCGCGCCCGCCGGCGCGCAGCCGATGTCGCCGTCAGTGCGTCGGGCCGCCGGGCGGCGCCTTGTATTCGCTGCGTGCGCCCATCGCGTCCTCGACGGTCTGCACGCCGCGCAGCGCGGCCACGCCGTCGACGACGGCATGCCGTTCCGCTTCTTCCACCTGCCCGCTCAGGCGCACGTGCCCGTGCTCGACGGTCACGTCGACGTCGCGCGGACGCCCGACCAGATGGCCCAGCGCGGCACGCACGCGTTCGGTGACCAGTGCGTCGTCCGCGTCGCCGGCGAGCCAGTCGGCGCGCAGCCCCGCGATCGCGCCGCGCGCATGGTCGGCCGCGCGCTTCGCCTGCGTATTCGCGTAGTCGACCACGCCGTGGCGGCCCGCGGCGGCCTTGTCGCGCACGTACGCGCGCCGCCGCCGGCCCGACGCCGGATCGAGGAAATACATCGCCGCCGCGCCGCACGCGACGGCCACCGCGAGATTCAACAACGGGTTGTTCGAGCGTGTTCTGGAAGTCATGGGAGCACCGTGGTCGATACCCGGGACAGCCGGGCTTCGCCGACACGTGCAGCATGTGCCGTTCCTCGCCGCAACGCCGCCGCCGCGGCGGCGTTGCGCGCACGCCGGTGCGGCATCCGGGCCGCGTGGCTTACTCTGCGGCGGGGCGATCGAAATGACAAGCGCTTGAAAATTCCGCGACCGGCGAGCACCGCCGGCCATGGACGGTGCCGGGCGCGAAAACCGCGGCATGCGTCGTTGACGCGCGTCGAATGGCGCGGTACACGAGCCGGCCGCGGCCTGCGAGCCGGTTCATGCGCGAGCGTCCGGCGACGTGCGTTGCCGCCGCGCGTGCGTATCCGTGCCGCGGGCGGGCATGCGACTGACCGTTAGTTGCAATTTCAGGATCACCCGCCTGGGTGCTGGCCGCGGGCATGCGGCATCCGCCGTCGGTCATGCCCCCGCCCCCTGCTCGGATGCGGCCCGCCGCGACACGACCGACCGCGCCCGCTCAACCGCGTGATGGCCGGCGCTCACGGCGTCGCGCCGTGCATCTTCTGCCAGCGCTCCATCAACACGATCTCGTCGCGCTGCGCGGCGACGATGCGGCTCGCGAGCTGCCGCAGCGTCGGGTCCTTGCCGTACTTCAGCTCGACCCGTGCCATGTCGATCGCACCCTGGTGATGCGGCGCCATCTGCGACACGAAATCGCGATCGGCGTCGCCGGAATAACGCGCGCCCTCCATCGCATCCATCATCCTGCGGTCGGCGCGCTTGTACGCCTGGGTCGAGGTGTCGGGAACGGTCACGGTGTCGGGCGGGCGCAATTGGCCCCCGGCCGGCGATACGGCTGCCGCGGCGGCGACCAGCAGTGCGCAGGCGGCGCAGTGCCGGGCCGCGCGCACCGGGCGGCGGGTGAATGCATCCATGTCACGGCTCCTCGGGAATTGAACGGTCGGTTGCCTGCTCTTCGCGTGCAACGCTTGCCTGCAACGCCCGTACCCGACGCAGCCGGCACGCCCGCACGGCACGCGCATTGCGCGACGCACCGGCAACGCCGCGCACGGCGATCGCCCGCGCCCGGCGCACCGGCTCATCCCGAACCAAGGAGAAACGGCATGGCGACAGTGGCGGATTTCATCGTCGAACGGCTGTATGACTGGGGCGTGCGCCGCATCTACGGCTACCCGGGCGACGGCATCAACGGCTTCTTCGGCGCGCTCGGCCGGGCCGAGGGCAAGATCGCGTTCATCCAGGCGCGCCACGAGGAGATGGCCGCCTTCATGGCGTCCGCGCATGCAAAATTTACAGGCGAGCTCGGCGTGTGCGTCGCGACCTCGGGCCCCGGCGCGACGCACCTCGTGACCGGCCTGTACGACGCGCGGCTCGACCACATGCCGGTGCTCGCGATCGTCGGCCAGCAGGCGCGCGCGGCGCTCGGCGGCCACTACCAGCAGGAAGTCGACCTGCCGGCGCTGTTCAAGGACGTTGCGGGCGCATTCGTCCAGCTTGCCGTCGTGCCGGGCCAGGTGCGCCACCTGGTCGACCGCGCGGTGCGCATCGCGCTCGGTGCGCGCACGGTCACCGCGCTGGTGCTGCCGAACGACCTCCAGACGCTCGACTACGCGCCGCCGAAGCGCGCGCACGGCACCGTGCATTCGGGGATCGGCTACACGCCGCCGAAGGTGGTGCCCTATCCCGACGACCTGCAGCGCGCGGCCGACGTGCTCAATGCCGGCAAGCGGGTCGCGATGCTGGTCGGCGCGGGCGCGCTGCGTGCGACCGACGAGGTGATCGCGGTGGCCGACCGCCTCGGCGCGGGCGCGGCGAAGGCGCTGCTCGGCAAGGCGGCGCTGCCCGACGACCTGCCGTGGGTGACCGGCGCGATCGGGCTGCTCGGCACCCGGCCGAGCTACGAGCTGATGAGCGAATGCGACACGCTGCTCGTCGTGGGCTCCGGTTTCCCTTATTCGGAATTCCTGCCGAAGGAAGGCGAGGCACGCGGCGTGCAGATCGACCTGAAGGCCGACATGCTGAGCCTGCGCTACCCGATGGAGGTCAACCTCGTCGGCGACAGCGCCGAGACGTTGCGCGCGCTGCTGCCCCTGCTGAAGGAACGGGACGACACCGGCTGGCGCGACCGGATCGCGAAATGGAATGCGGACTGGCGCGACACGCTCGCGGCACGCGCGGCCGCGCAGGCGAGCCCCGGTCGCGGCGTGAATCCGCAACGCGCGTTCACCGAACTGTCGCCACGGCTGCCCGGCGACGTGATCCTGACGAGCGATTCGGGCTCCTGCGCAAACTGGTATGCGCGCGACCTGATGATGCGGCGCGGGATGATGGGCTCGCTGTCCGGCGGCCTCGCGTCGATGGGCGCCGCCGTGCCGTATGCGATCGCCGCCAAGTTCGCGCACCCGGCGCGCCCCGTGATCGCGATGGTCGGCGACGGCGCGATGCAGATGAACAACATGGCCGAGCTGATCACCGTCGCGAAGTACTGGCGGCAATGGCCCGATCCGCGCTGGATCTGCATGGTGCTGAACAACGAGGACCTGAACCAGGTCACGTGGGAGCAGCGCGTGATGGAAGGCGACCCGAAGTTCGACGCATCGCAGCAGATTCCGGATGTGCCGTACTACCGCTTCGCGACGCTGCTCGGGTTGAAGGGCATCTACGTCGACGACCCGGAGCAGCTCGGCGCCGCGTGGGACGAGGCGCTCGCGTCCGACCGTCCGGTCGTGCTCGAGGTCAAGAGCGATCCGGAAGTGCCGCCGCTGCCGCCGCACGTGACGCTGCAGCAGGCGAAGCACTTCGCGCAAACGCTGGTGAAGGGCGACGCACGCGAGGCGAACGTGATCGTCGAGACCGCGCGGCAGGTTCTGTCGGCCGTGCTGCCGGGCAACGGCGAACACGGTGGCAAGGGCGGGACAAGCCGGTCGTAGCGCATCACGGGCGGGACGGCGCGGTGCGCGTGTCGTGCCGCCCCGTCGCGCGCGGCGCGGCGCAGCGCGGTGGGTCAGCCGATGTCGACGTCGTCGCCGCCGTCCTGCAGCGCGAGCGCCGCGTTGACCAGGCCGACCTGCGCGAGCGCGAACGGGAAATTCCCGCACATGCGCCGCGCCTTCACGTCGTACTCCTCGGCCAGCAGACCGACGTCGTTGCGCAGGCGCAGCAGCCGCTCGAACAGCGCGTGCGCGTCGGCGTCGCGTCCCTGCATCCGGTACACCTGCACCAGCCAGAAGCCGGCCGCGACGAACGCCCCCTCGTTGCCCTCGCAACCATCGTCGAAGCGCGGCGGGCGATAACGGAACGGCAGGCCGTCCTCGACCAGCTCGCGCTCGATCGCGGCGACCGTCGCCGCGACGCGCGGGTCGGACGCGTCGAGCATCCCCGTCAGCGGAATCAGCAGCAGGCTCACGTCGAGCCCGTCACCGTCGTAGCGGTCGACGAAGCGACCGAGTTTCGCGTGGTAGCCGCGCGCGAGGACGTCCGCATGCACGGTGTCGGCCCAGCGCCGCCACGCATCGAGCGGCGCGTGATGATCGAACGCGTGCGCGGAGCGGCACGCGCTTTCGACGGCCGCCCATACCATCACCTTCGACGACGTGAACGGGTGCCGGCCGCTGCGCACTTCCCAGATCCCTTCGTCCGGCTCGCGCCAGATCGTCGCGAGATGCTCGAGCAGTCGCCGCTCGAGCATCCATGCGTCGTCGTCGGGCGGCAGCCCGTGCCGGCGCGCCTGGTACAGCGCGGCCAGCACTTCGCCGTACACGTCGAGCTGCAGTTGTTCGGCCGCCGCGTTGCCGAAGCGCACCGGCCGCGCGCCTTCGTAACCGGCCAGGTGCGCGGCTTCCCATTCGTCCGCCCGCCGGCCGCCGTCGGCCGCGTACAGCACCTGCAATTGCGCCGGATGATCGGCGATCGCGCGCACCAGCCAGTCGCGCCAGCGCGCCGCCTCGTCGCGGTAGCCGCAGCGCACCAGCGCGCGCAGCGTGAAGCTCGCGTCGCGCAGCCAGCAGTACCGGTAGTCCCAGTTGCGCATGCCGCCGAAGGATTCGGGCAGCGAGCTCGTCGGCGCCGCGACGATGCCGCCCGTGCGCACGCTCGACAGCAGCTTCACCGTGATCAGCGCGCGCTCGATCGCGTCGCGATACGGGCCTTGCGCCGTATTGCACATCGACCAGGCGCGCCACGACGCCAGCGTGTCGCGCAGCGACGCGTACGCATCCGGCAAGGGCGGCGGCCGGTCATATGAACGCGCATAGCTGATGCAGAAATCCGCGCGCTCGCCCGCGGCGATCCGCTGCGTGCCGACGAGCCGGTCGTCCCGCACGTCGAGGTGCGCGTCGGTATCGAGCCACATCGCGTCGCCGCCCGTCATCATTCGCCAGCGCCGGCCGAGCCGCCGGCACCACGGCAACGCGTGGCCGTAGTCGAAGCGCACGCCGAGATCGACGTCGAGTTCGACCGTGCCGCGCTCGCCGCGCACGCTGCGGATCAGGCACGGGTCGGGCGCCGCCCAGTTCATCCAGTCGATCACGACGACGCAGCCAGACGACGTCTCGAACGTCGTTTCGAGCACCGCGCTGCCGGGCAGGTAGCGGCGTGTCGCGCGGGCTCCCGGCTCGCGCGGCCCGATGCGGAAGCGGCCGTTGTCCGGCGTGCCGACGAGTGCGGCAAAGCATGGCGGCGAATCGAAGTCCGGCCAGCACAGCCAGTCGATGCTGCCGTCGAGCGCGACGAGCGCGGCACTGCGGCCGTCGCCGATCAGCGCGTAGTCCTCGATTAGCATCGCGCTCACCGGTTCAGCTTGCGCGCGGCGGCGTCGCCGACGTCGACGGCGATCGGCAGCGCTTCGACGCCATGCGCGCGCACTTCGCACGCGACGTCGTGCAGCGCGCGCGGATCGCCGGCAGGCAGCGCGACCTTGGCAGCGCGTCGCGCGAACGCGTGAGTGGCGGCCCGGCCGCCCCCGGCACTCGCACTCGTGATCGCGACGGTCCTCACGGTCGATTCCTCCTTTCGTTCGCGGTGGCCGGCACGCCGCCGAGACATTCCCGGAGTTGCCGGCCGTAACACGATCGGCGTAGCAAACTGCGTGCCGGATATCGCACGAGCCGCGGCACCCTGCCCCCGAATGATGAACCGTCGCCCGATTTACAAGCCGGCTGTAACGCGCTGCACGTTGCGTGCACAACGCCGGGCGCCTCGCCTACGCGCCGTCCGCGCACGGAACTTGCTCCGCCGCGAACGGTTTGTCGTCACGCCGCCGGATCCGGCAAGGAGTCGCCTTTGCTCGTCCCGCCGTTCATGAATGCGTGCCGTATTGCCGATACCGCCGATATCGCCGGCATTGCCGGCATCGCCGCGGCCGCGTGCATCGTCGCGCCGCGGGCAGCGCGTGCGGCCGGCGCTTCTGCGTCACCCGCCGGCCCGCTGCCGCTCGCGTACGTCGCGCATGCTGCCGGCCCCGCTGCAGACCCGGTGCTCGTGCTCGGCTGGGCCTTGCTCGCGCTGTGCACGTTCGTCTGCGCGACGATCGCGGTGCTGCTGCTGATCGCGATGTTTCGCCGCCGCGCACAGGCGGGCGGCGGTCACGGCAGCGGGCTGGCGATCGTGACGGTCGGCTCCGCGATCTCGGTCGTCCTGCTGTTCGGTGCGCTGGTCTACATGCTGCGCGTGCTCGGCGCGGTCGCGGCGCCGCCGCGTCCGCCCACGTTCACGATCGTCGTCACCGCGCGCGACTGGTGGTGGGCCGTGCGCTATCCGGACGACGCGGGCGGCGCCGCGTTCGTCACCGCGAACGAGATCCACATCCCGGTCGGCGAACCCGTCGCGGTCGAACTGAAGAGTGCGGACGTGATCCATGCGTTCTGGGTCCCGCAACTGGCCGGCAAGACGCAGACGATCCCGGGCCAGACGAATCACCAGTGGCTGCAGGCCGACCGGCCGGGCGTCTATCGCGGACAGTGCTCGCAATACTGCGGCGCGCAGCACGCGCACATGGCGTTCGAGGTCGTGGCCGAGCCGCCCGATGCGTTTCGCGCGTGGCTCGCCGCGCAGCGGCAGCCGGCACCTGCCCCGGCGGCCGGCGCCGAGCAGCGCGGCCGACATCTGTTCGACGCGCGCTGCGCGGGGTGCCACACGGTACGCGGCAGCGGCGCGGCTGGCGACGCGGGCCCCGACCTGTCGCATCTCGGATCGCGCCGGCTGCTCGCGGCCGGCACGCTGGACAACACGCCCGACAACCTGCGGCGCTGGCTCGCGCAAGCGCAGCAGATCAAGCCGCAGACGCTGATGCCGTCGTTCGCGCTCGCGCCGCGCGACGCCGACGATCTCGCCGCGTATCTCGCGACGCTGCACTGAACGGAGGATGACGATGGCCGTTGTCCGCGACCCGCCCGCCCCGCTCAGCCGCGTGCCGGACCTCGGCGAAGCGCCGCCCGGCTCCGCGCACGAGCGCGAACTGGCCGGCCTGTGGGAATCGGAACCCGGCTGGCGCGGCTGGCTCGGCACGGTCGACCACAAGCGCATCGGGCTGCGCTACATCGTCACCGCGTTCGCATTCCTGCTGCTCGGCGGCGTCGAGGCGCTCGTGATGCGCATCCAGCTCGCGCGGCCGGATGCGACGGTGCTCACGCCTGCGCAATACGACGCGCTGTTCACGATGCACGGCGTCACGATGATCTTCCTGTACGCGCTGCCGGTGCTGTCCGGCTTCGCGAACTATCTGTGGCCGCTGATGCTCGGCTCGCGCGACATGGCGTTCCCGCGCCTGAACGCATTCTCGTACTGGGCGTTCCTGTTCGCCGGGCTGTTCCTGTATGCGAGCTTCCCGCTCGGCGCGGTGCCGGACGGCGGCTGGTTCAATTACGTGCCGCTCACGTCGCTCGACTACAGCGCCGGCGCGAACATCGACGTCTATGCGCTCGGCATGATCCTGCTCGGCGTCTCGACGACCGGCGGCGCCGCGAACTTCGTCGTCACGCTGCTGCGGATGCGCGCGCACGGGATGTCGATCGACCGGCTGCCGATCATCGTGTGGGGCACGCTCACCGCATCGGTCGCGAACCTCGTCGCGGTGCCGTCCGTGAGCCTCGCGTTCCTGCTGCTGTGGCTCGACCGCAATGCCGGCACGCACTTCTTCGATGTCGCGAACGGCGGGCGGCCGCTGTTGTGGCAGCACCTGTTCTGGATGTTCGCGCACCCGTGGGTGTACGTGGTCGTGCTGCCCGCGATGGGAATCGTGTCGGACGCGCTGCCGACCTTCTGCCGCCGGCCGCTCGTCGCGTACGAGGCCGTCGCGGTATCGACGGTGGCGACGATGCTGATCGGCTTCGAGGTGTGGGTCCACCACATGTTCGCGACCGGCATCGCGCCGCTCGCGCTCGCGTTCTTCGGCGCGGCGAGCATGCTGATCTCGATCCCGAGCGCGGTCGCGGTGTTCGCGTGGCTCGCGACGATCTGGACCGGCCGCCCGGTGTTCCGCACGCCGTTCCTGTATTTCGCGGGCTTCGTGCTGATGTTCGTGATCGGCGGCGTGTCCGGCGTGATGACGGCCGCGGTGCCGCTCGACTGGCAGCTGACCGACACGTATTTCGTCGTCGCGCACCTGCATTACGTGCTGCTCGGCATCAACGTGTTCCCGGTGCTCGGCGGGCTCACGTACTGGTTCCCGAAATTCACCGGGCGGATGATGAACGAGCGCTTCGGACGCCTGACGTTCTGGGTCGTGCTGGCCGGCTTCAACCTCGGCTTCTTCCCGATGCACGTCTCCGGGCTGCTCGGGATGCCGCGCCGCATCTATACCTATCCGTCCGGAATGGGCTGGGACACGTCGAACCTGCTGACGACGATCGGCTCGTTCGTGTTCGGCATCGGGATCGTGATGTTCATCGTCAACGCGCTGGTCAGCGCGCGGCGCGGCGCGCGCGCCGGCGGGAATCCGTGGGGCGCGGCCGGGCTCGAATGGTCGGTCGCGTCGCCCGCGCCCGTGTACAACTTCGCGGTTCTGCCGCTCGTGGCGTCGCGGCACCCGCTGTGGGAAACGCGCGACGACGCGAAGCGCACCAGCGTGCAGGTCGGCTACCGGCTCGCGGACGGGCGCGAGGCGCTCGCGGTCACGCCGCTCGCGGCGACGCCGAGCGCGATCCTGAAGATGCCCGAAGACAGCAGCGTGCCGTTCGTGCTCGCGCTGCTCGCGACCGCGGTGTGCGCTGCGCTGCTGGCGCGCTCGCCGACGCTCGTGTGCGCGGCCGTCGCCGGCTGCGCGATCGGGACCGCCGTGTGGCTGTGGCCGCGCCGCACGCTCGGGCAGCGCGCACGCCTCGCGGCCCGCGATACCACGCAGGCGCCGTCGGCGGCCGCCGGGCTGGATCCGGAACGGCCGCCGTCGGCCGCGGTGCCGCCCGGCGCGCCGGCCGCGTGCGTCGAGCCGTTGCCGGTCGGCAGTTACGGCGAACGCGCGGGCGGCTGGTGGGGCGTCATCACGCTGATCGTGACCGAGGCCGGACTGTTCGGCTATCTGCTGTTCTGCTATTTCTACCTGCAGTCGCAAGCGGCCGCGCCGTGGCCACCCGAAGGGATGCCGAAGCTCGGGCTCGCGGCCGGGAATACGGTCGTGCTGCTGTCGAGCAGCGGGTTCGTGTGGCTCGCCGAGCGCGCGGTGCGGGCCGGCAGGCAGGCCCGCGCGGTGGCCGCGCTCGCCGTCGCGCTCTTGCTCGGCGTCGCGTTCGCGCTCGTGCAACTGCACGAGTGGCGCGACCATCCGTACGGCCCGACCGCGCATCTGTACGGCAGCCTGTACTTCACGATCACCGGCTTCCACCTCGCACACGTGGTGGCCGGCCTCGTGATCCTCGCGCTGCTCGCCGGGTGGACCGCCGCCGGCTTCTTCGGCCGCGAGCGACGCGTCGCGCTGACGGTCGGCGGGCTCTACTGGCACTTCGTCGACATCGTGTGGCTGTTCATCTTCACCGCGCTGTACGTGTCGCCGTACTGGCTCAGGAGCCCGGGATGAACGGCGCGCGACGCTCGTGGACGCCCTTGCTCGCGATCGCGGCCGGCCTGGTCGGCGCGCCCGCGCTGTGGTTCGCGCAGATGCTCGCGTCCGAAACGCTCGCGTCGACCGCCTGCTATCCGCTCGGCGTCGCGCAGGCGGTGCCGCGCTGGGCGCACGTCGGCGTGTGGCTCGCGCTGATCGCCGCGTGCGCGTTCGCGCTGGCGGCCGTCTTCGCCACGTGGGTCGTGCGCACCTGGCAACGCCGGCATGACGCCGATGTGCAGGCCGCGACGCACGACGACAGCACGCGATTCCTCGCGCGCTGCGGGATGCTCGCCGCGCTCGGGTTCGTGATCGGTCTCGTGTTCACGGGGATCGTCACCGCTTTCCTGGGGCCGTGCAGTCCATGGCGCTGATCTCGTTCGCTGCGCTCGCTTCGATCGTTTCGCGCCCGGCGCGTCTCGTTCCGGGGCGCGGCGTCGGCGTCGGCGTCGGCGTCGGCGTCGGCGTCGCGCTCGCCGCGTGCGCCGCGCTCGCCGCATGCGACATGCAGCGCGACGACCACGCGATGTCCGCCGGCGATACGGCCGATGCCGCGTCGGCGGCCGAAGCGGCCGAGCCCGCATCGGGCTGGCGGTTCGTGAAGATTCGCGCGGCAGCCGATGCCGGGGCGTCGATGTCGGCGCGGGTGGAAAGCGATCGCCGGCTGTCGCGGTCGCGCGATGCGACGGCGTCGGATTCGGCATCGTCGGGGGCGTCCGCCACGCTGCGCGATGCGGCGTCCGCGGCGGCCGCGTCCCGTCGCCCGGTGGTCGCCGCCGCCGCCGCGAGCGCCGATGCCGCCACCCTCGCGCGCGGCCGCTATCTCGCGTTCGCCGGCGACTGCGCGGCCTGCCACGACGCGGCCGACCACACGCCGTACGCGGGCGGCCAGCCGGTGAATTCCCCGTTCGGACCGATCTATGCGCCGAACATCACGCCGGACACGGCGCACGGCATCGGCGACTACACGCTGCGGCAGTTCGACGACGCGTTGCGGCGCGGCGTGCGCGCGGACGGCAGCCGGCTCTATCCGGCGATGCCGTACCCGTCGTTCGCGCGCATGACCGACGATGACGTGCGCGCGCTGTATGCGTATTTCATGCGCGGCGTGGCGCCGTCCGCGAACGCTGCGAAGCTCACGCAACTGCCGTTTCCGTTCAACCAGCGCTGGGCGCTCGCGCTGTGGAGCCTCGCGTTCGCGAACCACGACCGTTTCGCGCCGCAGCCGTCGCAATCGTCGGAATGGAATCGCGGCGCGTATCTCGTGCAGGGGCTCGGCCACTGCGGCGCATGCCATACGCCGCGCGGCCCGGCCTACAACGAGCGCGGCTACGACGAACGCAGTCCCGCGTTCCTGACGGGCGGCATCAACGATCACTGGTTCGCGCCGAACCTGACCGGCGCGGATGCGGAGGGCCTCGGGCGCTGGAGCACCGACGACCTCGCCGCGTTCCTGCGCAGCGGCCACGCGGTGCGCGGTGCCGTGTTCGGCGCGATGGCACCGGTCGTCGCCGAGAGCACCGCGCGGCTGACGGATGCGGACCGCCACGCGATCGCCGTGTACCTGAAGTCGTTGCCCGCGCAACCGACCGCCGCGACGAATCCGCTCGGCGTCGGCGTCCCGCGGCTGACGGCCGCCGGGCCGCGGCCGGAAGGCGGCCAGCAGGCGCCGGGAGCCGGCGTGTATGCAGCATTCTGTGCGCGTTGCCACGGCGCCGACGGCGCGGGCGTGCCCGAGCGCGGGCCGCCGCTCGCCGGCAATTCCGCCGTGCTCGCGGCCGATCCGACCAGCGCGATCCGGATCGTCGTGGAAGGCGCACGGCCGGCGCCCGGCACGCACGGGCCCGTGCAGCGGATGCCGGCGATGCGCGGTGCGCTGACCAGCAGCGAGATCGCCGCAGTGGTCAGCTATGTGCGCGGCGCGTGGGGCAATCGCGCCGCACCGGTGTCGGAGCAGGATGTGAGACGGTTGCGGGCGGCGATCCACCGCTGAACCCCGGTCGCGATCGACATGTATGACTAATCGAACCGTACGAACCGGACCGGCCGGTTCACGCGCTCAGTGCGGCATCGCCGGCGCCGCTTCGACGTCGGACCGGCCCGGGCGCAGGCAGAGCGTGGCAAGCGCGGCGCCCGCGAGCGGCACGGCCAGCGCGAGGAAGAATCCGGACGGCCCGCCCCACGCCAGGAACGTGCCGCCGACGGCCGAGCCGGCGATCGCGCCCGCGCGGCCCATCCCGATCGCCCAGCCGGTCGCGGTCGCGCGCAGCGCGGTCGGATACGCGCCGACGATCAGGTAGTTCAGCGCGATCTGCTGCCCGCCGATGCCGAACCCGGCCGCACCGACGAGCGCGAACACCAGCGCCCAGTTCGTGCCGGCGTAGCCGAGGGCGAGCGCGATCGCGATGCCGGACGCGAACATCGCGCCGAGCAGGTTTCGCGTATTCACGCGCGGCAGCACGATCGACAGCGGGATCGCGCAGACGATGAACACCGCATTGACGATCACGGTGCCGACCGGCGCCTGCTGTGCGGTCAGGCCGGCCGCCTTCAGCACCGTCGGCAGCCACGACAGCAGCATGAACCATGCGACCCAGTTCAGCAGGTAGATCGCCCAGATGCCGAGCGTGTTGCCCGCGTGGCCGTCGCGGAACAGCGCGGCGACGCTCGCTTTCGTCGTCGCCTCTTCGGGCACGGACAGGCGCGCGTCGGACGGCAGCGCCTGCGCGACGATCTTCGACAGCGTCGCCCGCACCCGCTGCTGCGCGCGTGCGTCGTCACGCGACGCCAGATAAAACAGCGACTCCGGCAGCAGCAGCGCGACGAGGCCGAGCACCGCGAGCGGCGCCGCGCCGCCCACGACGAAGATCCCCGGCCAGCCGATCACCGGCAGCATGCGCGCGGCGAGCAGCCCGCCGAGCATCGCGCCGGCGGGCAGGCCGAGCAGCACGCCCGTCATCACCGCGCCGCGCAGCCGGGCCGGACAGTATTCGGCCGCGAGCGCGAGCAGCACCGGTGTGCAGCCGCCCATCCCGAGCCCCGCGACGAAGCGCAGCGCGAGGATGTGGCGCGGGTCGCCGGCCCATGCGGTCGCGAGCGTCGCGGTGCCGAACAGCGCGAGGCCGATCATGATCGCCGGCCGGCGGCCGATGCGGTCGCCGACGAGGCCGAGCGTCATCGCGCCGATCGTCATGCCGACGATCCCCGCGGTCAGGATCGGGGCGAGCGCGCCGGCCGGCAGCCGGAACGACGCGAGGATCGCCGGGCCGGTAAACGCGATCGCCTGCGTGTCGAAGCCGTCGAGCAGCGCGATCAGCACGCACAGCGCGAGCACGCGAATCTGCAACGCGCCGAGCGGCGCGTCGTCGATCAGCGCGGGAATCGAGCGAACGGAAGCAGCAGTCATGAAAGCGTCTCCAGGATCGCCCCGTCGTTGCGGGGCGATCCGTTTATCGTTTTTGAATTACGGCGTGAAGGGGTCGCGTATCAGTCCGCCTGCACCGCGACGGCCTTGATCTCGACGATGTAACCGGGCGAGCCGCCGAGCATGTGCGCGCCGACCGCGGTCCACGCGGGCCGCGGATGCGCATGCAGATAGCGGTCGCGTACCTCCATGAACAGCGGCAGGTCGCGCATGTCGGTGTGGAAGGTCGTCAGGTCGACCACGTCGTCGAGCGATGCGCCGGCCGCCTCGAGCACCCGCTTCAGGTTCTCGAACGCCTGCACGATCTGCGCCTCGCGGCCTTCGACGAGCTGCATCGCGGCATCGCGGCCGATCTGGCCGGATACATAGACGGTATCTCCGACCTTGACCGCCGGCGCGTAGCCGATTTTCTCGTACACGGCTTCCATTCCGGCGGGGATGATCGCTTCGCGTTTGGGCATGAGTGTCTCCGGGGCCGGCGTGTCGGCGCCGGCCGGTTGTTGGATGGTTGTTGGATGGTCGTTCGCGTGCACGCCGGACTGCGGCGCGCACGTGTCGGAAGAAGCGCGCCCCTCAACCCGTATCGCCACCCGCGACCGGCAGCACCGTGCCGGTGATGTAGCTCGCCTCGTCCGACGCGAGGAACAGGATCGGCGCGATCTGCTCGTCGAGGCTGCCGTAGCGCTTGAAGAACGTCGAATCGGTCACCTGCCGCACCGCTTCGGCCATCCACGCCTGCTCCTGCGCGTTGTCGCCGGCCGCATTGCGCGGCACGCGGCGCGGCGGCGCCGTGGTGCCGCCCGGCGCGGTCGCGACCACGCGGACGTTGTGCTCCGCGTATTCCATCGCGAGCGCCGCCGTCAGCGCATTGACGCCGCCTTTCGCCGCCGAGTACGGCACGCGGCGAATCCCGCGCGTCGCATTCGACGATACGTTGACGATCGTGCCGCCGCCCGCGGCCAGCAAGTGCGGCAGCACCGCGTGGCAGCTGTAGAGCGTCGGCATCAGCGAGCGGCGGATCTCCGCGTCGATCTGCTCGGGCTCGAACTCGGCGAACGGCCGCATCCGGATCGCGCCGCCGACGCCGTTGATCAGCACGTCGATCCGGCCGAACGTCGCGACCGCGCACGCCATCGCCGCGCGCGCGCCGTCGTAGGTCTCGAGATCGGCGATGAAGCCGGCCGTGTTGCCGCCAGGTGCTTCGGCGGCCACCTCGGCCACGAAGTCCGCGCGGTCGACGAACAGCACCTGGCCGCCCTCGGCCGCCGCGCGCAGCGCGACGCCGCGGCCGATGCCCTGCGCCGCGCCGGTGACGACGACGACCTTTCCGGAGAATCGTTGCATGGTCATGCCGCCTTTGCCGTCACGTTCGGGGTGAACTTCTCGTAGTGGAAGCTGTTGGGCTTCACGCCCGCGTCGTCGAAGTACTGGCGCACCGCGTCGACCATCGGCGGCGGGCCGCACAGATAGACGTCCACGTCGCCGTCGTTCAGCGCATCGGCCGGAATGTGCTGCGTGACCCAGCCCTTGCGTTCGTGGCTCGACGCCGCATCGGCGACGACCGTCGCAAAGCTGAAGTTCGGCAGCTTCGCCGCATACGCTTCGATCGCGTCGACCAGCACGAGGTCGAGATCGCGCGTCACGCCGTAGATCAGGTGCACCTTCTGCTGCGAACCGCTGCGCGCGAGCACCTCGAGCATCGACAGGAACGGCGCGAGACCCGTGCCGCCCGCGAGGAACAGCAGCGGCCGCGCGACGTCGCGCAGGTAGAAGCTGCCGAGCGGCCCGTTCAGTTCGAGCGTGTCGCCGGGTTTGGCCGATTCGAGCCACGTGCTCATCACGCCGCCCGGAATCTTCTTGATCAGGAATCCGACCTTCGTGTCGCCCGGCGCGGACGAGAACGAGTACGAGCGGTGCTGGCCGCTGCCCGGCACGCCGATGTTCACGTACTGGCCCGGCAGGAACACCGGTGCGGCCGTGTCGACGTCTAGTTCGAGCACGATCGCCGCGTCGTTGTGCTGGTCGACCTTCGTCACGGTCGCGGCGAACGCGCTGTGGCCCGTCTTGCATGCGACCGACGAGCTCGGCACCGCGATCACGCAATCGCTGTGCGGCACCATCTGGCACGTCAGCACGAGGCCGCCGTCCTTCTCGTCCTCGGTGAGCGCGTCGTCGATGTAATCGTCGCCGAGGTCGTAGCTGCCGCTTTCGGCGCGGCACTTGCAGGTGCCGCACACGCCGTCGGAGCAGTCCATCGGGAGGTTGATCTTCGCGCGGAACGCGGCGTCGAGCACCTTCTCGCCGGCCTTGCAGTCGATGAAGCGGGTGACCCCGTCCTCGAAGTTCAGTGCAATCTTGTAGGTGGACATGACCTCGTCTCCCTGTGTTACTGGTCGAAACAATCGGCGTCAGACGTGGTACACGTCGAGCACCTGCCGGATGTAGTCGTTCTTCAGCACGATCTTCTTGTTCGAGATCAGCAGCGCGTCGCCCACCTGGCGCAACGTGACGAACATCGTGCCGAAGAAGTGATCGGTCACGCGGTAGCGGTGGTTCAGCGTGTGGAAGTTGTAGCGCACGTCCACCTCGCCGTCGCGCTCGGCCAGCACCTCGACGTTCGTCACGTTGTGGCTGGTGCGCGGCTCTGGCGTCGACGCGCCGCTGCGCTCGGTCTTGATCCGGAACACGCGATCCTCGAGGCCGCCGCGATCCGCGTAGTACATCAGCGAGATCTGGCTGTGCGGATCGTCGGTCGGCCGGTCGTCGTCGTCCCACGCGGGCATCCAGTACGTGACGTCTTCCGTGTAGCAGGTGAGCCACGCGTCCCACTCGCGGTCGTCGAGCAGGCGCGCTTCGCGATACAGCGCCGCGCAGATGGTCCGGTAATCGATGTTCATGCTTCCACCTCCCCGCGTTCCTGCTTCAGTGCATCGCGCATCACGTGCACCCAGTGTTCGTGCTGGCACACGAACAGCCCTTCGTCCTCGCTGCGCTCGCCCGACATGCGCGGGTTCAGCCCCATCCGTTTCGCGTTCTCGTCCGGCCCGTCGATCCACAGCGGCGCGCCGCGCGACAGGTCGTTCCACATCGCCGTGATGCCCGCGTAGCCGGCCTGGCACGCGCGGAACTCCTCGAGGTCGTCGGCCGTGCCCATGCCGCTCACATTGAAGAAGTCCTCGTACTGGCGGATCCGCGTCTCGCGGTCGGCGTCGCTCTCGCCCTTCGGCGCGAAGCAGAAGATGCTGACTTCGGTCTTGTCGACGCCGAGCGGGCGCACCACGCGGATCTGCGTGCTGAACTGGTCCATCAGGAACACGTTCGGGTACACGCACAGGTTGCGCGTCTGGTTCACGATGAAGTCGGCCTGCACTTCGCCCACGCGCGCCTTGATCTCGTCGCGGTGCTGGTACACGGGCCGCACTTCGGGGTTCATCGTCTTCGTCCACAGCAGGATGTGGCCGTGGTCGAATCCGTACACGCCCGCGACCGACTTGCTCCAGCTGTTCGCGTCGACGGCCTTGGTGCCGTCCTCCTTGCGGCGGCCCATCGTCGCCGCGTAGTTCCAGTGCACGGTGCTCACGTGATAGCCGTCGCAGCCGTTCTCCATCTGCATCTTCCAGTTGCCTTCGTAGATGTAGGAGGAGTTGCCGCGCAGCACTTCGAGGCCGTTCGGCGCCTGGTCGACGATCTGGTCGATGATCACGCGCGCCTCGCCGAGGTAGTCCTCGAGCGGCAGCACGTCGTCGCTGAGGCTGCCGAACAGGAAGCCGCGATAGTTCTGGAAGCGCGCGACCTTCTTCAGGTCGTGCGAGCCGTGCGTGTTGAACTGCACCGGATACTCGGTCGTCTTCTCGTCCTTCACCTTCAGCAGCTTGCCGGTGTTCGAGAAGGTCCAGCCGTGGAACGGGCACGTGAAGCTGCCCTTGTTGCCGTGCTTGCGCCGGCACAGCATCGCGCCCTTGTGTGCGCATGCATTGATCACCGCATGCAGCTCGCCGGTCTTGTCGCGCGTGATGACGACCGGCTGGCGGCCGATCCATGTCGTGTAGTAATCGTTGTTGTTCGGGATCTGGCTTTCGTGCGCGAGGTACACCCAGTTGCGCTCGAAGATGTGCTTCATCTCGAGCTCGTACAGCGCCTCGTTCGTGAAGATGTCGCGGCGGCAGCGGAAGATGCCGGCCTCCTTGTCGTCCTGCACGGCGGTGGCGAGCAGGTGGTCCAGTTCGGTGGTGGGGTCGATCGTGGCGGACATGTTGGTTCCTCCTGTGCGCGTGCCGGGTCCTGCAAGCACGCTCGCATCGGTATCGATTGAATCTCGCGGGAGCCCGGCCGGCGGCGGCGCCTGCGCGCCGCCGGGCCGTCGGGCGGTTATGCCGTGGCGGAAGCGCGCAGGCGTTCGACGATCTGGTTGTCCTTGCCCTCGACGCGCGGCGTCAGGACGAAGTTGAACTCGATGTCCTGGTACGCGTCGGCCTTCAACCCGAGCGCGGCGCCGCCGGTCTTGCCGGTGACGGGCGGGATCAGCTCCTCGCGGGTCGCATACGCGAAGTCGTCCCAGATCAGCGGGTCGCCGTCGATGTTGAACTGGGTCGTCAGCTTGCGGTGGCCGTCGCTCGTCACGAAGAAGTGCACGTGCGCCGGTCGGTTGCCGTGGCGGCCGAGGCGGTCGAGCAGCTGCTGCGTCGCGCCCTGCGGCGGGCAGCCGTAGCCGACCGGCATCAGCGTGCGGAACTCGTACTTGCCGTCCGCGCCCGTCTTCACCGCGCCGCGCAGGTTGAAGTCGCTCTGCGCGCCGGTCGGGTCGAAGTGCGAATAGAAGCCGTGCGAGTTCGCGTGCCAGCATTCGACCAGCGCGCCGGCCACCGGCTTGCCGTCGAGATCCTTCACGGTGCCGTGGATCACGAGCGGGCCCGCGCCTGCGTCCGCGTCGAGGTCGATCTTCGCGACGCCGTCGCGCACCGGCGCGCCGGCGACGTACAGCGGGCCTTCGATCGTGCGCGGCGTGCCGCCGTCGAGGCCGATCGCCTCGTCCTCGGCGTCCATCCGGATGTCGAGATACTTCTCGAGGCCGAGGCCGGCCGCGAGCAGCGCCGCTTCGCCGTCCTGGCCGAGCTTGTTCAGGTAGTTCACGCCGGCCCACACTTCGTCGGGCGTGATGTCGAGATCGTCGATCGCCTTGAACAGGTCGCCGAGCAACCGCAGCACGATCTGCTGCGTGCGCGCGTCGCCGCCGTTCGCGCCGTTCGCGCCGTTTGCGCCCGCGTTCGACGCGGCCTTCAGCAGATCCTGCACTTCCTTGGTTTCGAAAACTTTGACGCTCATGATGGTGTCTCCACGTGTATTTGGGGAAAGGTGACCCGGGGTGCTCGCCGTTGCAGAAGCGGCGGCTCCGTGGCTCAAACGTCGCCGTCGTGTATCGACGACGGGTGGCGACACAACGGCGTCACCGAAATCTTCATGTACGGGAACAGCGGCAGGCCGGTCAGGATCTCGTGCAGCTCGGCGTTGCCCGACACGTCGAACACGCTGTAGTTCGCGTATTCGCCGGCGATGCGCCAGATGTGGCGCCACTTGCCGCTGCGTTGCAGCTCCTGCGAGTACGCCTTCTCGCGGGTCTTGATCTCGTCGGCCACCGCGGCCGGCAGGTCGGCCGGGAGGTTGACGTCCATGCGTACGTGGAAAAGCATCGTGATGTCCTGGTACGTGAGCGGGTTGTCGCGGGTATTAGCGGGTCAGCGGGCGACTTTCGTCAGCCCGTCGCGGGTGAAGCGCGCGACCTTCGCTTCGTCGAGTTCGATGCCAAGGCCCGGGCCGCTCGGCACGGTCAGCTCGAAATCGCTGTAGTCGAGCGGGGTCGCGAGAATCTCTTCGGTGATCAGTAGCGGTCCGAACAGTTCGGTGCCCCACTGCAGGTTCGCGAAGCTCGCGAACAGATGCGCGGACGCGACCGTGCTGAACGCGCCTTCGAGCATCGTGCCGCCGTACAGCTCGATGCCGGCCGCGTCCGCGATCGCCGCGACGCGTTGCGCCGCGAACAGGCCGCCGCTTTGCTCGATCTTGATCGCGAACACGTCCGCGCCGTGCTGCTTCGCGATCTCGAACGCGCTGTCCGGGCCCTGCAGGATTTCGTCGGCCATCAGCGCGACGGGGAAGCGGCGCATCAGCCGTGCGAGCGCCGCGGCCGACGCGACCGGCTGCTCGACCAGTTCGCAGCCGGCATCGGCGAGCGCCGGAATCGCGCGCGCGGCCTGCGTTTCGCTCCATGCCATGTTCACGTCGACGCGCACCGAGGCACGCTCGCCCACTGCCCGCTTGATCTCGGCCACGTGCCGGATGTCCGCGTCGAGCGCCTTCGCGCCGATCTTCAGCTTGAACACGTTGTGGCGGCGCAGGTCGAGCATCCGTTCGGCTTCGGCGATATCGGTCGCGGTGTTGCCCGATGCGAGCGTCCACGCGACCGGCAGGCGATCGCGCCGGCGGCCGCCGAGCAGTTCGCTGACCGGCACGCCGAGGCGCTTGCCGTGCGCGTCGAGCAGCGCGGTTTCGAGCGCGCTCTTCGCGAAATGATTGACCTTCGCGAGCTTGCCGAGGAACGCCATCAGCGTCTGGATGCGCGTCGCGTCGCGGCCGATGATCGCGGGTGCGAGATACGCGTCGATCGCGAGCTTCATCGCCTCCGGGCTTTCCGGGCCGTAGGCCATCCCGGCGATCGTCGTGCCTTCGCCGAGGCCCGTCACGCCGTCGCTGCAGGTCACCTTCACCAGCATCAGCGTCTGGCCGTGCATCGTGGCGACCGACAGCTTGTGCGGACGGATCGTCGGCAGGTCGACGAGGCGGGTTTCAATGCGTTCGATGGTGACTGGGGACATGGGGCACGCTGCGTGTGGGGAGTTCATGGGACGGATTTATACGCGGCGGGGAAATGGAGCGTCCAATACTTTTGGTTTCGTTTTTTGATACCTGGTAGGTATTGAAAATCGCCTGAAGATGCGTGATATTGCGGTGCGCCATACCTTTTTTGGCTAGGTATACGGGCTGAGAGGCTTGCTGGAGCGCGGTCTTGCGGGTCCGGGGTGTTGCTTGGGCGGGGGTGCGGTGCGGCTGCTTTCGGTGGGGGGAAAATCGGCTGAAAACCGGTGGACTGTCTGAGCCGATCAGGGTTTTCCTGAGGGGAAACACGCGGGTTTGGCCGTCCGGTCTTCGGCTTCGGCGTTGGGTTCTGCGGACGAACGAAAAACATCGGTACGCGGATATCGACGCCCGACGCAGAGGCTCCTCATCCACCAGAAGCTGACAGTACACGCCGTAGCTGCTGCAGGAGGCGCGATGCCGCGGCATTCAGGTGTTGCGTTGCCTATGGACGTCAGCATGAGCACGTGGGGTTGCGCGACCTGGTGGCCCGGCTTGCTCCAGAGGTTCCAGAAGGACTGCTCGACACCCACCAGTTCACTGTTTTCGGCGTGTGGCAAGCCGAAGGCGAGGTACATTGAGTGACCGCTTTCCGGGATCACCGTGGGGCCGTTCCGGGTCGGGCGCGGGCATCCGCATCGGACAGCAGCCGGCCAAGAAGGGTCATTCGGTGTCAGATCGTAGATCGTCGACAACGAAACAACATCTCTCCCGACGTTCACCGCAGGTAGCATGGTGAAATCCACGATATGCAAATCGACAGTAAGCACTCGAT